>DATFPD010000337.1:0-16747 GCA_035265005.1 Gemmatimonadaceae bacterium | reverse complement strand
ACATCCTGGACGAGCCGACGACCGGCCTCCACCCCTCCGACGTCGACAAGCTGATGACGCAGCTCGACGGGCTGGTGGCGGCCGGGAACACGGTGATCGTGGTCGAGCACCACATGCGCGTCGTGGCCGGGAGCGACTGGGTCATGGACATCGGCCCCGGCGCCGGCGAGGAGGGCGGACGCGTGGTGGCGAGCGGCCCGCCGGCCGAAGTGGCCCGCTCGCGCGACAGCCGGACGGCGTCGTACCTGGCGAATTATCTGGAGTAGAGCAACAGCAGGACACGGACGAACACGGGCGACAGCACGGATCAACACAGACGAAAACCGTGTTGACCCGTGCTGTCGCCCGTGTTCGTCCGTGTCCGCTCCTGGCCATGTATTGACAGTGGAACGTCTCACTGTCATATTGGGCCATGACTCTCGACCCGACACCGACTTATGACCTCGGCGAGCTGTGTGAGCTGGCCGACGTCACGCCGCGCACGGTTCGCTACTACCTCCAGCAGGGGCTGCTGCCGTCGCCGGGACGGCAGGGGCCCGGGACGCGGTACGACCGCGGCCATCTGGACCGGCTGTGGCTCATCAAGCGCCTCCAGCGGGAGCACCTGCCGCTGGCCGAGATACGGCACCGGCTGGACGCGCTGGACGACGACGCGGTGCGCGCGCTGGTCGAGCAGCCGCCGCCCGAGCCGCCGGCGCCCGCGGCTCGCGACGGCTCGGCGATCGCCTACATCCGCGAGGTCCTCGCGGGGGCGCGGTCGCCGGCGACTCTTCAGGCACCGGCGGCTGCCTCCGCCGCGCCGGCGATGGCGCCGCGCCTGAAGCGCGAGGCGCTCGCGCCGAGCGCCGAGCGCGCCGAGCCGCCGCCCGCGCCGCCGCCCGCCGGACGCTCGACGTGGGAGCGCATCACGCTCGCCCCGGACGTCGAGCTGCACGTCCGCCGCCCCCTCACCCGCACCCAGGGCAAGCTCGTGGACCGGCTGGTCGCCGAGGCCCGCACCCTTTTCGAGGAGAACCGCTAGATGCCGCCGACGTCGCCCAACTTCGAGAATCAGCCGCTGACCCTCCACGTGTCGACGGACCGCGCGCTGGTGCGCGCCGGTGCCGCCAGCACGCGCTACGCGCTCGTGCGCTTCACCGCACCGCGCGCGCCGCGGCGCGCCGAGCGGATCCCGGCCAATCTGGCGCTGGTGCTGGACCGCTCGGGCTCGATGAACGGGCAGAAGTTCGCGCTCGCCCGCCGCGCCGTGGAGCAGGCGCTGTCGCAGCTCCGCCCGGACGACCGGTTCGCGATCGTCGTCTACGACGACGAGGTGGAGGTGGTGCACGAGTCCAGCGCCGCCACGCCCGGCGCCGTGCGCGGCGCGCTCGACCGGCTGTCGCGCGTGGAGCCGCGCGGTTGCACCGACCTCTCGTCAGGCTGGCTGCGCGGCTGCGAGCAGGTGGCGCGGGCGGCGGCGGACGCGAGCGACGGGCGCGCGATCAGCCGCTGCCTGCTCCTCACCGACGGCCTCGCGAACCGCGGGATCACCGACCGCGAGGAGCTGATCCGCCACGCGGCGGCGCTGCGCGAGCGCGGCGTGCAGACCTCCACGTTCGGCGTCGGGGCGGACTTCGACGAGCGGCTGCTGGCGGGGATGGCGCACGCGGCCGGCGGCCACTTCTACTTCATCTCCTCGGCGGAGCAGATCCCGGGACTCATCGCGAGCGAGGTGGGCGAGGCGCTCGAGGTGGTGCTGCGGCAGGCGGTGCTGGAGGTGCGGCTCGCGCCCGGAATGTCGGCCGAGCCGCTGACGCGCTTCCGGTCGCGCACGGTGGGCGCGTCGAGCGGACGCTCCACGCTGCGGGTGGAGCTCGGCGACCTGGTGTCGGAACAGGAGGTGGAGCTGGTGGCCGCGATCCGCTTCCCACTCGGCGAGCCGGGGGACGTGGTCGAGACGGAGCTCGGCATCGTGGGCGCGGACGGGCTCCCCTGCGCCCCCGCGGCGGCACTGCACTGGACCTACGCCACGCACGCCGAGAACGACCGGCAGCCGCGCGACCAGGCGGTGGACCGTGTGGTGGCCGAACTGTACGCGGCGCGAGCGCGGGCGGAAGCGGTAGAGCACAACCGCGCCGGCGACTACGAGCGGGCGCGCCAGCTGCTGACGCGCACCGCACAGCGCATCCGCTCCTACGCCGGCAGCGACCCGGCGCTCAACCGCGTCGCCGACGAGCTGCTGCGCAGCGCCGAGGAGTTCGCGGCGGGGGCGATGAGCGCGATGCAGATGAAGGAGCAGCACTTCGCGGCGCACGCGGCGCTCATGATGCGCGAGCCGGCGGGGGCGGCTCGGCGGGCGCCGAAGCCCTGACGCCTGCCATGTCGGGGTGGTGCCGAGTAGTGGGTCAGCTAGAGGGCAGCAGCGACGGCGACGGCTCTGACAGGATGAACGGCGACAGGATGGACAGGATGGTGAACAGGATGACAGCCCCGGGACGCGAAGATTCCCGAGCGGTCCTCATCCTGTTCACCATCCTGTCCATCCTGTCGCCGTTCATCCTGTCAGAGCCGTCGCCGTCGCGCCGAACTGAGAGCAGTTTCCGGGTGGCTCTGCATCCCGGCGCGCCGGGGCGCCCGTCCGCTCGTCATCCCCGCGCGCCCGTCATTCCCGCGAACGCGGGAATCCAGACGAGGGCCCCGCCCTGGATCCCCGCGTTCGCGGGGATGACGGAGGGACGGAGGGGCTAACGGGTGCTCCAACGGATGCTCCGCCGCGGCCCTCCGCGTGCTCCGTGGTGAACAGCCAGGCGGCAACTGCTCTGAGCCACCACTTGATGCGGGCCAACCTTGCTGCCCACTTCGCGCAGGCCTACCGTGCGGGGACCCGGCTGACGGAGGTGTGAGGTGCGAGGACCGACCGCGAGCATCCTGCTCGCCGCGTTGCCGCTGCTCTCGATCGCGGCGGCCGGGGGCAGCGCCCCGCGACGCGACGACGAAGCCAGCAACGTCCCGCACGTCGCGGCGAGCGCGCAGGGGCGCTGCTACGCCAAGTCGGTGCCCGACTCGCTGTACTACAGCCAGGCCGGGAGCACGCGGGTCTACGCGGTGCGCGCCGGGCGGGACACGCTGCTCACCACCTACCGGTGGTTCAGCCAGGGCATCTACCTGGAGTGCAGCGTGTCGGCGGGCGACGGACAGGTCGGCACGTCGGTCGTGCGGATGGGCCCGTGGCCCCGCGGGGACCGCGCGGCGGCGTCCGACCTCGCGATCGCCTTCTATCGGGACGGGGCGCTGCTCCGGCGCTACTCCACGCTCGACCTGGCCGGCGCCCCGGACCGGGTGCAGCGGAGCGCCTCGCACTACCGGGTGATCGACAGCGTGTCCGGGTACCGGTGGGCGGGGGAGGGCAACCACTACACCTTCGAGCTGCACACGGTCGGCGGGCGGCGCCTCGTCTTCGACCCGGCGACGGGCGGGCGCGTGGCCGGGCGTTAGGCATGCGCCCGGGCACGCGCCCGTGGCGCTACTTCTCCGCCCGCTCCGCCCGCTCCGCCTGCTCCGCCGCCTCGAACCCCACCATGCGCCCCTGCTCCGGGTCCCACAGCTTGAGCGACGCGGTGCGCAGGCTCTCGCGCAGGGTGAGCTGCGTGACGCGGTGGAAGCCGGGGTTCTCCTCGTGGCAGCGGCGGAGGTTGTAGTTCGGGATGCGCGGGTCGGTGTGGTGGACGTGGTGGAGGCCGATGCTGCCGGTCATCCACTCCAGCACGCGCGGCAGCCTGTAGTACGAGCTGCCGTGCAGCGCCGCGGTGTCGTACTCCCACTCGCTGTGCGGCTCCCAGTAGGCGTCCTCGAACTGGTGCTGCACGTAGAAGAGCCAGATGCCGGCCGAGGCGGCGAGCAGGATCACGGGCAGGTAGACGAGCGCCAGCGCCTTCACGCCGATCAGGAGCGACGCCACGACCGCGGCGGCGGCGATCGTGGCGTTGGTGGCGTGGACGCTCCGCCACTGCTTGCGCTCGGCGGCACTGCCGGGGGCCGAGATCCCGCCGGCGAGCCAGCGCTGCTTGGCCAGCAGGTAGAGCGGTCCGAAGCCGAACAGGATGACCGGATTCCGGTAGAGCCGGTACTTGAACCGCCCCCACGCGTCGCGGGCGCGGTACTCATCCACGGTGAGCGTGATGATGTCGCCGTGGCCGCGGCGGTCGAGATCGCCTGACGAGGCGTGGTGCAGCGCGTGGTCGCGCCGCCACTGGCCGAACGGCGTCAGGGTCAGCGCCCCGGTGATGAAGCCCACCACCTCGTTGACGCGCGCCGACGGCGTGAAGGAGCCGTGCGCGCAGTCGTGCATGATGATGAACGTGCGCACGAGGAAGCCGGCGGCCGGGATCGCGATCAGCAGCGTGAGCGCGTACGGGTAGCGCAGGCTCGCGTGCATCAGCCAGAGCAGCGCGGCGAGCGGGAGGAGCGTGGTGGCGAGCTGCAGGGCGCCGCGGCGCAGGCTGCTGGTGCGGTAGCGCTGGGCGGCCTGGCGGACCGAGCGCGTTTCCGAGGCGGCGGCGGCGGCGGCGGCGGCGGGACCGGCCGACTCCATGGATGTCGTTCCGTGCGGCATGCGCGGTCTCTCGTGCGAAATGTCGGGAAGCCGCCCGCCAGCCGCACGAGCCGGCGGCGGGCGACCAGTATGCGTTCGTGCCGCGGGCGGGAGCCGCGACGGGACGCTCAGCGGTGCGAGCTCAGCGCGGACTCAGGACCGAGTCGATGGCGTGCAGGACGCCGTTCGACGCGCGGATGTCGGTCTTCAGGATCTTCGCGTCGTTGACGCGGTAGCCGTCCGCCTGGCGGGTGAGCGTGAGCTCGTCCCCGTGGAGCGTGGTGGCCGACCTGGGGGAGTCGATCTGGGGCGCCTTCACCTTGTTGCGCACGACGTGCGAGCGGAGCAGCTCCGTCAGCGCGATGCGGTTCTGCATCAGGGCGTCCAGCTCCGCCTTCGGCATCCGGCTGAACGCCCTGTCGGTCGGGGCGAACACCGTGTACGGGCCCTTCTCCGAGAGCATCTCGCCGAGTCCGGCGGCCCGGATCGCGCGCGCCAGCGTCTTGAACGGCCCGGACGCGGCGGTCGCGAGGATGTTGCGCTCGGGTGCCGGGGCCTGCTTGTAGGGCGAGTCCGCCGAGGCATCGTCGGGGGCGGACGCGGGGGCGCTCTCCGACGGCGTGATTGCCGCGTTCGCGGCCTTGCTGTCGAGTCGAGTCGGTCTCATGTCCACTCTCCCACGGGTGGCCCTGTTGCGTGCTGCCGAGCGGCCGGGCGAGCCGTTCCACATGCATTGAAGCTAGCCCGATGCGAGAATGATGTCAAATATTTGTCTAGAACATCTCTTGGACAACGATGCCTGGCGGGTGTAGCTTTGCATTCGGAATGTCGAGCCGCCCGCCGTCGGACACCGGAGCACCGAGACACCCCATGCGCGTGGTCATGCGCCGCACGGGGCTGAGCGCCGATCTCCTGCGCGCGTGGGAGAAGCGCTACGAGGTCGTCGTCCCCGAACGCTCCGAGAGCGGGCGGCGCATCTACTCCGACGCCGACATCGAGCGTCTGCGGCTGCTCTACCGGGCGACGCTCGCGGGGCGGAGCATCGGGCAGCTCGCCGGGCTCCCGGCCACCGAGCTGGAGACGCTCGTCCGCCAGGACGCGCTCGCCGAGCGCACGAAGGACGACGGCGCGTCCGCGCCGCGGGCCCGGGCGACGCGCGAGGCCGCGTCGCCCGGGCCGACCGTGTCCACGGCCACCGACTACGTGCGGGAGTGTCTGGACGCCATCGAGCGGCTGGACGCGTCGGCGCTCGAGAGTCTGCTGCGCCGGGCCGTCGTGGCGCTCCCGGTCGACGTGCTGCTCGACGGGCTCGTGGCGCCGGTGCTCGAGCGCGTGGGCACGTACTGGCGCGACGGGACGTTCCGCCCGGTCCACGGGCACCTGGCGTCGGCGGTGCTGCGCCGCGTCCTCGACCGCGTGACCGAGACCGCCACCTCGCCGTCGGCCACGCCGAGCCTCGTCGTCGCGACGCCGGCCGGACAGCTCCACGAGTTCGGCGCGCTGCTCGCCGCGGCGACGGCGGCCGCGGACGGGTGGAGCGTGACCTACCTGGGCCCCGACCTGCCGGCCGAGGACATCGCGGAGGCGGCCGCGCGCACGCGGGCCCGGGCGGTGGCGCTCAGCATCGTCTACCCCCCCGGCGACCCCGCGGTGAAGCACGAGCTGCGGCGGCTCGCCGCCCTGCTGCCGAAGGGCGTCTCGCTCCTCGTCGGCGGCGCGGCGGCGGCGGCCTACCGCTCGTCGCTCGACGGCGCCGAGCGGCTCGACGACCTGGCGGCGCTCCGGACGTGGCTGCGCGCGGCGCGGCCCCGGCGGCGGCGTTAGGCCGGGCGGCTACCCCGCCCCCGGCAGCCGCAGCGTGAACGTCGACCCCGCCCCCACCTCGCTCTCCACGGTCAGGTCCCCTTCCATCCGCCGCGCCAGGTCGCGGCTGATCGCGAGCCCGAGGCCGGTGCCGCCCTGCGTGCGGG
This sequence comes from Gemmatimonadaceae bacterium, assembly GCA_035265005.1. Taxonomy (GTDB): domain Bacteria; phylum Gemmatimonadota; class Gemmatimonadetes; order Gemmatimonadales; family Gemmatimonadaceae; genus DATFPD01. The sequence continues at coordinate 10,207 of DATFPD010000337.1, read as the reverse complement.
TGTGCACGCTCTCCACCTGCACGAACGGCTCGAAGATCGCCTCGAGCTTGGAGGCCGGGATGCCGCGCCCGGTGTCGGCCACGCGCACCACCACGCCGCCGCCGCGCCGCTCGGCGTCGAGCGTCACGCGGCCGCCGGCCGGGGTGAACTTCACCGCGTTCGAGAGCAGGTTGACGACGATCTGCTGGAGCCGCTCGCGGTCGGCGCGCGCGGCCACCGCCGTGTCGGGGCGGCGGTAGTCGTAGGCGAGCCCCTTCGCCTGCACCTGCGGCGCCACCAGCGCCTGCACGCCGTCGAGCACCTCGGCCAGCGAGACGTCGTCCGGGCGCAGCTCCACGCGTCCCGCCTCCAGCTTCGCCACGTCCAGCACGTCGTTGATCAGCGCCAGCAGGTGCTCCTGGTTGCGCTTGATCCGCGCCAGGTCCGTGAGCTGCTCGGCCGCCATCGGGCCGCGCAGCCCCATCTCCAGGAGCTGCACGTAGCCGGCGATGGCGTTGAGCGGGGTGCGCAGCTCGTGGCTCATCGTCGCGAGGAAGTCCGTCTTGGCGCGGCTCGCCGCTTCGGCCAGGCGCCGGGTGGCCTCGACGGCGCGGAAGAGTCGCGCCCGGTCGACCGCCGCCGCCACGCGCCGCGCCAGCTCCTCGGCCAGGGCGAGGTCGGGCGGCCCGTAGCGGCGTCCCGAGTCGGAGGTGACGAACGTGATGACCCCGAGGGGGCGGTCGCGGGCGAGGAGCGGCACCGTGATGAACGAGCGCGGCGCGAGCGCGCGCAGGTCGGCGCGGTGCTCCGGGGTCCGCGCCACCGAGTCGGCCCAGGCGTCGTCCACCTCGTCCACCAGGCGGGCCTGGCGCGACTCCAGCGACGCCCGCAGCGGATGCCGCTCGTCCGCCGCGCGCGGGTAGTAGCGCTCCGTCCCGCGCAGCAGCGGCTCCTTGGCCGGGTCCGCGTGCGACTCGGCCAGGCGGCGGAGCTGCTGGCCGTCGTCGTCCAGCAGGTCCACCATGCAGTAGTCGGCGAGGAAGGGCACCGCCAGCCGGGCGGCGGCGCGGACGGTCGCCTCGTAGTCCACCGAGCCGCCGAGCACCGCTCCCGCCTCGGCGAGAAACGCCAGCCGCCGCTCGGCCGCCTCGGCCTCGCGCCGCGCCGCCGCCTCGGCCGCGTAGAGCGTGGCGCGCCGCAGCGCCTGCCCGCCCTGCTGGCCGAGCGCGCGCAGGAACGTGCGGTCGTCCACGCCTAACGCGGCGAGGTCCCCGGCGAAGCCGAGCCCCATCACCCCCAGCACGCGGCCCTCGGCCACCAGCGGCACCGACGCCGAGGCCGCGAACTGCGCCGGCGCCGCGGCGAGGTCCGGGTAGCGCGCCGCCAGCTCGGCCGGCGAGGCGACCACCACCGGCTCCCCGGCGCGCACCGCGTCGGCGATCGGGACGCGGGCGTCGCGGGACACGCGCGGCGCGCGCGCCACGACGTCCACCCGGTACCCGGTCGCGTGCACCACCTCCAGCGCGGCGCCGTCGGGCGTCAGCAGCGCGACCAGCCCTGCCGCGGCGCCGAGCGCGGCGATCCCCTGCTCCACCACGGCCCGCGCCGCCTCGTCGGGCGTCACCGCCTCGGCCAGCGCGGCGGTGAGCACCTGGAGGCGCGCCGTACGCTCGGCGGCGCGCTCGGCCAGCCGCCGCGCCTCCTGCTCGGCCTCGTAGAGCTGCGTGTTCTCGAGCGCCAGCCCGGCCCGCCGCCCCAGCTCCTCGGCCACCGACAGGTCCGCGGCGTCGAACGGGCGGCGCCGGCCCGGCCCGTGCAGCACCAGCGTCAGCGCGCCGATCGGGTGCCCGCGCACCGGGATCGGCACGACCATCGCCGAGTACATCTCGAGCCGCGCGAGCATCGCCAGCACCTCCGCGTCGGGCGTCAGCGTGCCGAGCGCCGCCGGCGCGAACGCTTCCGGGCCGGCCAGCTCGGAGCGCCCCGTGCGTACGACGTGCGGGTAGCTCGCGGAGGCGTCAGGCGGCAGCGGGCTGCGGTCGTCGATCCGGGCCAGCAGCTCGGCCCTGGCCGGGTCCCGGCTGGCCACCGCCGCGCGCTCGAAGCTGCCGTCGGCGCGCAGGAGGTGGAGCGCGCAGCCGTCGGCCAGGCGCGAGACGGCGAGCTCCGCCACCGTGCCGAGGGTCGCGTGGAAGCTGAGCGTCGCGCTGAGCGCGTCGCTGGCCTGGGCCAGGAAGCCGCGCGCGTCCTCGGCGCGCATGCGCTCGTCGATGTCGGAGCAGGAGCCCACCCACTCGCGCACGGTGCCGTCGGGACGCAGCACCGGCGCGCCCCGCACGCCGAACCAGCGGTAGCTGCCGTCCGCCATCCGGATGCGGTACGCGGTCGCGATGGGGCGGCGCGCGGCGACCGCGGCCCGCCACAGGTCGGCGGTGCTCGCGCGGTCCTCGGGGTGGATCGCGTCCAACCAGCCGAGGCCGCGCGCCTCGTCAGGCGTCTGGCCGGTGAGGGCGCGCCACGCGGGCATGTCGTCCACCAGCCCCTCGGCGTCGGCCGCCCAGACCACCTGCGCCGTCACCTCGATCAGGGTGCGGTAGCGCTCCTCGCCGCGGCGGAGCGCGTCCTCGGCCGCGCGGCGGCGGGTGATGTCGCGGAGGTGGACCGCCACGCCCTCCGGCGTGGGGTAGGTGCGCACCGACAGCCAGACCGCCAGCGGCGGGAAGTACTCCTCGTACTCGGTGATGACCCCTTCGGCCAGCGCCCGCGCGGTCTCCCGGTAGAACGCCAGCGAGAGCGCCTCCGGGAACAGCTCCCACATGTTGCGCCCCAGCACCTCCTCGCGCGTGCGGCGCCAGAGATGGAGCGTGCCCCCGTTGGCGAAGGTGACGCGGTGCTCGCGGTCGAGCGTGAAGAAGCCGTCGCGGATGCTCTCCAGCGTGGCGAGAAGCCGGCGGCCGATCGCCTCCGCCTCGCCGCGCGCCTCGTCGGCCTCCGCGGCGGCGCGCTGGAGCTCCTCGTTCGTCTGCTCCAGCTCCTCCGCCATCGCCTGCGCTTCGCCGTGCTGCCGCTCGAGCTGGCCGGCCTGCGCCTGGAGCCGCTCGGCGAGCGCCGACGCCCCGCGCCGCCGGTGCAGCTCGACGAAGGTCGCGACCTTCGCGCGCAGCACGTCCGGGTCGACGGGCTTGTACAGGAAGTCCACCGCCCCAGCGGCGTACCCGGCCGCGGTGTGCCGGTGGTCGCGGTCGAGCGCGGTGACGAAGATGATCGGCGGCGGCGTGGGCGCGTCGGGTCCGCGCCCCCGCAGCCGCCGCGCCAGCTCGATGCCGTCCATCCCCGGCATCTGCACGTCGATCAGCGCGACGGCGAACTCCTCGACGTCCAGCCTCGCCAGCGCGTCCCGGGGCTCGGACGCGGCCACGATCCGCGCGCCGAGCGACGCGAGCAGCGCCTCGAACGCGAGCAGGTTCTTCGGGTTGTCGTCGACGATGAGGATGCTGGGCGGCGGGGGCGTGTCGCGCCGCTCGGCGCGCTGCTGCTGCTCGCTCCCCGTTGCTCGACCCGCCGCCGTCCAGCCGCCGCGTGACATGCGGAGAAAGTAGCTGTGGCGGGGCGCGATGTCAGGGCGATTCGGCCGGCGCCTCGCCGGCGGGGACGAGCGACGCGAGCTCCCGGGCCGCGGCCGACGCGTCGCGCACCTCGCCGGCCAGCAGGCGCCGGGAGAGCTCGCGCAGCTCGGGCCACTCGACGCGGCCGGCGTGCATCAGATGCCCCAGGAGGGCGCCGAGCGCCGCGAGGTCCTCCCGGACGCCGCGCACGTAGGGGCCGGCGGGCGCTCGGCCGAGCGCCCGCAGGTCGGCGGCGGCGAACTGCCGCTCGAGCCCCGGCGCGGCTTCCCCGGGCGCGCCGGCCAGCGGCAGCGCGAGCACGGTCGCGCGCGCCCGGAGGCCGCCGCCGACGCCGGCGAGCCGCCCGCGCACCAGCGACGGCGCGAGCACTCCGGCGCACCACCCCGCGTCGTGGGCCGCGGCGACCGTCAGCGCGAGGTCGGCGGCGAGGTCGCGGACGAGCGCCGCCACGTTAGGCATGGCGCCGGCGCCGGCGCTGGCGCCGCCGCCGCCGACCAGCTCCGACAGCTCGGCGGCCGCCGGCCGGCGCGCGGCGGCGTACGTGCCCGCGTACGCCGCCGCCTCCATCCGCCCGTAGTGGAGGACCTCGGCCGCCGAGCCGGGGCGCCGCTCGTTCAGCAGCCGCAGGAGCTGGGCGCTGCGGACGACGGCGTCCGAGTGCCGGGCGTTCTGGAAGCGGGGCGCGGGGCGCCAGAGCCAGGCCACCTCCGCCGAGAACGCGGGGAACCGCACCAGCACGGCCCGCAGCGCGTCCGACTCGTACGCGACCCGCTCCGCGCCCGCCCGATCGCGCTCGGGCTCGGGCCCCCACGGGTCGCGGAGGGGCTCGTCGAGGTAGCTTGGCCGCGGCTCGAGGTACACCGCGAACGGGTGCGCAGCGTCCGGCGGCCGGCGCCGGGGGTCCCAGCCGCCTTCCGCGCTCACCACCTCCCCGGCGCGCACGCGGCGACCCACGAGCAGGTCGTCGCGCAGCCTCTCGACGGTGAAGGCGGCGGGGTTCTTCGTCCGCCACCAGAAGCTCTCACGCCGCTCCCAGGCGAAGTACTGCCCGACGCGGGCCGCCTCGTCCCGGTCGAGCGGGGTCGCGGTGCTCGGCATGCGGGCGGCCAGCAGTACGTCGCGCTCCGACTCGGTGGCCAGCACCGCGAGCGGCGTGACCAGCCCCCGGCGGATCACCACCGTGTCCTCGTCGATCGGCGTCGCGAACCGCCCCGCGCGCTCCTCGTCGACCGCGGCCTCGGGCGGCGCCGGGTGGAGCGGCGCGCCCGCGAGGCGGATCGCGTCGGCGTACGCCCGCAGCTCGTCCGACCCTAACGTCGCGGACGTCTCGGTCTCGGCGTAGTGCACCGCGAGCTGCCAGAGCGCCGACGACGGGCGCACTGCCTCGAGATGGCGGCGGAGGTGATGCCGCAGGCGCTCCGCCGTGCGGCGCTGCTGGGCCGCCCGGTCGGCCGCGCCGAACGCGTGCAGGAGGTAGAAGCGCTCCTCGAGCTGGGCGTCGGGGACGGCGTCGGCCGCCGCGGCCGCGTCGAGGGTGCCGTCGGCGCCGGCGCGCAGCCACTCGGCGACCGCAACGCGTCGGCGCTCCAGCTCGACCCGCGCGCTTTCGAGCCACCGCCGCGCGTTCGACAGCTCCTCGTCCGACGCCGCGCGCTCGACCGCCGCGGCGGTGAGGCCGCGGTCGGTCACGAGTCGGGCCCACGTCCTCGGCAGCGCCCGCTCGAACTCCTCGCGGAGCGCGCCGTACGCGTCGAGCACCGCGCGCGTCGCTCCGGCCAGCGCGCGCAGCCGGTCGGCTTCGGCGGCGACGGCGGCGCACTCGCGGAGCACGCCGGCGACCGGCTCGCGGGCCGCGTCCCAGCGGGCGGGGTGGAGCCGCGCCAGTCGCCCGACCGTCGAGTCCGGGCCCTCGACGAGGCGCGCGGCGCGCGCGGCGACGAGGCGGAGGCGCGCGGCGAGCCCCGCGGGGTGCCCCGCGGGGTGCGGCGGCCGGGCCATCGCGTCCCACGCCTCGCGCACCCGCCCTTCCGCCGCGCGCACGGCCGGCCACGCGGGGGCGAGCGACCGCACGTACGGCGGCAGCGCGTCGGCCGTCACGGGCCCGGTCGTCGCGGGCGCCGCTACGCCCGGATCGGACGACATCCCGGCCGCCGGCCGCGCGAGGGGGCCCCGGTCACGACGGGGTGCAGCAGGAGCTCGATGCGGCGGTCCGACTCGTTAGGTGTCCGCGCCCGCGCGGCGCGGGCCGTGTCCCGCGGGTAGTACTCGCCGCGCCCCGACGGGATGAGCAGGCAGCCGTCCAGGCGGACCGAGTCGACGAGGAACTTCGCGACCGTCGCCGCCCGCGACGCCGAGATGCCCCAGTTCGTGAGGCCCGAGCCCGCGGCGTACGGGCTGGGGTCGGCGTGACCGACGATCTCGATCCCGGCGATGCTGTCGAGCAGCCCGGCCTTCAGCGTGTCGCCGATCGCGCGCAGCGCGCGCTGCCCTTCGGGCTTGAGGGGGCTCGACTGGCTGAGCGGGAAGGTGACGCGCTCCTCCAGAATGATCAGGACGTCCGCCCCGACCTGCTGCACGCTGAACGTCTTCTGCCTGTCGGCCACGCCCTGGAGGGCCTTCTTGAGCTGCTGGGTGCGGACGCCGATGCTCTTCTCCCGGATGTAGAGGAACCCGATCACGGCGAAAAACACGAGCATGATCAGCGTGGTCGCCGCGAACAGGTCCACGAACGCCGGCCACGGACCGATGTGCTCCTCCTCGGCGTCGGCCTCGGCCGGATGCGAGACGATCCCGAACGGCGCCACGCCGCCGCCGTCAGGTGGTGGCGCGGCGGGCGCGGCCGCGCGCGGTCACGCGGCCGGTGCCGGCGTCCTCGCTCCAGGCGACGCGCGCCGGCGCCACCGTCTCGTAGCGCCCCGAGCCGGCGCGCCCGTCGATGTCGAACGCGACCGAGAGGCGGGCGCCGTTGTCGTCGGCGAAGGCGAAGTCGGGGTTGACGTAGACTTCCGCGTCGGCGGCGCCCGGCCGCCAGCGGATCGTCACCATCGGCCGGCTGGCCGCCGTGAAGTGCGCCAGCCCGTCGGTCGTCGAGAGTGAGCCGCCGAAGATCCGGGTGCCGTCGCCGGCCGGGGCCGGGACGCCCGGGCCGCTCGCGCGCGCCGGCGTCGGCCGCGCCGGCGCCGCGCGCTCGGCCGCGGCGGGGGCACCGGAGGCGGGCGTGCCTGACGCGGGTGGGCGCGACACGGGCGTGCCCGACGCCGGCGTCGGCGGGCGCTCGCGCGGGACTGACCGCCGCTCGCCGCCGCCGCGGCCGAGGACGCGCTCGAGCAGCGGACGCCCCTGCTGGAACGACAGCTCGTCGACCGCGTCGGTCAGCCGGCGCAGCGTGGTGACGAGCGCGGCGTTCTGCTCCCGCTGCGCCGCGGCGCTGGCGGTGATCGCGTCGCGCATCCCGGCGGCGATCTGCGCCGGCATCTCCCGCACGTCGGTCTCGAGCTGCGCCACCACGGGACCCAGCTGGCGCACGACGACGCCCGCGACCCGCTGCTCCAGCTCGTCCAGCGTCGCCTGGCGGCGCCGCTCGGCGTCGGCGAGCGACTGCGCGAGCGACTGCACCTGGGGCACGATCGCGACGATGCCTTCGCCCACGCGCGCCGGCACCTCCTCGATCGACTGGGCCAGTCGGAGCACGGGGCGCGTGAGCTGCGCGGCCACCGCGGCGGCAGTCTTGTGCTCCAGGTTCTCCAGCGCCGCGCGCCGCTCGGCCTCGGCGTCCCGGATGCCGCCGGCCAGGTCGCCGACGCCGTGCACCAGCGCGCCCACCCGATCGGTCAGCGCGCGGTAGTGGCCGGCCGCCTGCTCCGCGACCTCGGTCTGGGCCGCCGCCGCCCGCTCCAGCCGCCCGAGCGGCTCGCGCATCTGCTCGAGATGCGTGGCGACGCTGCGGTTGGCCTCGTCGGCGTAGCGGCCGAAGATCTCGCGCGACTGCTGCATCTCGCGGAGCGTGCCGTCCAGCAGCGTCGTCGTCTCCGCCAGCACGTCGCTGCGCTGGGTCAGCGTGCCGAGCATGGCGCCGTAGAGCGCCGTCGCGTGCTGGACGGCCGTCGCCGTGTCGGTGATCTGCCGCTCGATCTTCTGGACGACGAACTCGATCAGCTCGCGGTTCTGCTTTCCCAGCTGCTCCTGCTGCGAGCGGATCAGGCTGTCGACGGCCTGGCGGGTGGCGACGAGCGACTCCCCGACGCCCGCACTCAGCCGCTCCATCGACGCCTGCATGTCCCGGATGCCGTCGACGGCGGTCGCCAGGTTCTGGCTCGACTGCGCGAGCGTCTGGAGCGCCGTCCCGATGCTGTCGCCGGAGGCCACGCCCCCGAGGTGTGCGAACACGTGCTGCGACGACGCCTGCTCCAGTCGCGCCAGCATGTTGTGCCGGCCCGCGTTCAGGCCGAACGCCGCCACGCCGAGCGCGATCGCGCCGAGCAGCGCCGCGAGGTTCGCGCCGAAGGCCGCGGTCACGCCGTTGAGCGCCCCCTGCATGAGCGCGGCGACGTCCCCCGCCTGCTGCTGGGTGGACGACTCCAGCGCGCGCACGAGCTCCGGGAGCGCCTGCTTGACGCCGATGAAGGTGCCGAGCACGGTGAGCAGCAGCAGCAGCCCGGAGACGTAGCGGGCCGTGCTGCCAATGACCGCCGAGCGCGCGAGCGCGACCCCGCGCAGCTCCGCCTCGTTGAACAGCAGGCGCTGGTCGGCGCCGGCGTCCAGGAGCCGGCGCATCCGCACGACGCGGTCGTCGATCAGCGTCTCGGTCCGCCGGTCGTCGTCGCCCTCGTCGGGCTGCTGGCCGCGGAGGATCAGCTCGCGGTTCTTCGGCGATCGGAGGACGAGCTCGAGCCGCGTCAGGTCCTCGCCGTGCCGCAGCACGAACTCGACGTCGCGCTCCTCGACGTACAGCCACCGCAGGTCGCGGATGACGCTCCAGCCGAGCGCCAGAAGTGTCAGGGCGATGCTCAGGGCGCTGAGCGTCTTGAGGACGCCGGGGGCGCTCCCCCAGGCGGCCAGCCCCGACTCGAAGAACCAGTAGACGGCGATGGCGTACGCCGCGCCGGCGACGGCGAGGATGGCGCCGGCGATGAAGTCGCCGCGCCGGTGCGGCCTGAGGCGGAGGCGCTGCGGCTCCTGCATCGTTATGCGCCGAGGGGGCGGGCGCGGCCGCGGGCCTTGACGCGCCCGGCGGTGGCGCCGGGCCCCCACTCCACGCGCGCGGGCACGACCGTCTCGTAGCGTCCGGCGCCGCCCCCGCCGTCCACGTCGAAGGCGGCGGCGAGCAGCGCCGCGTTGAGGTCGCCGAAGCGGAACTCGGGGTTCACGGTGACGGCCGCTTCGGCGGCGCCCGGCGCCCAGCGGATCTCGAGCATCGGCCGGCTCGACTGGCGCAGGTGCACGCGGTCGTCGTCCGCCGAGAGCGCGCCGCCGAGGAAGTCGCCGGCGGCGGGCGCGCCACCGCCCGCCGCCGGGAACCCGCCGACCGGGGTGTCGAAGCTGCCCGGCTGGGGCGAATACGGCGTCTGCGCGGCGGGCTGGCCGCGCGGCGGTGTCGGGATGAGCGGGCCCGGCTGGGCCGAGAGCGCCTGCTGCCGCTGCACTACGGCCTCCAGCTTCTGCTGGAGCTGCTCGTGCTGGCGGCGGAGCGTCTCGACCTCCCGCGAAAGTTCGGCGACGCGCCCGTCAGGCGGCGCGGCCTGTGGCGCGGCTCGGCTCGGCGCCTGGCCGCCGATCACGATCTGGCCGCCCCCGCCGCCGCCGCGCGTCGGGCCGCCCATGGGTGGCGCCGCCGCCGCCTGACGCCCGCGCCGCGGCGAATCGCGGAAGAGGTTGAACACGCCGAGCATCGCGCCGAGCGCGGCGAGGGCGAGGAGCCACCAGGGGGCGCCGAGCGAGGCGAGCACGGACGGCGCCGAGGCGCCGGCCGCGGGCGTCAGGGAGCGCAGTCCGGTGGCGGTGACCTCCTTGAGGGGCGCCATCTTCCCGCACGGCGCGAAGACCGTCGTCCGCGGCCCGGTCGTGTCGACCGCCAGCGAGTCCACGCACCATCCCTCGGCGGAGGAGAGCACCCGCTGGAGGGTCGCCGCGACGGTGTCGGTGGCGCGGCCCTTCGCGGCCGCCGGCGCCTTCGGCGCCCCCTTCGGCGCGCCCTTCTCCTGGGCGGTCGGCTCGGCCGTCGCCAGCAGGGCGATTGCCGCGGCGGCGAGCGCGACCGCGCCTAACGCTACGTACCACTGGCGGCGGCCGGCGGCGCCGCCCTTCCGCCTCCGCCCGCGCCCCCCGGATCTCGCGGCCACGGCTCAGCCCAGCAGCCTGCGCTCGAGCTCGCGCAGGGCGATCCGGGCCTCGATGATGAAGAGCGAGATCTTCACGTCGCCCCCGTCGCGGAGCTGGTTCTGCAGCTCGGCCGGGACGCCCGCCTTGTAGCTCTTCTCGGGGATGCCGCGGAGCGTGGCCGCGACGCGGTCGGCGAGGTCGCGCCACTCCGGGTCCACCCCGTCGGCGAGCGGCGGCAGCAGCCCGGTGAACGCGCGGTTGAAGGTGCTGATCTCCCACTGGTC
>DATFPD010000336.1:0-10047 GCA_035265005.1 Gemmatimonadaceae bacterium | reverse complement strand
GCCGGCGGCCGCGTTCGCCGCCGCGGTGGCGGGGGCGCTGGTGCTGACGCGCGACCCGTACGCGGTGCTGGCGTTCGGCTTCGCGGCGTTCGCGCTGGCCGCCAACCTCCGCGAGTTCTGGGACGGGGCGCGGGCGCGGATGCGCGCGCACGGCGAGGGGGCGCCGGCCGCGCTCACGCGGCTGGTGGGGGCGAACCGGCGGCGCTTCGGCGGCTACACCGCGCACGTCGGCGCGATCACCGTGGCGGTGGCGATCGCCGCGTCGTCCACCTTCCGGACGGAGTCGGAGCAGACACTGCGCGTGGGCCAGTCGCTCTCGGTGCGTGGCTTCGAGGTCCGGCTCGACACCCTGCAGGAGTGGCGCGAGCCGCAGCGCGACGTCGTGGCCGCCACGGTGACCGTGCTGCGCGGCGGGCGCGCGGTGGGGACGCTCGACCCGCGGATGAACTACTACTTCGCCTCGCAGCAGCCGGTGCCGACGCCGGCGGTGCGCAGCCGCGCGGCGGGAGACCTGTACGTGAACCTGATGTGGTTCGCGCGCGACGGCAGCTCGGCGACGCTGCGGGTGATCGTCGAGCCGCTGGTGCCGTGGATCTGGCTGGGCGGCGGGATCGTCTGCCTGGGCGCGCTCATCTCGGCGTGGCCGGCGCGCCGGCGGGCGGTCGCGGCGCCGGCGGCGGTGCGGATGCCGCCGCCGGGCGTCGCGCCGCCGCCGTACGCGGCGCCGCCGGCCGGCGTGCGCCCGGCGCCGGTCGCGGCGGCCGACGTCTCGACGATGACTCGTCAGGCACCGAGCACTCCACGCGGGAGGGACGCATGAACTGGCGACGCTCGACGATCGCGGTGGCGGCGGCGGTCCCCTTCATCGCCCTGCTCGGCTTCGGCCTGCGCCACGACCCGCGGGAGATCCCGTCCCCGCTCCCGGGGCGCGAGGCGCCGGGGTTCGCCCTGGCGGTGTTCTCGGTCGCGCCGAACGCCGACGCGCCGCCGGCGCCGGATACGGTGCGGCTGGCGGCGCTGCGCGGGGACGTGGTGGTGCTCAACTTCTGGGCGTCCTGGTGCCTGGCCTGCCGCGACGAGCACGGCCCGCTCGCCCAGACCGCGGCCTCGTACGCGAACCGCCCGGACGTGCACTTCTACGGGGTGCTGTACCAGGACTCCCCGGAGAACGGGCGCGAGTGGCTGCGCCGCATGGGCGTCCCCGACTACCCGGCGCTCGAAGACCCGCGGTCGCGCGCGGCGATCGACTACGGGCTGTACGGGGTCCCCGAGACCTTCTTCATCGGCCGCGACGGCCGCGTCGCCTACAAGCACGTGGGCCCGGTGACCGAGCGCCTGCTCGCGTCGAAGATCGACTCCCTACTCGCCGCGCCGCGGCCGGTCTCGAATTAGGCCGCGGAGGGGCACACAGCAGAGGGGCCCCGGCCGGGACGCGTTGAAGAGATCGACCACAGAGGCACAGAGAACACAGAGGAAGGGCACACGGGAGAGGGTCCCTCTCTCGGGACGAGATGCTACCTCGGGATTGAGGGGCCCTCTCCCGTGTGCCCTTCCTCTGTGTTCTCTGTGCCTCTGTGGTCGAACTGCTCTTCGGCAAAGCCGACCGAAAGGGGGCTCCTCTTCCCTGTGCACGTCCTCGGTGTCTCTATGCCTCTGTGGTCAATTTCTCGGAGCTCTCCGATGAGACGAACCCTCTCCCGCTTCGGGATCGCTGCGTGCCTGCTGGCGGCGCCGTTGCGCGCGCAGCAGCCCGCGGCGCGCGATGCAGCCACGGTCGACGCGCAGGCGCGGGAGATCGCCGGGCAGCTCCGGTGCCCGGTGTGCCAGGGGGAGTCGATCAAGGACTCGCCGTCGCCGCTCGCCCAGGAGATGCGGCAGGTGGTGCGGGAGCAGCTGGCGGCGGGGAGGACGCCTGACGAGGTGAAGCAGTACTTCGTCGCCAAGTACGGCGAGTGGATCCTCCTCGCGCCCGAGGCGAGCGGGTTCAACCTGCTCGTCTACGCCCTCCCCTTCGCGATGCTCCTCGGCGGCGGCGCGGTGGTAGCACTGGCGGTTCGGCGGTGGACGCGGTCGCCGGCCGGGCCCGCCGCGCCGCCTGACGAGGACTCCGCCGCCGGGCCGGCCGGGCGGGGCGCGTCGGGCATTCCCTGACTGCGCCCGCCGGCGCGGCGGCGTAGAATGGGACTTCCGCTCGGGGGCGCCGCGGGGCGGGCGTAGTCGTTAGGTTCGGCGTGGGGACGGCCGGTCCAGCTCCTCGGCAGAGCCGAGACGGGGGACGCCATGGGTCGTGCGCGGGGGGGCTTCGGAGTCCGGGCGGCGGCGGCGCTGCTGGCGTTGGCCGCACTCGGGTGCGTGGACGAGAAGGTCGTCTACCGCGACGCCGCGCGCTTCAACCCGCCCTCGGAAGCGGCGGCGAAGTTCCTCGGCTACCACGACGCGGGCGCCAAGCTCACCACCTGCGGCAACTGCCACGTCGGCCCGCAGGCGGAGTGGCAGGAGACCCGCCACGCCGGTGCCTGGCAGACGCTCCAGGCGAGCGGGCACGCCCAGGCCGCGTGCGAGGGGTGCCACACCGTCAACAGCCTGGGGAACGCGATCACCGCCGCGTCCACGACCGTGGGCTGGGGGGCGACGAAGGACCCCCGCTACCAGGACGTCCAGTGCGAGAGCTGCCACGGCCCGGGGCTCGACCACGTGCAGGACCCCGACGCGGTGATTCCGCTCGCGTCCATCGCCGCCGACACCGGCGCGCTCGCCACCAACGGCTGCGGCGAGTGCCACAGCGGCGCGCACACCCCGTTCGTCGCCGAGTGGAAGGAGTCGCTCCACGGGCGGAAGCCGATGCGGGCGTGGACGACCGGCGGCGCCCCCCAGAACAACGACAACTGCCGCAGCTGCCACACCGGGCAGGGCGCGCTGCGAGCGTTCCAGGTGGACGCCCGCTCCGACTACGTGGAGAAGGACAGGGACCGCACCGGCGGCGCCCCCGAGCAGATCACCTGCGCGGTCTGCCACGACCCGCACAGCAACCGGGCCAGCCGCAGCGGCACCGGCGCCACGGCGACCACGGGGCACCAGCTCCGCTACCGCATCGACGTGGCGAGCGAGGACGAGAACCTGTGCATGAAGTGCCACCACCGGCGCGGCACCCCGGACCTCGCGGCGCAGACCAGCGGCCCGCACTCCCCGCAGGGCCCGCTCCTGCTCGGCGTGGCCGGCTGGTGGCCGCCGAACCTGAAGGCCGAGTTCGCGGAGCAGCGCATCCGCAGCACGCACGGCACCGAGCGCAACCCGCGCCTCTGCGCCGGCTGCCACATGGAGACGTACTCGGTCAACGACACACTGACCAAGGCGTTCAAGCTCAACGTCGTCGGCCACCGCTTCCTGGCCATCCCGTGCGTCGCCGGCCCGAACGACGAGCCGACGCGCGACCAGAGCTGCGGCCTCACGGTGACGGAGCGGCGCTTCAACGCCTGCACCGGGAGCTGCCACGGCTCGGAGGACGCGGCGCTCAACGCGCTCCTCGCCGCGCGGGCGCGGATCTTCGGCGAGGCGTCGGTGCTCAACGGGATGGTGAGCGCCGTGCGGACGGCGAAGCCGGCGGAGTTCACGTCGACCAACTACACGACCGCCGAAGGCTCGTACTTCAACGTGCGACTCGCGGTCGAGGTCAGCGGCACCACGCTCTCGCCGATCGAGGGGAACATCGTCCACAACCCCTTCCTGGTCGAGGCGCTGCTCTGCACGAGCATCGTGCAGATGAAGAAGGACTACGCGGACGTGCCCGCGGTGGTGGCGACGCCGGACCCGCCGTCGTGCCTGATCTGGAACACGCCGACCGCCGCGGCTGAGCGGCTGCGCGCACAGATGCGGGTGGCGTCGGCACGGCGGTGACGCAGGACCCGACACCGGTCCACGACCAGGCGCTCCGCGACACGATCATCGTCGAGTCCCCGCTGCCGGGGGGCGTCGACGCGTTCGTGCGCTGGCTGTTCACCCTGCCGCGCGCGGTCCAGATCGGGGCGATCGTCCTCGGCCTCCTCGCGGCGGCGGCGGTGGTGGTGCTGCTGTGGATGCGGCGCGGCCCGATCGTCGTCTGGCTGCGCACGCGCTCGCGCGGCTGGAAGATCGGGCTCGCCGCCACGGCCGCCGTGGCCCTCGCCTTCGTCGCCGGGTTCGGCGCCGTGGCCTGGCACTACACGCAGCACAGCAACGGCTTCTGCGTGTCCTGCCACGTCATGACGAACGCCTACCAGCGCTTCCAGGCGAGCGAGCACTCCAAGCTGGAGTGCCACGACTGCCACCAGCAGCCGATCGCCGCCAGCGTGCGCCAGGTGGTGGTGTGGATCGCCGAGCGGCCGCAGGACATCCCGGAGCACGGGAAGCTGCCGAACCGGGTGTGCGCGCGCTGCCACATCCAGGACCGCCCGGGGAGTCCCGACAGCACCTGGCAGCGGATCGTCGCCACCGCCGGCCACCGCGTCCATCTCAACTCCGACTCGGCGGTGCTGAAGGACGTGCAGTGCGTGAAGTGCCACGGCGTCGAGGTGCACAAGTTCGTGCCGGTGAACCAGACCTGCGGCCAGGAGGGGTGCCACGAGGACGTGCGGATCAAGCTGGGGAAGATGGCGGCGCAGACCCAGATGCACTGCGTGGGGTGCCACCAGTTCACCCGGCAGGTCTCCGAGAGCCACCCGGTGGACTCCTCTCGTCAGGCGCTGGTCCCCGCGGGCGGGGAGTGCTTCGCCTGCCACGAGATGCGCGAGCGGATGCCGGGCTTCGACCCGCTCAAGGACCCGCACCGCGGCCGCTGCGGGATCTGCCACAACCCGCACGAGCAGACGACGCCGGCGGCGGCGTTCGCGACCTGCGGCGAGGCCGCCTGCCACGCCCGCGCCGACACCGCCTCCCCATTCCACCGCGGCATCTCCGCGCACGCGCTGGAGAGCTGCGGGAGCTGCCACCGGGCGCACGACTGGAAGGCCTCGGGCGCGAGCTGCACGAGCTGCCACAGCGACATCTTCTCGGACCGCCCTCGGCGGGCGCGGCGGAGCGCGTCGGCCGCCCCCGCCCCCGCCCCCGCCCCCGCCCCGGCGGCGGCCGCGCCGCGCCTGCTCCTGGCGTCCGTCGTCAGGCACGGCCCGCCGGCGCCGGCGCAGGGTGCCGCCGCCGCGCCCCGCGCCGACTCGACCCCGCTCTCCCACCGGCGGCACCGCGAGGTGCCGTGCACGCGCTGCCACACCAGCGAGCGCCGCCACGGCGAGCTGACGGTGCGCACGGTCGGCGACTGCCGGTCGTGCCACCACACGGGCGAGTCGAAGGCCGGCTGCGCGTCCTGCCACCAGGCGTCCGAGCTCGCGTCGCAGTACCGGGTGACGGCGCCGGTCGCGGTGCGCTCGGCGGCGCGGCCGAAGGAGCGCGCGCTCCCCTTCCGCCACCCGGACCACCGCGCCGTGCGGTGCGCCCGCTGCCACACCGAGCCGGTGACGCTCGCCGCGGCGGGCGGCGCCGAGTGCGCGTCGTGCCACCGCGAGCACCACGCGCCGACGAGCGACTGCCGGAGCTGCCACGGTACGGGGCGCGAGGTCCACCAGCGCGTCGCCCACCAGGGGTGCGCGGGCTCGAGCTGCCACACCGACGCGCAGACCCTGGCGCTCCAGCCCACGCGCAACGTCTGCCTGGGCTGCCACCAGGACAAGGTGGAGCACTTCCGCGGCCGCGAGTGCGCGCGGTGCCATCAGGTGCGGTGGAGTCCTGGCGCCGAGGCGAAGGGCTGATGCGGCGTCCTGCATCCCGCGTCCTGCTCCTCGCCCTTCTCCTCGCCGGCACGCCCTGCCTCGCCCAGGGGATGCGCCTGACGGGCGTCACCGTCGCCCGCTACGCCGCGCTCAGGCCGTTCGTGGACGACAGTGTGTCGGCGGCGCTGGCCGTGGCGCCGTTCGGGCTGTACCGGCGGACGGCCGAGGGGACGGTGGTGCGCTGCACGCCGTCGCAGCCGTTCTGCTACTTCCAGCGGCAGACCGACCGGGTGCTCGCCACCGCGCCGCTGACGCAGGACCTGGAGGCGGTGGCCTGGGGGCTGGGCGAGGGGGTGAGCGCGCACGCGCACGTCCGCGCCCGCTCCACGTTAGGCGGCGAGCGGGGGCTCTGGCCGCGCGCCGGCGACCGCTTCGACGTGCTCGACGCCTACGCCGAGCTGGACCGCCCGCGGCTGCGCGCCCGCGCCGGGCGGCTGTGGACGGCGTCCGGGCTCGGCGTCTACAACTTCGACGGGGCGTCGCTGCTGGTGCGGCCGCGGCAGTCGCTGTCCGGGGAGCTGTTCGGCGGCTGGGCGCTGGCGCGGGGGCTGAGCGAGCGCCGCACCGACGCGGAGATCGGCGCGGTGGACGAGCTGGCGCCGGACGACCCGGGCTACGTGATGGGCGCCGAGCTGCGCGCGCGGCCGGCGCGGCGGGCGGCGGTCGCGGCGCGCTACCAGCGCGAGATCCGCCGCGACCGCGCCGGCCTCTTCTCCGAGCGCGCCTCCGCGGACGCCGTGGTGCGGCTCGGGCGCGCGTCGTCGGTGGACGGCGAGGTGGTGCACAACCTGGCCTCCGGGCAGGTGGAGGAGGCGCGGCTGCGCGGCCGCTACCGCCGGTGGGAGCGCGTGGGGGTGAGCGCCGAGCTGCGGCGGCACCGCCCGTTCTTCGAGCTGTGGACGATCTGGGGCGCGTTCTCGCCGGTCGCGTTCGACGAGGCGCGCGCCGACGCCACCTGGGAGGGGCCGCTGCTCGCCGGCGGCGCGAGCCTGGACGTTCGCGCGGGCTACCGCCGCTACGGGGAGCCCGCCGCGGGGCTCGCCGGCTCGCCGATGCACGACGACGGATGGCGCGTGGGGGCCGGCGCCACCTGGCGCGCGCGCGCCGGGTGGACGGTGTACGGGGCGTACGACCTGGAGGCGGGCTTCGGCGCCTCGCGCAGCGACGGCGACGCGGGGGTGCGCCGGGAGCTCGGCCGCGACGCCTTCCTGGGCGCGCGCGCTACCGCGTTCCAGACCGTGTACGAGTTCCGACTGGGGAGGAGCCGCGTGGTGGGCGCCGGGCTCGAGGGCGGGCTCCGCCTTCCGGGAGATGTGCGGCTGGTGGGGGACGCGACGCTCTACCGCCATCGGCTGCGCAACGCCGACCTGGCGGTGCCCGACTGGAGCCAGACGCGCGCGACGGTGTCGCTGGAGTGGACGGTCGGGTGGGGCGTTGAATAGTCGAGGCGCCCACCCGGGGGCGGGCGCGCCGTGATCCGCCGGCGCGCCATCGCGTCAGGCCTGGCGGCGCTGCTGGCAGCGCCCGCCATCGCGCCGGCGGCGGGCCAGGCGCCGCCGCCGGCGGCGCCGCCGGCCGCCCGCGCCGACAGCTTCCCGCACCGCGCGCACCAGGGCGTCTTCCCGAGCTGCACCGGGTGCCACGCCGGGGTGCTGGACGGCGGCGCCGGCGCGCTCTACCCGCCGGCGCAGCTGTGCAACGAGTGCCACACCGCCGCCACGACGCCGAAGCTCCGGCCGGTGTCGTGGAGCGGCGCCCGCACCGAGCCGGCGAACCTCGCGTTCTCGCACCCGCTGCACGCGCGGACGGCGGGCTTCGGCACCGCGACGACGGAGTGCGGCCGCTGCCACCAGCGCGCGGGGGACAGCGCGTTCATGGCGGTCGGCCGGGCGCGCCCCGAGACGTGCCTGGGGTGCCACCCGCACCGCGCGAGCGCGCACCTGGCCGAAGACAGCCCGTGCGGCAGCTGCCACGTGCCGGTGGCGCGCGCGCGGGCGGTGAGCGCGACGCGCGTGGCCGCGTTCCCCCGCCCGCCGTCGCACGAGCGGCCGGACTTCATCGTGCGACACGCGCCGGGCGACAGCAGCGGCGTCAGCGGCGGCGGCGTCAGCCTGGCGGGCTGCGCCGTCTGCCACGCGCGCGAGAGCTGCGCCCGCTGCCACGTGAACGCCGCGACGCTGCGCCAGGTCGCGCAGCTCGAGCGCGACCCGCGGGTGGCCGCCGCGGTGGCCGGCAAGGCGCCCGCGTACCCGGTGCCGGCGAGCCACCGCGCCCCGGACTTCCACGTGGACCACGGCCGACTCGCCCGCGCGGGCGTGGCGACCTGCGGGAGCTGCCACGCGCGGGCCAGCTGCGCCAGCTGCCACATCGGGCGCGGCGCGCAGGACGTCATCCGCCGGCTGCCGGCGCCGGAGCCGGGGAGTGCGGCCGGCGTGCGGCTCGAGCGCCGAGCGTCGCGCGGGGGCGAGTGGGGCGCGACGCCGGCCGCCGCGGCGGCGGTAGCGCCGGCGCACCGGACCTCCATCGCGTACGTGGTATCGCGCGCCGATACCACGGCGCGGCTGGTGCGCGTGCACCCGCCGGACTTCGAGCGCGCGCATGGGGCGGCCGCGGCGACGCGGGAGCTCGACTGCGCGGGCTGCCACGAGCAGCGCTTCTGCTCCGGCTGCCACACCGGCGAGGGGCGCCGCCGCTACCACCGGCCGAACTTCGTCGTCAGGCACGCGCCGGAGTCATACGGCCGGGAGCGCGACTGCCAGAGCTGCCACAACGCGGAGGCGTTCTGCCGCGGCTGCCACGTGCGCACCGCCCTGGCCGCGCAGGGTCGGCTCGACGTGGCCTTCCACAACGCGCAGCCGCAGTGGTTCATCGAGCACGGCCGCGCGGCCCGCCAGGGGCTGGAGAGCTGCGCCAGCTGCCACAAGCAGCTCGACTGCATGCAGTGCCACTCCGAGCGCACCCGCCGCGTGAGCCCCCACGGCCCCAACTTCGACGCCCAGCGCATGGGCGGCCGGAGCCTGGGGACGTGCCTGACGTGTCACATCCAGGACCCGAGAAAGCGATGAGACACCAGCAGGTCTAGTTACCTCGGCCCGACCAGCACCGAGCAGCCCGCGCTCCGCAGCAGGCGCGTCGAGACGCTGCCGAGGAGGGCGCGCTGGACGAAGGAGCGGCCGTGGCTGCCGGTGACGATCAGGTCGGCGCCGGCGGCGCGGGCGAAGGCGAGGATCGCGGTCGCGGGGTCGCCGGTGCGGGTGACGGTGCGGACGCGCACGGCGTCGCCGGCGTCGCTCCGGGCGGCGAGGCGGCACCGGAAGAGGCGGAGCATGTCGGCCGCGTCGTCGAGGTGGAACCGCGCCAGCGCCTCGGTCTCGCTCGGCGGGCCGGCGAGGCGCGGCGCGACGTGGATCAGCGTCAGCGTCCCGACGCCGCCGAGGAGCCGCAGCGCCGTCTGCGAAGCGCGCAGACTCGAGTCGCTGAAGTCCACCGCCGCCACCGCGTGGCGCGGCAACGCCGCCGACGCCTCCGGCGCGACCGCGAGCACCGGGACGCCGGCGTGGCGGATCACCTGGAGCGCGGTCTCCCGCCCGAGCATCCGCTCCAGCGGCCCGTGCCCGCCGAGGCCGACGACGATCAGGTCGTCGCCGCGCGCCCGCGCGACGCGGGCGATCGTGTGCGCGGGCGGCCCGACCTCGAAGCGGAGCGGCCACACCACGCGGTCCGCGCCGGCGCGCTCGCGCTGCGCCTCCACGCGCTCGCGCTGCTCGGCCTGGAGCCGCGCCTCGAGCTCCTCGACGTTCACGGCGGTAATCGCCTCCTCGACCGCGGCGGACGAGGGCTCGTAGACGGTGAGCAGCTCGGCGTCGAGCGCGTGCCGGCAGGCGAGGGTGATGCCGGCGCGCACGGCGGCGTCGGCGCCGGGGCTTCCGTCGGTGGCGATCAGGATCCCGCCGGGGGCCCGGTCGACGTGCTGGGCGTGTGAGCGCTCCGGCGCACGCCACGCCTCGGTCGGAAGTCCTGCGGCGGCTTCTGGAATCAGAGTCGTGGACACGCATCCTCCGGGTGCGACGGTCTCTGGTGTGGGGCCCCAGAGAGGCTACATCGAGTCGCCGCCGGGGTCTGTCAGGAACCCGCTTGCCGGGTGTGGGGGTTCTCCCGGCGTCGGACGGAATGCCTGGTAGTGAGTCAGTTTGAGATAACGGCAACGGCGACGGCCTTTTGACAGGATGAACTGCGACAGGATGGACAG
>DATFPD010000335.1:0-14321 GCA_035265005.1 Gemmatimonadaceae bacterium | reverse complement strand
AGCGGATGCCTACCGTGATCGTCGTGGGGGCAGATCCCGCTTCGATGTACTCGGCGAGCGCGCCGCTGCCGCCGACGGTGGACGAGTTCATCTTCGCCGGCTTCCTGCGCCGCTCGCCGGTGCACCTCGCCAAGGCGCTCACGTGCGACCTCGAGGTGCCGGCGGACGCCGAGTTCGTGCTCGAGGGCTACATCGATCCGGCGGAGGAGCTGGTGGTGGAAGGACCATTCGGCGACCACACCGGCTACTACTCCGAGGCGGACGTCTACCCGCGCGTGCACCTGACCGCGGTGACGATGCGGCGTAATCCGATCTACGGCGCGACGATCGTCGGCCGGCCGCCGATGGAGGACTTCTACCTCGGCCACGCCACCGAGCGCATCTTCCTGCCGCTGCTCAAGCTCACGATCCCCGAGGTCGTGGACTACCACATGCCTAGCGAGGGGATATTCCACAACCTCGTCTTCGTGTCGATCGACAAGCAGTACCCGGGGCAGGCCTACAAGGTCATGAACGCGATGTGGGGGCAGGGGCTCATGTCGCTGGCCAAGGTGCTGGTGGTGGTCGACAAGGGCGTGAACGTGCGCGACCCGCACGAGGCCTGGTGGGTGGCGCTCAACAACATCGACCCCGAGCGCGACACGCGCTTCACGATGGGGCCGGTCGACGTCCTCGACCACGCGAGCCGCGCCTTCACCTACGGCTCGAAGATGGGGATCGACGCGACGCGCAAGTGGCCGGAGGAGGGCTTCACGAGGAACTGGCCGAAGGTGATCGAGATGGACGCGGCGACCAGGGCGCGGGTGGACGGGATGTGGGGACAACTCGGCATTCCGGCGAGGTGAGATGAGCGGCTGGTGGTCCGGTCTCTGGGCGGACGTCCCGTACGACCGGACGCGCCTGTGGGTGGCCCTCGCGCTGCTGTTCGGCATCGTGCTGCTGGTCATGGTGGCCGTGCGGCGGCGCTTCCGAAGCCGGCCGCTGTTCGTCCAGCTCGTCGACATCACCGCGCGCTTCCTGCTGATCGTCTGCACGGTCATCTACATCGTCGCCTTCCGCGGCCTGCGCCTCGGCGAGCTGACCGTGGCCTGGCTGGTGGCCTGGGCGACGATCGGGTGGGCGGTGTTCCGCTACCACCGCATAACGACGCAGCCGTTCGAGCGGATCGGCGACCTGGGCGCCTCGCTCCGCCGCGGCGACTACGAGGCGCTGGAGGCCGAGGGCGCGCCGGAGGAGGCCGAGCTGCGGGCGGCGCTGCGCGACGTCGCGGCGCTGATCCAGGAGACGCAGCGCACGGCGGCCCAGGTGCTGACCGCGGCCGGCGAGGCGACGGCGATCGGGCGGCGGGTGGCCGACGGGGCGGCGCAGGTGGCGGCGTCGCTGGCGGCGGTCGGCGCGGCCGACGAGGGGAGCCTGAGCGCGTCGACCCGGATCCGCGACGCCGCCGAGGAGATGACCGCCTCCGCCGGCGCGGTGCACCAGTCGGCGCGCGAGACCCTGACGATCTCGAACTCGGTGCAGGAGCAGGCGGACGCCGGGCTCGCGCAGGCGTCGAACGCCGCCGAGTCGGTGGCCGAGATCGCGGCGCTCGCCCGGGACACGGCGGACCGCATCACCGCGCTGCGCGAGGCGACGGCGACGATCGGCGAGATCGCGGCGGTGGTTCACGGGATCGGGCGGCAGACGAACCTGCTGGCGCTCAACGCGGCCATCGAGGCGGCGCGCGCCGGCGAGCACGGCCGCGGCTTCGCCGTCGTCGCGACCGAGGTCGGGAACCTGGCCGCCGAGAGCGGGCGTTCGGTGAGACGAATCGAGGAGCTCGTACGGCAGATGACCGAGCGGACCGAGGGCGCCACCGAGCAGGTGGCGAAGATGGGCGACGCGGTCGCGCGCGGCGAGCGCGTGATGCACGAGGCGATGCAGGTCTTCCGCGGGATCGAGGACAGCGCCGGCCGCACGCACGAGATCGCCGAGTCGGTGGTGGCGGCGTCGCGGCAGCAGGAGGGGCTGGCGCACGAGCTGCGCGGTGCGGTGATGCGCGTGGTCGATGCGGCGCGGGCGTCGTCCGAGGCCACGGGCCACGCGTCGTCGGCGAACGACCGGCAGCGCCAGCTGACCGAGCACCTCCGTCAGACCGCGCAGCAGCTCGAGCGTTCGGCGTCCTCCCTCGACGCGGTCATCGCGCGGTTCGGCCAGGGGGGCACGCGATGAGCGCGCGCGCGGTGCCGCCCCGCGAGGGGCAGACCTTCGGCGGCGGGTCGCGGCTGGCGCTCTACGCCAGCTTCGTCAAGCTCCCGCACACGCTCTTCGCACTGCCGTTCGCGCTCGTCGGCGTCACGCTGGCGAGCTACGCGGGCAGCGTGCGGCTGGCGCAGCTGGCGTGGATCGTGGTCGCGTTCACCTGCGCGCGCTTCGCGGCGATGGGGTTCAACCGGATCGTCGACCGCGAGATCGACGCGCGCAACCCCCGCACGCGCATGCGCGAGATCCCGAGCGGGCGCATCGGCGTCGGCGAGGCCGCGGCCACGGTGGCCGCGGCCTCGCTGCTGTTCGGGGTGGCGGCGTGGCGGCTCAACCCGCTCTGCCTCACGCTCTCGCCGGTCGCGCTGGGGTGGGTGTTCTTCTACAGCTTCACGAAGCGCTTCACCCGGTGGTCGCACCTGGTGCTCGGCGCGAGCCTGGCGATCGCGCCGGTCGGCGGGTACCTGGCGGTCGCGGGGCGGTGGAGCGAGCCGTGGTGGATGCTGATCGCGCTGGCGACGGCGGTCGGCACCTGGGTCGGCGGCTTCGACATCCTGTACGCGCTCCAGGATGTGGGCTTCGACCGGGAGCACGGGCTGCACTCGGTGCCGGCGGCACTCGGCGAGGCCGGCGCCCTGGGCGTCGCGCGGCTGCTGCACGTGGCGACCGTGGTGGCGCTGGCGCTGGTCGGCGTCGCCGCCGGCGCCGGGTGGGTGTACTTCGCCGGCGTCGCGGTGGCGGCGGGGCTGCTGCTCTACGAACACTCGCTGGTGCGCCCCGACGACCTGTCGAAGCTCGACGCCGCCTTCTTCACGATGAACGGGATCATCAGCATCGCGTTCTTCGGATTCGTGCTGGCGGAACGCCTCGCGCGGTGAGGCCGACCGCCGACGCGCGCCCGCTCCCCGTCGTCGTCGCGGTCACCGGCGCCTCGGGGGCGCCGTACGCCGTTAGGCTGGTCGAGCAGCTCGCGGCGGCGCGGCGGCCGACGTGGCTGATCGTCTCGAGCCACGGGCTGCGGCTGCTGCGCACGGAGATGGACGTCGCGGGCGTGGAGGCGCTGCGCGCGCGCGTCGGCGGCGCGGCGTGGGACGAGAGCGTGCGGGTGTTCGACGACGACGACCGCGGCGCCGCGCCCGCGTCAGGCTCGGCGCGCAGCGCCGGGATGGTGATCTGCCCGTGCTCGATGGGAACGGCGTCGGCAATCGCCGTCGGCGCGTCGCGGTCGCTGGTGGAGCGGGCCGCGGACGTGGCGCTCAAGGAGCGGCGCACGCTGATCGTGGTGCCGCGCGAGACGCCGCTCAGCACGATCCACCTCGAGAACCTGCTGACGCTGAGCCGCGCCGGCGCGATCGTCCTCCCGGCCGCCCCGGGCTTCTACCATCGCCCCGCGTCGATCGACGATCTCGTGGACTTCATCGTGGCGCGCGTACTGGACCACCTGGGCGTGGAGCACTCGCTCGGGCGGCGCTGGGGCGAAGGGGAGTGAGACGCGCGATCATGGCGAAGCGAGGGTCGCGCGTCGTCCGTTTACGATCGGCGTAAATCGCACGGCGGCTGGCGAATTGCACGGGGCAGGGGAGCCGGACGGATGGTGACGCGGTGGGCGAGTCTCACATCATCGGATTGATCTCGGACACGCACGGGCTCGTGCGCCCCGACGTGCATCGGGCGCTCGCGGGCGTCGAGCTGATCCTGCACGCGGGCGACGTGGGGGGCGCCGAGATCCTGGACGAGCTGTCGCTCATCGCGCCGACGCTGGCGGTGTTCGGGAACACGGACCCGCCGGGCACGCCGCGGCTGGCCGCCGAGATCGTGCGCGAGGCGGGCGGCGTGAGCATCCACGTGAGCCACGGCCACGAGCTCGGTGCGCCCACGCCGGCGAAGCTGCTGGAGCGGTACCCGCACGATGTCCTGGTCTACGGCCACACCCACCGGTCTCTGGTCGCGCGCGCCGAGCAGGACCGCCGGCTGGTGGTGAACCCGGGCGCGGCGGGCCCGCGACGCTTCGACCTCCGCCCCAGCGTGGCGCGCCTGACGATCGCGGAGGGGCGGGCGGAGGTGGAGATCGTCGAGCTGGCCCTCTGAGCCGCGCAGGGCTGAGCCGCGCAGGGCGAACGGCCCCGGGAGAATGACTCGCCCGGGGCCGTTCGCCCTGCCTGCCGCAGTGTTGCCGCCTTCAGTGCCGCGACCTCGCCTCGCTTCGGGCGCCGCTCCTCAGACCACCTTGAAGTGCGACGCCGGATAGAGGAAATCCTCACCAGAGTCGTCGTTGATGCGGTAGAAGGCACCGTTGCCTTCGACCGAGAGCAACTCGTAGATCCGGCCGAGGGTCAGGTCGTGGCAGCCGCCCGACTCGTCACACCCCGGGTAGTGCAGCCAGGGCTTTACACTGACGCACTGCACCAGCGTTGTCGGACGCCAGGTCGGCGTCGTGGGTTGCCAAGCCGTTGCCATCGCCACCCCATTGGAAGGAGCTGTGCGGAATTGGTTCCGTGAGGGTGATTAATGCAGGAGGCGGGCCATCCCGACTCTCGAGCACTGCGAGATGTTACCCGCGCGTCTCGGTTCGTTCCAGCTCGGCCGGAAAACGTCTGAACCAGGAGGAGAGGAGCAGGAGCTCGTCGACCTCGTGGGTGGGAACGGTAGAGCCTTCGCGCTCCGGGGGCGTGAAGACGGCGTCGGTGAGCGCGCGCAGCTCCCGGCGCTCGCCCGCCGAGCGCGGGGCGGGACGCTCGGCGCGCACGCGGCCGCGGCGGATGAGGTAGACCCGGTCGTCGCCGTCGAGCCCGGGGACCGTGTAGGCGAAGCTCAGCGTCTCGACCGCGAAGCGAAGGCGGCCGAACTGCTCCCGGAGCGCCTCCAGGCGGTGGAGCTTGTCCCGCAGCACCGCCGCGCGCTCGAACTCCAGCCGCTCGCTGCACTCCTCCATGCGGGTGCGCAGGAGGACGAGGGGTCCGTCGTCCGATCCGTCGAGGAACGCGCGGGCCAGCGCGAGCTGCGTCGCGTACTCCTGCTGGGTGCAGGCGCCGATGCACGGCCCCAGACACTTGTGCACCTCGTAGCGGATGCATTGCGGGGTGCGCGGCGAGAGCGAGAAGAGCTCCCGCTGGTCGCTGAAGTGCATTTTCGTGTCGAGGGCGCAGTCCCGCAGCCCGAGGGCGTCGTTCAGCTCGCGCACCGCGTCGTTGATGCGGCCGGCGCCGTGGAAGGGGCCGTAGTACGACCCGCCGTCCTCGCTCCCGGCGCCGCGCACGACGAGCAGCTTCGGCGCCGGCGGCCGGGTGACCTTGATGAAGGCGTAGTGCCGCGCGTCCCGCTTCATCGCGACGTTGTAGCGCGGGCGGAAGCGCTTGATCAGCCGCAGCTCGGCGAGCAGCGCGGCGAACTCGCTCGGCGTGTACTCCCACTCGATCGCGCTCGCCTCGCGCAGGATGCGGGCGCCCTTCTCCTCCGGGAACGCGCAGCGGAAGTAGCTGAGCAGCCGCGTGCGGACCCGCTTCGACTTCCCGACGTACAGCACCTCGCCGTCCTCGGCCACCATCCGGTAGACCCCCGGACGGTCCCCCGCCTCCCCGCGGACGTGCGCGCGCATCGCGGCGAGCTGCTCGTCGGAGGTGGGAGGGCGGAGGGTGGCGCGCATGACTGCGGGATGCGGGATGCGGGATGAGAGCCGTCGACGATGACAGACTACCTGGTGCAGCGGTGCGGGAAACAGTCGGCGATGCGGTGGTGGCCAGATGCTGCGAGTGCCATCAGTCCCGCGTCCCGCCTTCCGCGTCCCGTTTCTACCCCTGGCAGTTCTCGCAGACCACCGTGCTCCGCCCGTCGATCTCGTGCGTGCCGGTGAGCGGCGTGCCGCAGCGCGCGCACGGCTGGCCGGCGCGGCCGTACGCGGCCAGATGCTCCACGAAGGTCCCGCGCTCCCCCAGCGCGTCGCGGTAGTCGCGGAAGCTCGTGCCCCGAGCGGCGATGGACTCCGTGAGCACGCTCACGACCGCGTCCCGCAGCCTGTCGACCTCGTCGTGCGAGAGGGAGCGCGCCTCGCGCGCCGGGTGCACGCGCGCGCGCCAGAGGGCCTCGTTCGCGTAGATGTTGCCGACGCCGACGAGCCGGCGCTGGTCCATCAGCACCTTCTTCACGGCCTGCCGCGAGCCCCGAAGAAGACCCGATAAATGCGCGGCCGTGAACGCGGGGTCAAGTGGCTCGACCCCGAGCGACGCCGAGTAGGCCGCCCACCGCTCGGGGCGCATGAGCGCCACGGTTCCGAGGCGACGAATGTCGCGGTAGTGCAGGCGCCGGCCGTCGCTCAGGTCGAGGTGCAGCGTCGAGTAGCGAAGCTCCCGCTCGGGCAGCGAGCCGGTGTCGATCAGCACGGCGCCGGTGAAGCGCGGCTGAATGACGAGCCGATCGGCGGTCGACAGGTCGAGCACCACCAGCTTGGCCCGCCGCCAGCAGCGCTCGATCGCTGCCCCGACGGCGCGCCGCGCGAGCTCCGCAGGCGTCACCTCACGCAGGACGTCGGGCTTCGTGATGTGGACCGCGTCGATGCGGGCGCCGCGGACCTCCCGGTCCAGGTCGCGCGCGATGGTCTCGGTCTCAGGTAGCTCCGGCATCCACCTGCTGCGCCGCCTGCCGTCGGGCCTCGCGCCATCCGATGTCGCCGCGGCTCTGGCGTCCCTGGAACGCCACGCGCGCGGCCGCCGAGGCACTGCGGGCGCGCGCCTCGGCGAACGTGCTCCCGACTCCGGTGACCGCGAACACGCGGCCGCCGCTGGTCACCAGTCTGCCGTCGCGGGAGAGCGAGGTGCCGGCGTGAAAGACGTGCACGTCCGCCTCCTCCGGCGCGAGCGCGATCACGTCGCCGGCGCGCGGGGAGTCCGGGTAGCCCGCGGCGGCGACGACCGTGGTGACGGCGTGCCGCCCCGACCACTCGAACGGCCGCGCGTCCGAGAGTCGACCGCCCGTGGCCACGGTGACGACCGGCTCCAGCAGGCTGCTCGACAGCAGCGGCAGGATGGCCTCGGTCTCCGGGTCGCCGAAGCGGCAGTTGAACTCCACGACCTTGGGGCCATCCGCCGTCAGCATGAGCCCCGCGTACAGCAGCCCGGTGAACGGCGCGCCCTGCTCGCGCATCGCGTCGAGCGTCGGCTGGATGATCCGGGCGCAGGCGTGCTCGACCAGCTCCGGCGTGCCGATCGAGACGGGGGCGTAGGCCCCCATCCCGCCCGTGTTCGGGCCGCGGTCGCCGTCGAGCAGGCGCTTGTGGTCCTGCGCGGGGAGCATGGTCAGGACGCTCTGGCCGTCGGTGACGGCGAACAGCGAGAGCTCCTCGCCCTCGATGAACTCCTCGACCAGGATCTCCGTGCCGGCGGTCCCGAAGGCGCGCTGGACGAGCATGCGGTCGATCGCGGCGTCGGCCTCGGCCACCGTCTGGCAGACGATGACGCCCTTGCCTGACGCGAGTCCCGACGCCTTCACGACGACCGGCGCGCCCAGCTCGCGCACGGCGCGCCTGGCCCCCTCGACGGCGGAGTGGGCGAAGGCGCGCGCGGTGGGGACCCCGGCCTGCGCCATCAGCTCCTTGGCGTAGCGCTTCGACGTCTCGATCTGCGCCGCCGCGCGCGTGGGGCCGAAGACGGCGAGGCCCCGCTCGCGGAACCGGTCGACGACGCCGGCGGCGAGCGGGGCCTCGGGCCCGACCACGGTGACCGCGACCCGCTCCGACTCGGCGAGCCTAACGAGGCCGTCGACGTCGTTGGCCGGGACGGAGACCGTGCGGCCGAGCGACGCGATCCCCGGGTTGCCGGGGGCCGCGATCAGCTCGGCCGTCGGGTCGTCCTGTTTCAGCTTCCAGGCGAGGGCGTGCTCGCGCCCGCCCCCGCCGACGATCAGCAGCTTCACGCCGCGCCCTACTTGCTGGAGCTCTGGCCGAACTTCGTGTTGAAGGCGTCCTTCGCCCGGCTCCAGGTCCCGCTCAGCTCGTCCACCACACCGCGCACCTGCTGGCCGTAGTAGCCGGCCGCGTCCGCGTAGTCCTCGCCCAGCGGGCGCTGCCCCTCGCCGTCGCGGCGCGGGTACTCGCCGCGCAGGATGCGGTCGTACTCGCCGCTCTGGATCCAGCGCTGGAGCTCGGCGGCGCGCACCGTGTTCATCGGGTGCGTGCGGCGCATGGTGGCGAGGATCTTCACGATGAACTCGATCACGCCGCCCTGCGTCTCGTACTCGTTCGCCTGGACCATGTACGCGTCGAGGTCGATCGTGTCGTCGCCGCCGGCGCCGCCGGCCATCTTCAGGAAGACCTCCATCGTCTTCACCGGGTCCTGCGTCGCCAGCAGGCCGGCGCGGTCCGCCGAGAACTCCGCCTTGCGGTACCACTCGAGCATCGCCAGCTCGAACGGGATCAGGCTGATGCCGGCCATGAACGGCAGGTTCTTCACGCCGAGCATGATCAGGATCGCCAGCGTCGTGTAGACGGCGTGGCCGCTGGCGATGTGGCCGAGCTCGTGCCCCAGGATGTCGCGGCGCCCCTCGCGGTCGAGCAGGCCGAGGGTGCCGGAGTTGAGGACGATGAACGGCTTCTCGAATCCGACCGCGGCCGCGTTCACGAACGGCGTCTGCGTCACGTAGAGGTCGGGGCGCTCGCCGGGGTAGTCGAAGGTCTCGATCACCTCCGAGTAGAGCGCGTCCAGCTTGGGGCGCTGGCGGGGGCCGATGCGAACGGCGTTGGCCAGGAAGAGCTGCCTG
Organism: Gemmatimonadaceae bacterium; assembly: GCA_035265005.1. Taxonomy (GTDB): domain Bacteria; phylum Gemmatimonadota; class Gemmatimonadetes; order Gemmatimonadales; family Gemmatimonadaceae; genus DATFPD01. The sequence continues at coordinate 5,333 of DATFPD010000335.1, read as the reverse complement.
ACGCCGCGGTCGCCGAGGAAGCCCATCACCTTGCGGACGACCTCGTCGAAGCCGGGGAGCGCGCGCAGCGTGTTCAGCGCGGCCCGGTCGGCCGGGTGCTCCCAGGCGGTGGAGCTGATGCCCGTGAGCTTCTTGCGCGTGGGGACCGGCAGCGTCCGGTCGGGCTGCGGCTGCTCGGCGTTCGGATTCGTCGATTCGCTCATGAAAGGCAGGGATGCGGGACGCGGGATGGGGGACGCGGTGCCAGTCCCCAGGAATCTTACCGGTGCCTACGGAAAGAGAACAGGCGAAGTGTCCAGGCCGGTCAGGCGCCGTCGAACATCTGCTCCAGGTCGCCGAGCAGGTCGTTCACGTCTTCTACCCCGCAGGAGAGGCGGACGAGCCCTTCCGTGATGCCGAGCTGGGCGCGGCGCTCCGGGGGGACCGAGGCGTGGGTCATCGACGCCGGGTGGCTGATCAGGCTCTCGACGCCCCCCAGCGACTCGGCTAGCGAGAACACGCGGGCGCGGCGGAGGACGGCGTTGGCCTTCTCCTTCGTGCCCATCTCGACCGAGATCATCCCGCCGAAGCCCCTCATCTGCCGGCAGGCGAGCTCGTGCTGCGGGTGCGAGGGGAGCCCGGGGTAGATGACCCGCTCCTCTCCCAGACGATCGGCGAGCCAGGCCGCAATCCGGCGGCCGTTGGCGTCGTGGGCGGGCATCCGCAGGTGCAGCGTCTTCGTCCCCCGGAGCGCCAGCCAGCTGTCGAACGGGCCCGGGACGGCGCCGGCGGCGTTGGCGATGAACTGGATCTTCGTCGCCAGGTCGTCGTCGCGCACGACGCAGATCCCGCCGATCATGTCGCTGTGGCCGTTCAGGTACTTCGTCGTCGAGTGGTAGACAATGTCGGCGCCGAACTCGAACGGGCGCTGGAAGAAGGGCGTGGCGAAGGTGTTGTCCACGATCAGCCGCGCCCCGGCGTGCGCCGCGATCTCGCCGACGGCCGCGAGGTCGGTGATGCGCATCAGCGGGTTCGTGGGCGTCTCGACGAGCAGCGCCACCGTGCGGTTCGTGATCGCGTCGGCGATGCGGTTCGGGTCGCGCGCGTCGACGTAGGTGAACGTCAGCCCGAAGTGCTGGAGGATCCGGTCGAAGAGGCGGAACGTGCCGCCGTAGACGTTCTCCCCGCAGACGATGTGGTCCCCCGACTTGAACAGCTTCATGATCGAGTCGAGGCACCCCATGCCGCTGGAGAAGGCGAAGCCGTGGGTGCCTCCCTCGAGCGCGGCCACGTTGCGCTCCAGCGCCTCGCGGGTGGGGTTCTTTCCGCGGGCGTACTCGTACCCCTTGTTCTCGCCGAGCGCGTCCTGGACGTAGGTGGACGTGGTGTAGATCGGCGTCATGATCGCGCCGGAGAGCGGGTCCGGGCGCTGGCCGGCGTGAATGGCCCGCGTGCCGAAGCCGACGCTCAGGTCCTCATCGTAGACGCGCGTCATCCGTCGGCTCGCTCCCCGGTGTGCGGGTGTGAAGGCTCTAACTCGGCGGCGCCCGTTCGGCCCGTGACGCGGAAATATATGCGTTCGCCCCTTTTGGCGACGCTGGCGCTCGGCATGCATGGGTGAAAATGGGCGCACCCCTCGCGCGCTGAGACCAGCGGATTCGGATCGTGGCAATCAGCTCCCTCGTCACACCGGCGGCCGAGCGCCCCAAACCGGGCGCCGGCCTGCGCTGCCTGGTGGTGGACGACGAGGCACGCCTGCGCCACGTGCTGGCGCGCCTGATGGCCTCCGACGGCTTCGCCTGCTCCGAGGCCGCGAACGGCGCCGAGGCGCTGGCGCTGCTGGAGCAGGAGCCGGGGATCCCGCTCGTGATCAGCGACCTGCGGATGCCGCGCATGGACGGGACCGAGCTGCTCCGCGAGATCCGCGCGCGCCACCCCGACACGGCGGTGGTCATGATCACCGCCAACGCGGACGTGGACGTCGCGGTGAGCTGTCTGGGGCTCGGCGCGATGGACTACCTGACCAAGCCCTTCCACCTCGACGAGGTGCGCGCGCGGATCCGCCAGGTCATGGAGAAGCGCGCGCTGGTGCTGGAGAACCGCGGCTACCAGCTGCAGCTCGAGCAGCGGGTGGCGGAGCAGGCGCACCGACTGGAGCGGATCTTCATCGGCGGGATCTCGGCGCTCGCCGAGGCGCTGGAGGTGAAGGACCCGTACACGCGCGGGCACTCGGTGCGCGTCAGCCACTACGCCTCGGTGATCGCGCGCGAGATGGGGGTGGGCGGGGAGCAGCTGCGGCAGATCGAGCTGGGCGGGCACGTGCACGACATCGGCAAGATCGGCGTGCGCGAGGCGGTGCTGAACAAGCCGGGCCCGCTCACCCCGGAGGAGTACCAGCACATCATGGCGCACCCGATGCTGGGGTGGCGCATCCTGTCCCCGCTGCTGGGCGACGAGCCGGTGATCCTGAACGTCGTGCGGTCGCACCACGAGCGCTTCGACGGCCGCGGGCTCCCCGACGGCCTGGGGTCCGACGACATCGCCTTCGAGGCGCGCATCGCCGCGGTGGCCGACTCGTTCGACGCGATGACGAGCGCGCGCTCGTACCGCACCCGCCCGCCGCTCACGCTCGACGAGGCGCTGGCCGAGGTGCGCCGCAACGCGGGCTCGCAGTTCGATCCGGCCGTCGTCGACGCGTTCGGCGCGGCGGTGGCGGCTGGGGAGATCGTGCTCGGCGGAAGCTGAGGCAGCGGCTCGGCGGGACGCGGGACGGGGGATGGGGGGGGATGCGGGACGGGCCTGGACGGGTGCGTGGTGCGGCGCGGGCGACGTGGCCGGGACGCGGGGGGGGCGTCGCGCGCAACGCCCCCCCGGCATTCCGATCGTGAACGGTCCCACCGCCAACCCGACCCTCCCCGCGCATCCCGCGTCCCGCATCCCGCATCCCGCAATGGACACTCTCCGTCAGGACCTCTCCTTCGCCCTGCGGACGCTGCGCCGCGACGCGGCGTTCGCGCTGGTGGCCGTGTTCACCCTGGCGGTGGGGATCGGGGCGGCGACGGTGATGTTCGGGGTGCTGCGGGCGGTGCTGCTGCGGCCGCTGCCGGTGCGGGAGCAGGAGCGCGTGCTGGTGATGTGGGGCGCGAACGCGCGGCTCGACCGGACGCGCGTGCCGATCGGCGGCGAGGCGTACCGCCGGTACGCGCGCGAGTCGCGGGCGCTCGCCGGCGCGGCCGCGGTCGAGTACCACGGGGCGACCGAGTGGGTCGTTAGGCAGGACGCGGCCGTGGAGCGGCTCCGGGGCGCGCTGGTGTCCGGGAACTACTTTCGGGTGCTCGGTACGCGCGCGGGGCTCGGGCGCACGCTGGAGGCGGCGGACGACGTGCGCGGGGCGTCGCCGGTACTGGTCATCAGCGACCGGCTCTGGCGGCGGCGCTACGGCGGCGACCCGGGGGCGGTGGGGCGGCAGGTCGAGATCGTCCTGACCGGGCGGCGCTTCACGATCGTCGGCGTCATGCCGCCGGGTGTCGAGTACCCGAGGGGCGCTGACATCTGGGTGCCGTTCGCCACGTACCTGCCGCCGGCGATGGACTCGCTCTCCGACCGCTTCCTGAACGTCTACCTCGTCGGTCGGCTTTCGCGCGGCGCGACGGAAGAGCGGGCCAGGGCCGAGCTCGCGTCGCTGCTGCGCGGGGAGCGGTCGCCCTTTCCGCCCGACTTCCGCGCCGGCATGACGGCGGTCGCGACCACCCTGCCCGCGCTGGTGCTGGGGGACGCGCGTCGGGCGCTGTGGGCGCTCGCGGCGGCGGTGGCCGTGCTGCTGCTGGTGGCGTGCGCCAACGTCGCGGGGCTGCTGCTGGTGCGCGGGCTCGCCCGACGGGGCGAGCTGGCGGTGCGCGCGGCGATCGGCGCCTCCTCCGCGCGGATCGTGCGGCAGCTGGTCACCGAGAGCGCGGTGCTGGCGCTCGCCGGGGGCGCGGCCGGAGTGCTGCTCGCCGTCTGGAGCGTGGACGTCCTCCGCGCGCTGGCGCCGGCCGGCCTGCCGCGCGCGGACGAGCTGCGGATCGACCTGCCGGTGCTGGGGGCGGCGCTGCTCGCGACGCTCGGCAGCGCGCTGCTGTTCGGCGCGCTGCCGGCGCTGGCCGCGGCGCGCAGCGAGCCGGCGGCCGCGCTGCGCGGCGGCGCGCGGCTGGCGGCCGGCGCCACGGCGCGCGCGCGACACGCGCTGGTCGTCGCCCAGATCGCGCTCTCGGTGCTGGTGCTGGCGGCGGCCGGGCTGCTGGTGCGGAGCGTCGACAAGCTCCAGCGCGCGGAGCTGGGCTTCTCCGCCGAGCGCGTGACCGTCGCGCAGCTCACCTACCCGTGGGCCCGACTCGGCGCCGACCCGCTGGCGCAGCTCCTCCCCCTGCTCGACGACGCGGTTCGACGCGCCGGAGCGGTGCCGGGGGTCATCGCGGCCTCGCTCACCGCCGTGCCGCCGCTCGCGCCGTCCGACTCGTGGGTGGCAATGGTGTCGCCCGAACGGTCGGACGCCGCGAGGTCGGAAGACGCGCCCTCCGCCGCGATGCAGCCCATCTCGCCCGGCTTCTTCCGGACGATCGGCGCGTCGCTGGTACGCGGGCGCGACTTCGGCGAGCGGGACGACGCGGGCGGCGGACCGGTGGTGATCGTGAGCGACGCGCTGGCTCGCCGGCTGTGGCCTGGCGAGAGTTCGCTCGGGAAGCGCGTGAAGCTCGGGGAGCCCGGCTCGGCGGAGCCGTGGCGGACGGTCGTCGGCGTGGCGCGCGAGACGCGCTACCGCGACGTGACGAACTCGCGGCCGACGGTCTATCTTCCGGTCCGACAGTTCACGGCGGTGCCGTGGTACCTGCTCGTGGGGTCGAGCGCGGACTCCACCGTTCTGCTCCCGGCGCTGCGGCGCGCGCTGGCCGAGGTCGACCCGGGGCTGGTGCTCGCCGGCGCAACGCCCATGCGCGAGCTGCTCGACGTGCCGCTCGCGCGCCCGCGCTTCGACGCGGCGCTGCTGGCAACGTTCGCGGCGATAGTGCTCGCGCTGTCGGCGGTGGGGGTCTACGGGGCGATGGCGGCGTTCGTCAGGCAGCGGAGGCACGAGATCGGCGTGCGGATGGCGGTCGGCGCGCGGGGCGGCGACGTGCGGCGCCTGGTGCTCGCGCGCGGCCTTCGCCTCGCCGCGCTCGGCACGGCGCTGGGCCTGGCGGCGTCGGCGGGCGCGCTGCGGCTGCTCGGGGCGCTGCTGTACGAGGTGAGTCCGCTGGATGCGGGGACGCTGGCCGGCGCGGCGCTGGGGATGCTCGCGGTCGCCGCGCTGGCGTGCGCGCTGCCGGCGTGGGCGG
>DATFPD010000334.1:0-3993 GCA_035265005.1 Gemmatimonadaceae bacterium | reverse complement strand
ATGGGGGACGGGGGATGAACTGCAACGGCCCCGGGACGTCCCGAAGCACTGTTTCCCGCATTCCCCACCCCCCGTCCCGGCTCGTTCACGCCACCGCCTCCTGCCGCAGCGTCGTCGCGATCGGGAGGGAGGACGCGCGCCACGACGGGTAGACGCCCGCCAGGATGCCGGCCGCCACCAGCAGCCCGAGCGCGCGCCAGGCGTAGGCGGGCTGGAAGAGGAAGAAGTCGAAGTTCGCCGGCAGCCCCGGGAAGTCGGAGAGGATCGCGTTCAGGTAACGCGCGGTGACGAGGCCGAGCGCCAGGCCGAGCAGCGCCCCGGACACGCTGAGCGCGACGCCCTCGAGCACGATCTGCTGCACCACGTGGGCGCGCGACACGCCGATCGCCCGCATCACGGCGATCTCGCCGATCCGCTCGTTCACACTGACCGTCACGAGCGTCGTCACGAGCAGGAACCCGACCACGAGGCTGATCGCGCCGAGGATGAAGGCGAGCTGGCGGAAGTAGCTGAGCCGCTCGTCCACCTGCGCCAGCGCGGTCTCCACCGACGCCGCGGTGACGGTCGGCGCCGCGCGCTCGATCCACGCGCGCACCCGCTCGACGTCCGCGCCGTCGCGCACGCGCCCCATGAGCAGCGACACCCGGTCGGCGCGCCCGCTCATCGCCTGGAGCGTGGCCAGCGGCAGCGCCGCGGCGGCCTGGTCGGCGCCCATGTAGTGGAACGCCGCGCGGCCGGCGACGACGAGCCGCCGCCGGCCGGCGTAGCTGCGGAGCCGCGGGTCGTAGCCCGCCGCCGCCTGGAGCGTGTCGCCGACGCGGGCGCCGGTGAGCGCGAGGAACTCGTCGTTGGCCACCAGCGCGTCCGGCGCGACCGCATCGCGCCCCGAGAGCAGGTCGTAGTCGGCCTGCACCGCCGGCTCGATCCCGAGCGCGAAGCTGGTCAGCGCGCGCTCACCCGCCGCGCCGCCGGCGGCACTGTCGGGGCGCAGCACGTACAGCTGCGCGCCGAGGATGGGGCTCACCGCGACCACGTCCGGGTTCGAGCGCACGACGCGCGCGATCTCCGCCGCGCCGCCGATCGTCGCCTCGGTGTCGAAGGGGAGCGCCCCCTTCGGCGCGACCCGCAGCTGGTAGCCGCGCACCAGCAGAAAGCGCCGGAACGACTCCCGCATCCCGCTCGCGAGCATCACCATGTCCAGCAGCAGCGCGGCCGAGACCGCGACGCCGAGGACGGCGAGCATCGTGCGCGCGCGGTGGCGGAGGAGGGCGGCGCGGGCGAGGCTCAGGCGCATCGCGCCCCGCGCTCCGTCACCGCCCGAACAGCGCCAGCGGCGGCTGCCTGACGAGTCTGACGGCGGCGGCGGTGCCGGCGCCGACCCCGAGCACGATCGACAGCCCGACCGCGAACACCACGATGTCGCCCGTCACCAGCGAGAACGCCAGCGGGGTGCGGTAGACGCCGCGGTAGTAGTGGTTGATGAAGAGCGAGCCGAGCCAGCCGACGACGGTGCCGAGCGCGCTGCCGAGCAGGGCGATGAGCGCCGCCTCGAGGACGATCGACTTCACCACCGTGGCGCGCGAGATCCCCATCAGCCGCAGCGCCGCCACGTCCCGGCGCCGCTCCTCGACGCGCAGCAGGAGGATGCAGAGCAGGAAGATGGCGCTGGCGACGATGGTGATCACCCCGATCGCGCGGTGGAAGCGCGTCACCACCAGGAACGTGCGCGAGGTCTCGACCGCGATCTCCGCCGAGCGGTAGGCGCGGAACCCGAACGCGACGTCGTTCACGCGCCGCAGCACGCTGTCGGTGGCGGCCGGCGAGCGCGTGGCGACGGCGAACCGGTCGACGCGGTCCTCGTAGCCGGCGACGGCCTGGAGGTGGTCGAGATGCATGCGCACGCGGTAGTCGGCGCGCGCGACCTCGGACGGGTCCGCGCCGCGCCGCACGATCGCGCCCACGACCACCGTGTCCTTCGGCCCCCCCGGCACCGCGCCGATGAGCACGCGGTCCCCGACCCGAATCCCCGCGTCCTCGGCCAGCCGCTCGTCGATCGCTATCGTGCGCGGAGGCTGCTGCGTCAGGAGCGCCAGGAGGGCAATCGCGGCGAGCATGGTGGCAGAATGGGTCCGTAGGAGGAGACGTTCCCGATCAGCGGGAAGGGGGATGGGGGATGGGGGATGAAGGGCCCCGGGAGAGCCTGTCCTGAGCGAAGCGAAGGATCCCGAGGCCCTTCATCCCCCATCCCCCATCCCCCTTCCCGCTTCAGTCAGCCCGCTGCGCCGCGACCCAGGCCTGGGTGTTCTTCAGCGACTCGCGCGTCTCCTCGAGCGTGTACGACGGCTTTCCGAACGACGAGACGCCGCGCTTGATGAGCCAGAAGCCCACGCTCAGCTCGATTGCGCCCGTGAGCATGGCGCCCAGCCAGTAGTTGTGGCCGATGAGCCGGCCGAGCAGCGCGGCGAGGAAGATCGTCGCGGCGACCATGGCCACCACGCCGGCGCCGAACGCGAGCGCGAGCTGGAGGGTGCCGCGGGCGCCGACGCGCAGGTTGTCCTGCATCTCGAGCTTCGCCAGCCGGACCTCATCCTTGGCCAGCCGCGTCGAGTCGTCGGTGAGTCGGCGGATGAGATCGGGGATCCCGGCGTCGGGATCCACCGGCACTGGATTGTGGGGGCGTACGGCCACGTCGACCTCCGGGTTGCTCCGTCCTCCTGCCGAGGAAATCGGGCAAGCGCAAAGAGCGCGCCGCCCCGCCGCGTCCGTTTCCGAACGCTGGGTAGTGGGTCACTTTGAAGTGGCGGCAACGGCGACGGCCTTGTGACAGGATGAACGGCGACAGGATAAACAGGATGGTGAACAGGATGACTGCTGCGGGAAGCCACGCCTCCCGGGGCCCGCATTCTGTTCACCCTCCTGTTCACCCTCCTGTTCACCCTCCTGTTCACCCTCCTGTGCATCCTGTCAAAGCCGCTGCCGTTGCCGTCGCCGTCGCCTCAAACTGACCCACTACCGAACGCTGGGGCGGCCGTTCAGGATCCCTCGACCCGAACCGCCTGCGCCAGCTCCCGCCCGAGCGCCCGGTCGGCGTCCCCCAGGCGGACGGTGAGCGGGCCGCCGAAGGGCGCGCGGGTGATCAGCGTGACGACCGTGCCCGGCACCAGGTCCAGCTCCGCGAGGTAGCGCAGCATCGACGGGTCGTCGTCGCTCACCTCGACCACGCGCGCGCACTCCCCGTCGGCCAGTTCGGCCAGCGTCCGCCGGGGGCGCTCGTCCACCGACCCCTCGCGCGTCGGGATCGGCGCGCCGTGCGGGTCGCTGGTCGGCTGGCCGAGCGCCTGCGCCATCCGGTCGATCAGCTCGTCCGAGGCGGCGTGCTCCAGCCGCTCCGCCTCCTGGTGCACCTGGTCCCACGCGTAGCCCAGCGCGGTGACGAGGTACGACTCGATGATCCGGTGGCGGCGCAGCGTCTGGAGCGCGGCGCGGCGCCCGGCCGCGGTGAGCGTGACGCCGTGGTAGCGCTCGTACGAGAGCAGCCCCTGCTCCGCCAGCCGGCGCACCATCCCGCTGACCGACGCGGGCGCGACGCCGAGCCGCTGGGCGATGTCGGTCGTCGCCGCCGCCCCCCCGCCGCCGTGCTCGATCTCGTAGACCGCCTTGAGATAGTCCTCGGCGTGCGCGGTGAGCTCGTCCTCGTAGCGCGGCGGCGGCGCGTGGTGGGCGATGGCGCGCGCCGGCTCGGCGGGCGCGGCGGCCGGCGGCGGCGGCGGCGCGGGTGCGCCGGCGGGCGCGGCGCCCGGCGGGGCGGCGGCGGCGCCCACCCCCTGCACGGCCTGCAGCGCGGCCATGAGCTGTCCCGACAGCTTGCTCACCGCGCCGAGCTCCACGGCGCGTCGCGCGCGGCGGAACGCCTGGTCGAACCGCTCGTCGTCGAACGGCTTCACCAGATAGTCCACCGCGGCGACGTCGAATGCCTGGACGGCGAACTGATCG
>DATFPD010000333.1:0-9506 GCA_035265005.1 Gemmatimonadaceae bacterium | reverse complement strand
TCGCCGACGCGGAAGGGCTGCCGGGACACGCGATCGCGGCGCGGGCGTGGGGGGCGCCGTGAGCCGTGAAACTGTGAGTGCTGCCATGGAGGCGCCGAGGGCGTGCACACCGGTCGGGGCCCTCTGCCGGTCGGCGCTGATTGAATCGACCACAGAGGCACAGAGGACACAGAGGACGGGCACACGAGGAGATTGTCCCTCGCTCGGGACGAGATGTGAAATACTCTGAAAGGGGTCGCGGCCGCAGGGTTCTCCCCAGCACTTCAAGCATCTCGTCCCGGCAGGGGGACGACCTCCCGTGTGCAGTTCCTCTGTGTCCTCTGTGTCTCTGTGGTCGATTCCAGCAGATCGTCCCGGCAGAGGGCCCCGACCGGTGTGCACGCCCCCGGCGCCTCCATGGCAGCACTCACAGTTTCACGGCTCACGGCGCCCCCCACGCCCGCGCCGCGATCGCGTGTCCCGGCAGCCCTTCCGCGTCGGCGAACGTCCCCACGTCCCCCGCCAGCCTCGCCGCCGCCTCGGGCGTCACGCGCTGCCAGGTCGTCCACCGCACGAAGTCGAGCGTCGAGAGCCCGGAGTACGACCGCGCCAGCCCGCCGGTCGGCAGCACGTGGTTCGCCCCCGTCATGTAGTCGCCGAACGCGTTCGAGCTCGTCAGGCCGACGAAGACGGTGCCCGCGTTGCGGAGCCGCGCCAGCACCCCGTCGGCCTCCGCCGGGTCGACGGCGAGCAGCAGGTGCTCGGCCGCGTAGTCGTTGGCGAACGACATCGCCCCCTCGTACGCGTCCGCCGACAGCACCGCCCCCCGCGCACCTAACGACTCGGCGATCACCGCCGCGCGCGGCTGCCGGCGCATCTCGTCGCGCACCGCCGCCGCCACCAGCTCGGCCAGCCCGCCGCCGACGCAGACCGCCACCGCCGCCGCCCGCGGGTCGTGCTCGGCCTGCGCACACAGCTCGCGCGCCACCGCCGCCGGGTCGGCCGTGTAGTCGCAGATGACGAGCAGCTCGCTCGGCCCCGCCGGCGAGTCGATCGCCACCGCGCCGGAGACCTGGAGCTTCGCCTCGGCCACGTACGCGTTGCCGGGGCCGACGATCCGGTCCGCCCGCGGCACGCTCGCCGTCCCGTACGCCATCGCCGCGATCGCGCCCGCGCCGCCGAGCGCGAACACGCGGTCCACCCCCGCCATCGCCGCCGCCGCCATCACCACGTCCGACGGGAAGCCCGAGCCGTCCGGCGGCGAGCAGAGGACCACCTCCCCCACCCCCGCCACGCGCGCCGGGACCGCGCCCATCAGCACGCTGCTCGGGTACGCCGCCCGCCCGCCCGGCGCGTACACCCCCACCCGGCCTAACGGGTCCGGCCGCCGCCCGACGACGACGCCGGGCTCCGTCTCCACCTCGGACGCCCTGGGCAGAAAGGCCCGGTGCGCCGCCTCGACGTTCGCCGCCGCGCGCTCCATCGCCGCGCGCAGCGCCGGCGGCAGCCCGTCCAGCGCCCGCCGCAGCCGCGCCCGCGGCACCTCCAGCGCCCCCAGCTCCACGCCGTCCAGCTCCGCCGCCAGCGCGAACAGCGCCGCGTCCCCCTCCCGCCGCACCCGCCCGACGATCTCCGCCACCCTCGCCCGCACCCCCTCGTCGGTCGACGTGCCGCGGTCGAACAGCTCCGCCCGCTCGGCGCCCGAGAGCGCCGAGACCGGGCCGGTGAATCGGAAGGTGGACAGTGTGGTGGAGATCATGATTCGTCTCGTGGCGCCGAGGGGATGAGGGTTCATCCCCCATCCCCCATCCCGGCCGTTCACGGCATCAACCGCTCGATCCGCGTCACCAGGATCCCCTCGGCGCCCAGCTCCTTGAGCTGCGCGATCGTGCGGTAGATCGTGGCCGCGGGGACGACGGCGTGCACCGCGACGTGGCTGCCGCCGTTGAGGATGTCGATCACCGTGGGGCCGTTGAGTCCCGGGACGACTTCCTTCACCCGGTCGAGCGACGCGCGCGGGACGTTCGCCATGAGGTAGCGCTTCCCGCGCGCGCGCAGCACGCTCGCGAGCGCGGTCGCGAGCTCGACCAGGGCGCGCCCCTTCGCGCTCGCCCCGGTCGTCATCAGCCCCGCGGCCACGCCCGGCGCCGCGATCAGCCGCGCGCTCGACTCGAGCACCGTCGCCACCTCGCGCAGGCCGTTCACCTTGAGCGTCGAGCCGGTGGAGGTGAGGTCCACGATCACGTCGGCGATCCCCAGGTGCGGCGCCACCTCCACCGCGCCGGAGACCGGCACCACCTCCACCGCGCGCCCGGCCTGCTCGAAGAAGCGGCGCGTCACGCGCGGGAAGACCGTCGCCACGCGCGGCGCCGAGCCGACCAGATCGTCGAGCGACGTCACGCCGCCGTCGTCGCGCGCGGCCACCACCAGCCGGCAGCGCCCGTACTCGAGGTCGAGCAGCACGTCCAGCTCGCGCCCGGACTCGCAGACGAGGTCCCACCCCGTCACGCCGGCGTCCGCCGCCCCGTCGGCCACGAACTCGGGGATGTCCTGCGCCCGCACGAACAGCCCCTCGAACTCGCCGCCGAGCGACGCCGTGAGCGCCCGCTCGCCGCGCGCCCGCACGTCGAGCCCCGCGTCCGCGAACAGCTCGCGCGTGTCCTCGGCGAGTCGGCCTTTGTTGGGGAGAGCGATCTTGAGCATCGGGTGGTCGGAAAAACAAAAAGCCCGTCCTTTCGGGACGGGCCGCGGCGCGTCGTGCGCCGTCGTCGGGATCGCCGCTGCCTGCGATCAGCCGAGCACGCGCACCGCACCCCGACCCGTCGGGCCGTGGCGATGATGCGCGTGATGGTGCCGGGAGCAGGCGAACATGGGGCGCAACCTAGCCTCCCCGGCCGCACCCGTCAATGGAGCCGCGTGCGCGACGCTCGTCACGGATTCAGGCCCGTTCGGGCGCGTCCGGACGACCTTGGCCTCGCATCAGTTGTCCGGGCGCGCACGAGCTCGTAAGGTCTACGGCCGATCGAGGTGATGCACGCGCGGTGATAATTTCCATCGCGGGCAACGTGAATTTCATGAATGTGGAGGCAGGCAGCATGCACAGATCTCGTTCTGCGGTCATTGCGGCGGTCGTCGCGCTCGCGCTGGGGGGAGCCGGGCTCTCCTGCGGCGGGGACGGCGGCACGCCGCCAGCGTCGGTCGCGACGCTCACCATCACTCCGGGCGACGACGCGGCGCTCCCTGTTGGCCAGACCCGGTCGCTCACCGCGACCACGACCGACGCGAACGGCGGGACGCTCACCGGCCGCACGATCGCCTGGTCGGTCGGCGGCGCCCAGGCCGGCGCGGTGTCGCTCAACACCACGACCGGCGGGGCGGTGACCGTGACCGCGGCCACGGCCGGTACGGCGACGGTAACCGCTACGTCCGAGGGGAAGAGCGATGCCGTGACGTTCACCGTCACCGGCGCCACCCCGACGACCGCCAGCGTCGGCACGAACGACGTCAGCCTGACCTTCACCCCCCCGACCGTCACCATCCGCGTCGGCGGCACCGTCACCTTCACCATCGGTGACCAGCACAACGTGGACTTCGAGGACTCCAACCTCCCCGACATGCTGACGCTGGGGCAGGACGGCACCGTGACCTTCCCGACCGTCGGCACCTTCCGCTACCGCTGCCTCCCCCACAGCGCCGGCTTCGACCAGGGCATGGTGGGACGCGTGGTGGTGGTGGCGAACTGAGAAGCGATCCGCGATCCGCGTATCATCTTTCCCCCATGCGCCGCCCCGCCCTGTTCGCGCTCATCGCGCTCGCCTGCGCGCGCGCCGACTCGGCCGCCGACTCGGCGGCGCCGGGTGAGGTGCCGGCGGCGGCGGTGGCGTACCGGGAGGGGCGGCCGGACGCGCCGGTGCGGGTGATCTACTTCGCCGACTACGTCTGCCCGGACTGCGCGACCTTCTCCCGCGCCGCGGCCGAGCCGCTGCGCGCCGACTGGGTCGCCCGCGGGCGCGCGAGCCTAACGATCGTCGACCTGCCCTGGCACCGCGGCAGCGTCGCCGGCTCGGCCGCCGCGGCCTGCGCCGCCGAGCAGGGGAAGTACTGGGCGATGCACGACCTCCTCTTCGAGCGGCAGGAGGTGTGGCGGAGCGTCGTCGACATCCCGGCCAAGCTCCAGGGCTACGCGGTGCGGCAGCTCGCGCTCGACTCGGCGGCCTTCGCCCGCTGCGCCGCCGACGAACGCCACCGCCGCCGCGCCGACGCCGCCGAGGAGGTCGCGCGCCGCTTCGCCGTCCGCGGCACGCCGGCCTTCGTGATCAACGGCAGGCTCTATTACGGCTCGCAGGACTGGAGCCGTGTCGAGCGCATACTCCTCGCTACCGAGCGAGGGGATACGACAGGGACTGAGGCACTGAGGGACTGAAGGGCGGGCCCTTTGTGCGGGATGACAGGGCTACCGCTGTGCTCGCCTGAGCCGTGCTCTCAGTGCCTCAGTCCCGGCACTCACTCACCCCACTTCCCTCCCTTTCCTCTTGTGAATAGATTCACAATCCTTCGCGGCACAGAGCGAAGGTTCACGACATTCACAAGTCAGCGGACGGCACTGGAGGCCTTCTGAACATGCGGTTGAACGGTCTGGCGCTCGTGGCGAGCGCGCTCGTCCTCGCGGCGTGCGGCGGCGGCGACAAGGGCAACACCGACACGGGCGCGGCGGCGGCGACTCCCGCGGCGACGACCCCGACGACCACCGACACGGGCGCGGCCAAGGGCGCGGCTCCGGCCGGCGGCACGGCCGCCGCGGCGCCGGTCACCGGCGCGATGAAGACGGTGAACATGGTCGGCGACGACAAGGGCTACCGCTTCGAGCCGGCCAAGATCACGGTCAAGGCCGGCGACGGCATCGACTTCAAGTTCGTCTCCGGCGGCCCGCACAACGTCGCGGCCGACGAGTCCGTGCCGGCCGACGTGAAGGCCCAGCTCGACGCCAACATGCAGGGCGAGAAGGTCGCGCCGGCCGCCAGCCGGATGCTGATGGCCGCGGGCGACGACGTGAAGCTCTCCTTCGCCAACGTGAAGCCGGGCACCTACAAGATCATCTGCCAGCCGCACGCGGCGATGAACATGACGATGGACGTCACGGTCCAGTAAGGCGATTCTGGTACGACAGCAGGCGGGGGCGCGCGAGCGCTCCCGCTTTCTTTTTCGGGCTGCGTGGTCGCAACCTCCATCGCTCCCCGGAGAGCTTCAGCCTCCCGAGGTAGCGCCGAGCGCCGAGTGCCGAGCGCCGAGTGCCGTTAGTTTACTTCCCGTGCCCACCCCCACTCCTCCCCGCTACATCTCCGGCATAACGCCGCGCCACAGCACCGGCGTGCGCGGCAGCGGCGAGCACAACCCCGTGGCCGCGCGCGCCACGTGGCTGCGCGCGCGGGCGCGCAACGCGCTGCGCCGGACGGTGCTCGTGGCGTCGGTGGGCGGGGCGACGTTCGTGACGGCGCTCATGGCGCTGGTGCTCGTGCCCCGCTCGGCGGGGCAGGCCGCGCGGACGCTCACGGCGCAGCTCGGGGCGCGCACCGACACGGTGCCGCTGGTCGCCGCGGCGGTGCGCGCGCGGGCGCGGCTCGCGGCCGCCGAGTCGTCGCTCGCCGCGGCGCGCCGGACGGCGGCGCAGTTCATGGAGAGCGGCCAGCTGCCGGCGCCGGTCGACACGCTCCCGCCCGAGCTGATCGCCCGCCGCGACACGCTGGCGGCGCAGCACGCCGCGCTCACGCGGCTCATCGCCCGCGCCGAGAACGCGCCGCTCCCGGCGTCCTTCCGCGCGCTCGCCGCGTCGGGGCTCATGCGCGCCGAGCCGCGCGTGCGCGTGCTCCTCGACTCGCTGGCCGAGATCGAGCGCGACCGCGAGGCGTTCGGCGCCGTGGGGGGCGTGGACCCGGTCTTCGTCGCCCTCACCGCGCGCCTGACGGCGGTGGGTCGCTCGATCCAGGCGATCGCCGAGGACAAGCGCGCCGCGATCCGCCGCGAGCTGGCGGTGCTGCGGCCCCCCGCGCCGCCGGCGACGACCGCGGCCTCCGCGGCGGTGGACACCACCGCGCCGCTGGCCGCGCTCGCCGGCGCGGGCGCGGAGGCGGCGGCGGCGCAGCAGGCGCTGGCCGACGCGCAGCGCCGCAACCAGGAGCTCGAGGCGCGCGCCGAGCGGGCGCGCCAGCTCGCCAACGTCAGCGCGCCGCCGGTGGCGCTGCTCTTCGCCGCCCTCGTCCTCGGGCTGGTGGCCGGCTCGGGGGCGGGGCTCGTGGCCGAGCTGCGCCGGCCGCGGGTGGCCGACGCGCGCGAAGCGGCGCGGGTGGCGGACACGCGCGTGCTGGCCGTGATCCGCCCGCGCCCGCCGGTGCCGGAGCGCATGCGCCGCCGCGCCGACCACGAGCTGCCGCCGCTGCTCGACCCGCAGGCCGAGACCTCCCGGCTGCTCTACCTGCACTTCGCCGCCTCCGGGAACACGCTCCCGCTCATCACCGTCACCGGCGAGGAGCCCGGGGTCGTCGCCACCGTGGCCGCCAACCTCGCGGCCGCGGCCGCCGCCGACGCGCGCAGCACGCTGCTCGTGGACGGCGATCTGGAGGCGTGCGCCGTCGCCGGCGTGATGCGCGTGCCGCCGGAGCCGGGACTCGCCGCGATCGTCGAGGGGACGGTGGACTGGGCGCGCGCGATCGTCACCCGCAGCGTGGGGCGCGACCGCGCGCTCGACGTCGTGCCGGCCGGCGCCTGGTTCGGCGGCGACGGCGGCGGCGGCGGCGACAGGGGCGACGGGGGCAGCTTCCCGGCCGCCCTGCCTGACGCGATGGTCGCCGAGACGATGCGCCGCGACCTCGCGCGCCTCGCCCGCCGCTACGACCTCGCCGTCCTCGTCGCCCCCAGCACCCTGGCCGAGCTGGGCGGCGCGAGCCCGCTCCCGTCCCCGGATGTGCTCCTCTGCGCGCGCACCGCCCACACCCGGCTCGCCAACCTCGCCCGGCTGGCCCGCTCCCTCCGCGGCGCCGGCACCCGCATCCGCGGCGTCGTCCTCTGGGACGCCGAGCCGCCCCACGTCCCCACCAAGGAAGAGATGGGCGTCGTCCGCCGCCCGATGTCGTCCTGGACCGAGACGCGGCGAACGGTCGCGACGGCCGGCACGCCGCGGAGCTCGCGCGCGATCAACTTGAAGGAATGAAGACTGCGACCGACTACACCTGCGGCCTGCGACCTGCGTCCTCACTGCGCTCGGGGAGCCCCTGCGTCCCGAGGGGGTCAGGTCGCAGGTCGCAGGTCGCAGGTCGCAGGTCGCAGGTGTACTCAGCAGGTGTAGTCGGTCGCAGCTTCTACCAGAGGAAGTACTGCGGCCAGGCCGTCGCTGCGCGGCCGATCGCGTACAGGAGCGCCCCGGCGCCTAACGTGCCCCAGGCCCAGCCGCGGCCGCGCCACGGGATCTCCAGGTACTTCTCCATCAGGTAGAAGGCGAACACTGTGCCCGCGACGCCGCTCAGCACCGGCGCGCCGAGGGTGGGGCCGAGGTACAGCCCGGCGACGAACGACAGCGCGGCGATCGCCTGCCACTCCCAGAAGCGCGCCCACGGGCGCTTCGCCGGCTTCCGCCCGCGCCCCACGCGGTACCGGCTGGCGACGATCAGCAGGCTGACGAAGTAGACCAGCGAGCCGACCCACGCGAACGGCCGGGTGAACACGGCCGCGGGCCCCAGCGCGAGCGCGCCCCCCTGCACGCCCAGGTAGACGCCGAGCAGCGCCAGCGCCGCCAGCATCGTGATCGGGATCTTCTCCTCGTCGGTGTAGCCGAAGTAGTAGGTGAGCGGCGTGACGAACACCGTGAACCCGACCAGCGAGATGAAGGCCAGCGTCGCCCCGGCGGCGACCGGCGTGCTCTGGTACCAGAGCGCCGCCGCGCCCCACACCAGCGTGCAGCCGCCGGAGATGAAGTTGACCGGCGTCAGCAGCAGCCCGCACGGGCTCTTCGCCAGGAGGATGCGCTCGAGATGCTCCTTCCCGCCCTTCGTCAGGCGCGGGAAGATGCGCGTGGCGTAGGTCAGCCCCAGCGCGCCGCCGAAGACGAGGCACCCCATCAGCGCCACGTAGCCGCCGTCGATCCCGATCGCGCGCCCGAGCGGATGCCCGCCGAGCACCAGCCCGGCCGCCGCGGCGTGCGCCGCCAGCTCGTACGCCCACAGCGGGAGCCTGCGGAAGTACGAGCGGAAGAGCCACCCTAACGCGACGACCGTCACGATCGCCGCCAGCGTCAGCACGGCGCCGGTGAACGTCGCCAGCCCCGCCGTGCGCCGGGCGGCGCCGCCCTGCGCGCGGGCGTAGGCGTCGAGGTCCTCCGCCGACGCGAACGACGCGCCGAGCGACGCCCGCGCGTCGTCCAGGTAGAGCGCCCGCGCCCGCGCCCCCTGCTCGGCGGTGATGAGCCCCCGGCGCACCTCGTCCTCCACCACCAGCAGCGCCGCGCGCAGGTTCACCGCCCGCGCGATCCGCGCCTCGCGCGTCCGGAGCGGCTGCTGCTCCCCGGCCGCCCCGCCGCTGATCGGCGCCTCGACCCGCACGTCCTGCTGCCCCGCCGCCTGACGCGGCGCCCCCGCGCCGCCCAGGGCGAGCAGTGTGACGACCATCACCAACCGACGCATGTCCTCCTCCCGCATGGGTGATCCATCGCCCGCCACCAGCGGCGGGACACGTATGCACCTTACGATGGACGAGCGGGAGGGCGTATACGTCGCGCGACGTAGGGATGGCGTAGCGCGGGGAGGGCGAACGGCAGTTGTCAGTTGTCAGTTGAAGTTGTGAGTTGTCAGTAGCAATCAGCCATCCCGGATGCCTGGTGCTACTGGCCACTCACAACTTCAACGCACAACTGACTACTGCACTACCGGCGACTGGCGACCGCCGTCCCGCCAGGCGCGCGGAATCGTCCCGTCAGAGGAGCCCCCGCCGCAGCTCGGCCGCGCCGCACCGCGGCAGGACCTCGTACTGCGGCACCATCACCCGCGGCCGCCCCTGCGGCAGGTACTCGATCGCCCGCTCCGCCGCCCCCGCCGAGTCCCCGGCGACGGTGATGCGGACGGGGCGCGTCGCGACGCCGTCGGTGTAGCTGATCGCGCGCAGCCGCTGGCCGTCGCGCAGCCCGGCGGCGTAGGCGTTGCCGTCCGGGTCCACGCCGCGGAGCCGCGCCGAGCGGCTCAGCGACGACGGGTCGAAGCCCAGGTCGAACGGCCCGAACGGGACGTCGCGCAGCGCGACGCAGCCGCCGAGCGCGGCGGCGTCGGCCGGGACCAGCTCCCCGCGCTCGACGTAGCGCCCGATGTCGTCGCGCGGGTCGTGTCCCAGGCGACCCGTGTAGCGGCGCACCGCGGCGGCCAGCGCGTCGGCGGTGAAGAGCGAGTCCGGGTCGCGCGCGCGCCGCAGCAGCGCGCGCATCACGTCGTCGAGCGACGCCTGCCCGCGCGTCGCCTCGCGGATGCGCGCGTTCCACCGCAGCGCCAGCA
>DATFPD010000332.1:0-2560 GCA_035265005.1 Gemmatimonadaceae bacterium | reverse complement strand
GCCTCGGCCACCCGCAGCAGGAGCAGGACGTCGCCGTCGTGCCTGACCGCGGCCGGGTTGAAGACGCCGACCACTTCGAGATCCGGCCGCGAGGGCGGGATCATCGCGGGCGTCAGAATCGGATTCTCCGGGGCCCGGCGAGCGGCGGTCACGGCGCCAATCGTAGCCCCTCGCCGGAGCGGCGGCAACGGCGGCACTCGACCCGATTGTTGGCCGGTTGTACTTTCGGAATCCCCGACGTCCGCTGCCGTTCCCCACTTGCCGTACCGAGGAGTGCCCGATGGCGACCCCGATGGCGAGGCCGCGCCTCAGCTTTCCGCAGCTGTTCAACATGAGCTTCGGGTTCCTCGGCATTCAGTTCGGCTGGGGGCTGCAGCTCGCCAACATGTCAGCGATCTACGAGCGGCTGGGCGCGCGGCCGGACCAGGTGCCGGGGCTCTGGCTCGCCGCGCCGCTCACCGGGCTCCTCGTGCAGCCCATCGTGGGCGCGCTGAGCGACCGCACGTGGGGGCGGCTCGGACGACGCCGCCCCTACTTCCTGACCGGCGCCGTCCTCGCCTCGATCGCGCTCTTCATCATGCCGACGTCGGGGACGCTCCTGATGGCGGCCGGGCTGCTCTGGGTGCTCGACGCGTCCATCAACATCTCGATGGAGCCGTTCCGCGCCTTCGTCGCCGACAAGCTCGACGCCGGCCAGCGCACCGCCGGCTTCGTGATGCAGTCGCTCATGATCGGCATCGGCGCGAGCCTCGCCAACGCGCTCCCCTACATCCTCGGGCGGATGGGCGTCTCGGGGAGCACGGCGAGCGGGATCCCGCTCTCGGTGAAGTACTCCTTCCAGGTGGGCGCGGTGGTGTTCCTGCTGGCCGTGATCTGGACGGTGCTCACGACGAGCGAGCACCCGCCCGAGGACATGGCGGCCTTCGAGCGGGCGAAGCGCGAGCGGCTCGGGCCCGGCAAGCTGTTCGGCGAGATCGGCTCGGCGATCCGCGAGATGCCGGCCACCATGCGCCAGCTCGCGGTCGTGCAGCTCCTGACGTGGCTCGGCCTCTTCTGCATGTGGCTGTTCTACGTGCCCGCCACCGCCCGGCACGTCTTCGGCGCCACCGACCCGCAGTCCGAGCTCTACACGCGGGGGATCGAGTGGGGCGGCTTCACCTTCGCCTTCTACTCGATCACCTGCTTCGTGGTCGCGCTCCTGCTGGAGCGGATGGCCGCCGCCACGAGCCGCAAGACGGTGCACGCCGCGTCGCTGCTCTGCGGGGCGGTGGGGCTGCTCTCGGTCTACGTGATCCACGACAAGAACCTGCTCCTGCTCAGCATGGTCGGCGTGGGGATCGCGTGGGCGTCCATCCTGTCGATGCCGTACGCCATCCTCGCCGGCGCGCTGCCCGCCCACCGGATGGGCGTCTACATGGGGGTGTTCAACTTCTTCATCGTCATCCCCGAGATCGTCGCCTCGCTCTTCTTCGGCCCGCTCACCCGCGCGCTCTTCGGCGAGAACAACCCGAACGCGCCGCTCTACTTCGTCATGCTCGGCGGCCTCTGCCTGATCGCCGCCGCCGTGTGCGTCACGTTCGTGCGCGACGTCGGCGGCGCCGTGCCGGAGCAGGCGGTGATCGAGGCCGACGAGCACGAACCGCTCACCGTCCAGGGCTCGGTGCAGCCGGTCCCGAGCAGCGGCCTCGCGGGGGAGCGGCGCTGAGAGCTCTCGGCCGGGACGCATCGGAAGCTTGAACCGCGGAGGACGCAGAGGACGCGGAGGACTGCACCCAGGAAGCATTTACTTCCCGAGCGGCTCTCCTCCGCGTCCTCTGCGTCCTCCGCGGTTCAACAGCCGTTCACGAACCGTCCCGGCTGACAGCGCCGGCTATTGTGCGCGTCAGTCCTGCGCCCAATTTTGGGGCCGGCTTTCACCCGAGGGAGAGATGTGATGCACCCGATGTTCCTGCCCGAAGTCGAAAGCGCGGAGCCGCGGGGCGCGTACGCGCACCCGATCAAGGCGATGCAGGCGGCCGG
The DNA here is from genome assembly GCA_035265005.1 of Gemmatimonadaceae bacterium. GTDB lineage: Bacteria > Gemmatimonadota > Gemmatimonadetes > Gemmatimonadales > Gemmatimonadaceae > DATFPD01. Next base: position 541 of record DATFPD010000332.1, on the reverse strand, counting down.
CGTGCCGGTGCCGCAGATCATGCACCTGTTCGCCTACAAGCCGGACCGCACCGAGTGGCTCGCGCGCTTCACGCAGGGCGTGATGCGCGGGCCGTCGCCGCTGTCGCCGGGGATGCGCGAGCTGATCGCCGCGTTCACCTCGCGCCGCAACGACTGCCCCTTCTGAATCGGCTCGCACGCCGCGGTCGCGGCGACGCTGCTGGGGAATCGCGCGCTGGTGGACGCGGTGCTGGAGGACTTCCGCACCGCGCCGATCGACGAGCGCGAGAAGGCGCTGTTCGCCTTCGTCGAGAAGATGAACCGGGAGTCGAACCGGCTGCGCCCGGAGGACCTCCAGCAGGCGATGGCCGCCGGCTGGAGCGAGGAGGCGCTGTACGACGCCATCACCGTCTGCGCGCTCTTCAACTTCTACAACAAGTGGATCGACGCCACCGGCGTGAGCGACATGCCGGCCTTCGCCTACGACCTCTCGGGGAAGCGCCTGGCGACGATGGGCTACGGCAGCTCCGAAACGCCCCCACTGCCGGCATCTCCCTCCGGC
>DATFPD010000331.1:0-6650 GCA_035265005.1 Gemmatimonadaceae bacterium | reverse complement strand
CGGCACTTCATCGGGTTTCTGCTCGAGCGCGAGGTGCTCGGCAGCAACCCCGCCTCGGGCGTCAAGCGGCCGAAGCTGCCGTACCCGCGCGTGCACTACCTGGAGACGGACGACGCGATCGCGCTGGCCGAGGCCCAGCCGTCGCCCTTCCGCGAGTTCTCGGCGCTCATCCACGGGACCGGCGCCGACGTCAACGCGGCGCTCGCCATCGTGGCGCGCGACGTCGACGCCGCGCACCGCGAGATCCGCGTCCGCGCGACGAAGCGCGCGACCCGCGACCGCATCGATGGTGACGAAAGTCTACGGGCGGTTCGCGCCGCGGCAGGCGGAGCGCGACCACTGGGAGCGCGTGGCCGCCGCGCGCGACGAAGAGATGCGCCGCCAGGCGGCGGAGCGGGCGGAGCAGAGCGGGCAACTGCCCGGTGGTGCGGGCGACGGGGCCTGACGAGGGTCGGCGGCCGAGGTGCCGAGCCGCACGCGGGCGCGCCCGCGGTCAGACCACGGGCAGGGAGGGGAGGGGACCGCCAGCCTAACGTCGTACCGAACGTCCGGCCGTCGCCGGCGCCGCGTGAAATTGACAGGCGGACCATCGCAGCGGACTCCACGCCGGATGCGCGCCGCCGCCGAGCCAGCGGCGGCCCCCTCAGCCTCCGCTCAGCCTTCCTCGGACTGCTCCCCGGACCGCCACGAATCGATGTTACCCATTGGTTACCCACGCACTGGTGAAGCGCCCGCAGCCCCTGCGGCCGGGCTAGGCGGCGAGGTTCGTTCCGGGAGGACCCGGGACGCTGCGTCCTGCAGCAGGCGCCACGCTTCCTCCACGTGCCGACGCTCGGTGCGGATGTTCCCGATCGCCAGCCGGATCGTGTACTTCCCGCGCAGCTTCGTGTGCGAGAGGAACGCCCGGCCACTCGCGTTGACGTCGTGCAAGATGCGCTCGTTCAAGATGTTAAGCTCATCTTCCGGGACGTCCTCGGGCGCGTAGCGGAAGCAGACGAGCGAGAGCGGAACGGGAGCCATGAGCTCCCAGTCTCCGCTGGCCTCCACCCGCCCCGCGAGTTCGCGCGCGAGCGCCACGTGCGCGCGGATGCGCTCGGCGATCCCGTCCACGCCGAAGGCGCGGAGCACCATCCAGAGCTTGAGCGCGCGGAAGCGGCGGCCGAGCTGCACGCCGTAGTCCATGTAGTTCACCACCTCGTCCGCCTCGCCGCGCGTCGTCAGGTACTCCGGCACCAGCGAGAATGCGCGCCGCAGCACCTCCGGGTGGCGCGTGTAGAGCGCCGAGCAGTCGATCGGGGTGAACAGCCACTTGTGCGGGTTGACGACCAGCGAGTCCGCGCGCTCGACGCCGTCCAGGACGTGGCGCATCTCGGGGACGGCCGCCGCCGCGGCGCCGTACGCGCCGTCCACGTGCAGCCAGATCCCCTCGCGGCGGCAGACGTCGGCGATCGCCGGCACGGGGTCGATGCTGGTGGTGCCGGTCGTGCCGACCGTGGCCACGCAGGCGAGCGGAAGCATCCCGCGCGCGCGGTCGGCGCGCACGGCCGCGTCGAGCGCGTCGGCGCGCATGCGGAACGCGTCGTCCACCGGGACGTGCACCACGTTCTCGTAGCCGAAGCCGAGCGTGAGCGCGCCCTTGTCGACCGACGAGTGCGCCTGCTCGGAGCAGTAGACGCGCAGCGGCGGCAGGTCGGCGCGGCCGGCGAGCCCGCGCTCGCGCACCGCCAGCTCGGGCTTCGCCTCGCGCGCCGCGGCCAGGGCGAGCATCGTCGACAGCGACGCGGTGTCGGTGATCATGCCGAACCATCCCTGGCCCATGCCGAGCATCTGCCGCAGCCAGTCGAGCGTGAGCTGCTCGAGCTCCGTGGAGCTCGGGTTGCTGCGCCAGAGCATCCCGTTGGTGTTGAGCGCCGCCGTGAGCAGCTCGCCGAGGATCCCGGGCGCCGACGCCGAGACGGAGAAGTAGGCGTGGAAGCCCGGGTGGTTCCAGTGCGTCACGCCGGGGACGATCACGCGCTCGAAGTCGGCGATGATGTCGTCCAGGCTCTCGCTCGTGCGCGGCGGCGCGGGCGGCAGCGCGCCCTTCACGTCGCCCGGTGCGACCTGGGCCAGCACCGGGTATTGCTCCGGGTTCGCGAGGTAATCGGCGACCCAGTCGATGAGCCGATGGCCGGCGTCGCGAAAGACCTCGGGCGGGATGTCGGTGGGTGTCATGGTCCTAAGCTACGCCGGCGAACCGCGAATCCACCACAGAGGCACAGAGGGCACAGAGGGACTGCACACGGGAGAGGGCCCCCCTGCCGGGAGGAGATGTAAAGAATCCTGAAAGGGGTCGCGGCCGCAGGGTTCTCCCCCCGGCCATTCAGCATCTCCTCCCGACAGGGGGACAATCTCCCGTGTGCCCCTCCTCTGTGCCCTCTGTGCCTCTGTGGTGGATTCGCAGTTCGCGGTAAGTTCGAAGCCATGCTTCCCATCCTGATCGTCGCGCTCGTGCTCGTCTCGGCGGTTGCGCTCTACTTCGCGCTGCGGCATCTGCTGGCCGAGGCGGTCGCGCGCGAGAGTGCGCGGCTCGCGGCGCAGCTCGACGCGGGGCGGCAGACGGTGGGGGAGCGCATGGCGGAGACCGGGCGCGCGGTGGCGGACGTGCGCGAGCAGCTCGGCCGGCTGGCCGAGACGTCGCGGCGGCTGGAGGCGCTGGGCGAGGGGGTGGCCGACGTGCGGCGGCTGCTCCAGGTGCCGCGGCTGCGCGGCACGGTGGGCGAGCTGTGGCTCGCCGAGCTGCTGCGGCAGACCTTCCCGCCGTCGCACTACACGCTCCAGCACACGTTCCGGTCGGGCGAGCGCGTGGACGCGGTGGTGCGCATCGGCGGCCGGCTGCTTCCGATCGACGCGAAGTTCCCGCTCGACGCCTGCCAGCGCATGCTCGCGCTCGACGCCGCCGGCGACGTGAACGGCGCCGAGCGCGAGCGGCGCCTCTTCCGCCGCTCGATGCGCAACCGGGTGGACGAGATCGCGGCGAAGTACGTGCGCCCGGAGGAGGGGACGCTCGACTTCGCGCTCATGTACGTCCCGGCCGAGTCGGTCTACTACGAGGCCGTGGTGCGCGACGCGGCGGCGCCGGGCGCGGGAGGTGCCTCGTCAGGCGACGCCATCATGGCGTACGCGATGGACCGCCGGGTGATCCCTGTCTCGCCGCACACGTTCTACGCGTACCTCTCGGCCGTCCTGCACGGCCTCAAGGGGCTGCGCGTCGAGGAGCGCGCGCGCGAGATCCTCGCCGAGCTGGGCGGGCTGGAGCAGCGCTTCGAGCGCTTCTGGACCGCCTTCGAGAAAGTGGGAACGCACCTCCGGAACGCCTCCGCCCAGTACGACGAGAGCCGCCAGGCCGGCGACCGCATCCGCCAGCAGCTGGCCCGCATCACGGAGTCGGACGACGCGCCGTCGGTGCCAGCGTCGGCCGCCACGCTACCGGTCGGTGACGGCGACGGAGTGGTGGCCGCGGATCGACGCGGATAACACGGATCCGCTCGATCCGCGGCCGAGGCCGTTAGAGCCGGATGCTGACGCCCGCCGCCAGCTCGGGGTTGTGGATCGCGCCGCCGCGGAAGACCACGACATCCCGGAGGTCGGCGCGCAGGGCGAGGCCGCCGCGGGAGAGCGGGGCGCGCACACCTAACGCCGGCGTGAGGGCGAGGCTGGTGCGGGCGGCGCCGGCCGGGAAGCGGGACGCCACCGCGGCGTGCGACCCGTCGGCGAGGGTGACGCGGGCGTTGCGGAAGCAGAAGCGCTCGCCGGTCTCCACGGCCGCGCAGGGGACCGGCCCGAGCCCCAGCTCCGACCGCTCGGCCGCGCGGGAGACGCGGAAGGCCCCGACGGCGAGCGACGCGACCGGCTCCAGCCGGTCGGCGCCGGCGACGCCGAGCGAGACCGGCAGGCGCAGGTCGGCGTGGGCGCCGTAATGCAGCGTCGAGACGCCGAGCCGGCGCGGCGCGTAGCTGACGAAGCCGCCGACGAGCGCGCGGTCGGCGAGCGCCGCCATCACGCTGGACGCGTTCGCGCCGACTGCCGGGCGCCAGAGCAGCCGCGCGCCGAGCCCGCCGAGTCTGACGCGCTCGCCGCCGCCGCCGCCGGCCGCGGCGACGTGCGAGCGGGTGAGCAGCTCCTCGGCCACGGCCCCGTGCGGGAGGCGCTGGGCGGCGGCGGTGGCGGCCGAGGCGGCGGCGGCGAGGGCGAGAACGAGAAGTCGGGTCATAGGGCCTCCCGAGTATGTCGGTCCGTTGTCAGGCCACGGCTGGGGATGGCCCTTCGCTGTGCTATGGCCATCCCCGTCATCCCTCTGTCGTCAGGCGTTCAGCTGCCTGGACTCCTTCGAATCTGCGCCGTTCTGGATCGCGATCTTCCGGGGCTTGGCGGCGGCGGCCTTGGGGACGGTGACCGTCAGGACGCCGTTGGCGAAGGTGGCCTCGATCCGGTCGCCCTCGACGTACTCCGGGAGGCGCACCGACCGCTCGAACGCGCCCGTCCACCGCTCGGCGCTGTAGACGCGCAGCTCGCCGCCGTCGGTATTGAAGGGCCAGGGGCGCGTGCCGCGTACGGTGAGCGTGTTGTGCTCGAAGCTGATGTCCACCTGCTCCGGGCTCACGCCGGGCAGGTCGGCCGAGACCACGTAGTCGTCGGCGCGCTCGACGACGTCGAGTGGGAGGGTCCACGACTGCGTGCTGCCGCCGCGGTTGCCGGCGGCCGCGCCCATGACGCGGTCGAGCTCGCGGTTGAGGGCGAACACGCGGTCGAGCGTGGGGGACAGCGTGCGGAACGTCATCATGGCAGTTCTCTCCTCTGGTAAGGACGGGGAAAATCGCCACCACAATGGCGGGCGAATCCGATGTGACGGCCACCGCGCTCGCGTACCGCGCTCGCGCGTACCGCGCTCGCGGCGCCGGCCGGAGGTGACGGCAACCGTCGCGCCCATCGAGTTCGGCCAGGATGACAAACCGGCGGCCGGAGTTGGCAGAGCGGCCACGATCATTTTGACAAACGGCGCGCAATGCTGGCAGAGCGGCGTCGACGAAAACGGTCGGGCCCGCCAGCGACATGCGCCGGCGGGCCCGACCTGCCTGGATCGTGATGATTGTGTCGTGTCGGAGCGTCCTAGCGGCCCGAGTCACCCGGACGACGGTTGCCGCGGCCGTACCCCTTCGCCGGCGCGCCACCCCTGCCACCGTGCCGGCGCTGGCCGTCCGCGCCGGTCCACTCGTGGCGTGCTCCGTCGACGAGCTCCTGGATGTGCCGCGCCTCGTCGACTCCCGGCGGCGCCGCCTCCAGCGCCTCGTCCTCGCGCCCCTCGGCGTCCCGCCCCGGAAGGTCGCGATCGTCCCCTTCACTGCGTCCCATGTGCTGAGTCTGGCGATGTCCCATCGTGCTGCCTCCCTGTATGTCGATGCTGCGAGTCCGTCTCGACTGTGGGCAGGAGAATGGAGGGCAAAGTGTGCGCCGGAGGAGAGGCCCGGGCGGGGTGCCCGGTCAGGGACTCCGGAAGATGAAGTACACGGCGCCCAGGATGCACAGCCCCGCCCACAAATAGTCCAGCTTGATCGGCTGGCGCATGTAGAGGAGCGCGAAGGGGACGAAGACGGTGAGGGTGATGGCCTCCTGGAGGATCTTGAGCTGCGGCAGCGAGAGCTGGGTGTAGCCGATGCGGTTGGCGGGGACCTGGAGCAGGTACTCGAATAGGGCGATCGACCAGCTCACGAGGGCGGCGACGTACCACTTCCGGTCGGCGAGGTTCCGGAGGTGGGCGTACCAGGCGAAGGTCATGAAGACGTTGGACGCCGCCAGCAGCAGGGTGGTGCGGAGGAGGACGGAGTTCATTGTCGCGCTTCGTCTTGCGGGTGATGCTGAAGCGGCCGCGTCATCGGGACGCAGCCGCTGGTGTCAGTCCGGGTGTCACTTCACCGCTCAGGGCGTGCCGCCGGCGCCGATCTGCCGCCGCTACCTGAGCGCCTCCCGCTGCGTCGCCTCGTCCGGAATCTGGTAACAGGCCAGCACGGTCGCCGCGCTCTTCCACCCGCCCATGTACGTCAAGTCCCGGAGCGGCGTGTGCTTCATCTCCGTCGCCCACTGGCGGCGCAGCAAGTGCCAGCCGTACCACGCACCCTTGGGCAACTCTACTTTCGCCGTGAGCTGCCGCCACAGCGCATAGGCCGTCCGCGGGCAGCATCTGCCCGCGGACGCCGCGCGCACGAGCGCGGAAGCCACGGCGGGGCTATGCGTCAGTGGTGGTGGTGATGCGTGTGGCTGGACGAGTCGTCGGCGGCCGCCGCACCGAGATGCTCGTGGCCCGGACGCACCACCTCGAAGTGCGCCATCATTCCCGCCGCATGGTGCTCGAGGATGTGGCAGTGGTACATCCACTCCCCCGGCCGATCGTCGGGCATCCACGCGATGCGGACCCGGCTCTTCGGCGGCACGTTGACGGTGTCCTCCCACGACCGGAACGCCGGCGGCTCGCCGTTCACCTCCAGCACCTGGAAGAAGAAGCCGTGCAGGTGGAACGGGTGGTCCATCATCGAGTCGTTGATGACGTCCCACAGCTGCAGCTCGCCCACGACCACTGGCTTGTCGCGGTGGTGCTGCTCGTTGTTGATGGAGAA
>DATFPD010000330.1:0-13387 GCA_035265005.1 Gemmatimonadaceae bacterium | reverse complement strand
GGCTCTTGAACGGCTCCGGGAAGCGGATGTAGTCGAACTGGATCTCCGGGAACCCGGCGCGCGCGGCCTCCTCGGCCACCCGCAGGTTGTACTCCCAGATCCGCTGGTCGTACGGGTTCACCCAGGTGTTCTTTTTGTGGTCCTGCCACGGCGTCCCGGCCGGCGTCCGGATGATCATGTCCGGGTTCATCTCCGCCGCCACCGGGTCCTTGAAGACCACGATGCGAGCGATCGCGACGATGCCGTGCGCCCTGAGCGTGTCCGCCATCGCCTTCGGATCGCGAATCACGCCGTACTTCCCGGCGTTCTTCTGGAGCATCGGGTCCTGCGACGCGAAGTTCAGCCCGAACTCGTCCTTCCAGTCGATGACGAGCGCGTTGACCTCGGTCGAGTCCGCCATGCCGACCATCGCGCGCATGCGCTTGCTGCTCTGCGCTGCGAAGCGGTTCACGTAGAGCCCGCGCACGGCGGGCGCCTCGGCCATCGGGGCCCGAGCCACGGCCGAGCCCGCTACCGGCACCACCGAGCCCGCCGCCGTGGCGGTCGTGGTCGGGCGCGCCGAGTCCGGCTGCGCGGCCGCCGCCGTCCTGGTGTCGCCATTCGCGCCGCCGCAGGCGAGGAGCGCGAGAAGAGTCAGAGAAGAAAGGCTACGCATGCTGAGCGTGTGTGTGCTTGAAGTGGGGACTGTCGTGCCGCCAGTGAGAGACGAGCGGCGGCGCGAAATGTAAACGGCAGGGACTGCTGTGCCGCTGTGCCGCCCAGCAGTCCCTGCCGTTTATATTTGGCGGCGATGCGCCTCCCGTCCCGCTGCCTGCTGCAACTGCTTCTACCCGCGATCGGCGCCGCTTGCTCCCGCGACCAGCGCGCCGACGCGGGCACGCGGGCGCGGGCGCCGGCAGCGGCCGAATTTCTGCTCTCGGCGGGCGACTCGACGTACTGGGTGCGCGGGACGCGCGGCGGCCTGCGGATGCGCGGCTCGCCGATGCTCCTGGCGCGCTACGGCGGCCGCTTCTTCGAGGTCTACGTCGCCGACGACGACCGCTCCTACTACGACGCGCTCTTCGTGGGGCAGCGGCTGTACCGGCGCGACCTCGTCACCGGCGACTCCGTGGCGGTGTTCGACGACTCGATCGTCGAGCGCGCGGCGCGCCGCTACGCCCGACGCCACCCGGAGGCGGATCCACTCGACCCGGACGAGGACGGCGCCGAGGACCCGGCCGAGCAGGCGACGAGCGAGATCGAGGTGCTCGACGTCCACGGCCCGTACCTCTCGTACGAGCACCACGCGAACGTGGACGTCGAAGGGGAGTCGCACCGGCACGTCACCCGGCGCGGCGTGCTCGACCTTCGGAGCGGGCGCGCCGCCACGGTGCGCGCGCTCTTCGGCGACCGCGCCGCCGTCGCGCTGCTCGGCGAGGCGCGGCGCCGCTTCGCCGCCGTGCGCGACTCGGTGCGCCGCGCCCCCGCCGACGAGCGCGCCCGCCGGGCCGCGGAGGCGCTCGACGACTTCACCTTCGAGGAGCGGAGCTTCGGCATCGTGGAGGTGGGGCGCGAGCCCGCGGTGGCGTTCCTCGTCCCCGGCCTGGGCGACCGTGCCGGCGGGCTGACCATGGAGCTGCCCCCGATCCCCGCGCCCGCGCCGCCCTGGTGGTCCGCCGTCCGCGAGACGCTGCCGACCCAGGCCGCCGACTCGTCGACCGACGAGTGGCGCCGCGGCGGGACCACCGTACTGGCCTCGTACGACGACACGAGCGGAACGACCTTCGCCCTCTCGGTGCGCGACAGCGCCGGCGGGAGCTGGCAGCTCGGCCGACTGGGCGCCCCGGCCCGGCAGCTCTACTGGCTCGACTCGCTGGCCGTCGACGCCGCGACCCGCCGCGGCCTCGGCCGCGCCTTCAACGAGTCGGCGTTCTACTCGGAAGACGTGCGGTCGGCGAGCCTTCCCAAGGCCCGCCCCCGCCGCGCGGCGGCGCACGTTAGGCTCGCGGCCGCCGGCGCCCGCCCGCCCGTGCGCCGGCACCGCGGCGCCCGCCGGGGGCGCTGATCCTCGCACCGCGACCCAATGCCCGACAGTCCAGCCAGCTCCCCCCGCGCGTCCCAGCACGAGACTTCGCGGATCATGATGCCGCAGGACGCGAACAACCTCGGCCACGTGTTCGGGGGCGCGATCCTGGCGATGATGGACACCACCGCCGCGGTCGCCGCGATCCGGCACGCGCGCTCGTCGTGCGTGACCGTCTCGATCGACCGCGTCGACTTCCGCGAGCCGATCCACCTGGGCGACCTGGTAGTAATGAAGGCGTCGGTCAACTACGCCGGCCGCACTTCCATGGAAGTGGGCGTGCGCGTGGAGGCCGAGGACCTCATCACCGGGCGGCGCCGGCACACCAACTCCGCGTACCTCTCCTTCGTCGCCGTGGACCGCAACGGCCGCCCGGTCGAGGTGCCGAAGCTCCTGCTCGAGTCCGACGACGAGAAGCGCCGCCACGCCGCCGCCCAGCAGCGCCGCCAGCGCCGCCTCGAGGAGCGCACGGCGGAAGAGGCGAGCCGCGGCTGACGGGCATGTCTTCTGCGCACCCTCTCGGCATGCCGTTTCCGCAGAAGCTCTTCACACCCGAGCAGGCCGACCGTACGCTGCCGCTGGTTCGGCGCATCGTCCATGACATCGTCGCGCACTACCGCCGGTGGGCGGAGCGGATGCGCGAGTTCGAGGTCGTGACGTCCGGCAGCGACCGCGATCGCCTGGAGCCGCGCGCCGAGCAGCTCCGGCGCGAGGTGCAGACGCTCGCGGCGGAGATCGAGGGGTTCGAGCGGGAGCTGAACGACCTCGGCATCGAGCTCAAGGACTACTCCCTCGGGTTGATCGACTTCCCGGCGGAGCTCAACGGGCGGATGGTGTATCTTTGCTGGCGGCTGGGCGAGCCCTCGGTGCGCTTCTGGCACGAGCCCGCGACCGGCTACCGCGGCCGCCGGCCGCTCTACCCCGCGGTGAACGCGGGCACCTCACCGACGTCCACGTCCTGACAGCTAGATCACACGCATGCGCATCTTCCAGGCTCCCGACGGCAGCCAGTGGGCGATCCAGATCCGCGCCCCCGGCGCCAGCAATGCGATGGTCGTCTTCCTGAACTCCGGGGGACGCGAGGCGCACCGGGACCGCTACGCCTGGTACCTCTCCAGCGGCCCCGAGTCCCGCAGCGTGACCGCGCGCCTCAAGCCCGCCCAGGTCCTCCAGGCGCTCACCGACGACCAGCTCCGCAAGCTCTTCCGCCGTTCCTTCCCGCTAGGCACCGGCGACAATCAGGAGTCGGCGAGTGAAGCGACCTACCCGGCGGTGGCGAGCGGAAAGAACTGATACGCGATGCGCGAATCGCGCATCGCGTATCAGTCTCTGCCTTCGAGATACGGCACGTCGACTTCCATCCCGTCCTTCGCGACGGTGACGTTCGGGAAGACGGCCTTCGCTTCGCGCTCCAGGTCGCTGGCGTCGCGCGAGTAGCGCGCGGAGAGATGGGTGAGGATCAGGCGGCGGGCGCCGGCGCGCTCGGCCACCTCTGCGGCCTCGCGGGCGGTGGAGTGGCCCGTGTCGGCGGCGCGCGCGGCGTCCTCGTCGGAGAAGGTCGCTTCGTGGACCAGGACGTCAGCGAGCCTGGCCGCCTCGACCGTCGCCGGGCAGGGGCGCGTGTCGCCGGTGATCACCACCCGCCGCCCGGGCCGCGGCGGGCCCACGAGCATCGACGGCTCGACCACGCGCCCGTCGTCGAGCGTCACCGCGCGCCCCTTATGGATCTGCCCCCAGAGCGGCCCCTCCGGGATCCCCATCTCGCGCGCGAGATCCGGGTTGAAGCGTCCCAGCCGGTCCTCCTCCACCAGCGCGTAGCCGAACGCCGGCGTCGCGTGGTGCAGGGCGGGGAAGGGGAGGATCGCGTACCCGCGGCGCTTCACCGGCTGTCCCGCGTCCAGCTCCTCGATCCCCACCGCGAAGCCCAGCCGCTCGGCGCCCGAGCCGAGCCCCACCGCCTGCTTCAGCAGCCGCCCCGAGCCCCTGGGCGCCCAGAGCCGGATCGGCTCCGTGCGGTCCTGGAGCGACATCGTGCGCAGCAGCCCAATGACACCAAGGAAGTGGTCGGCGTGCAGGTGCGTGAAGAAGATGTCGCCAAGGTTGAAGGAGGTGTGGTAGCGCATCATCTGCCGCTGCGTCCCCTCGCCGCAGTCGAACAGCAGCGTCTCGCCTTCGCGCACCAGGGCGATCGACGTGACGTTGCGCTCGACAGTCGGGCGCGACGCCGAGGTGCCGAGAAAGAGCAGGGACAGCGACATGCGGGCAAATGTAATGACCAGGGCGCAGGCGCTACCCCTCGTACCGCCCCGCGCGCGCCTCGTCCCGCGGCAGCGGCGCCTCGTACCGCCCATTCCACCCGACTGCGGCAGACCTCGTTAGACTCCATGCCTGGCGAAGACGCCGTCCGCCGCCGACCCTGAGCCGTTCCCCACACGAGGTGCTCGCGTATGACCCTCCCCGTTCGACTCGTTCGCCGCACGCTCATCCGCCGCGTGCTCGTCTCGCTCTCCGCGGCGCTGGTCGCGTTCGCGCCCGCGCCGGCGCAGCAGCCCACCACGAAGAAGCCCGCCTCGCAGCCCGCCGCGCCGGCGACGTCGTCGACGTCGCCGGCGGCGGCCGCCGTCGCGCGCGCCGACAGCGGCACCAGGCTGCCCTTCGACCCGCAGGCCATCACCGGCACGCTGCCCAACGGCATCAAGTACTTCGTGCGCGCCAACAAGCGGCCGGAGAAGCGCGCCGAGCTGCGGCTGGTGGTGAATGCCGGGTCGATCCTCGAGGACGAGGACCAGCGCGGGATCGCGCACTTCGTGGAGCACATGTCGTTCAACGGCACGAAGAACTTCCCCAAGGCCGACCTGGTGAACTACCTCGAGTCGGTGGGGATGCGCTTCGGGCCGGACCTCAACGCGTACACGAGCTTCGACGAGACCGTGTACATGCTCCAGATCCCGACCGACACGACGCGGATCCTGGAGAAGGGCTTCCAGATCCTGGAGGACTGGGCGCGGGACGTGTCGTTCGACAAGACCGAGATCGCGAAGGAGCGCGGCGTGGTGGTCGAGGAGTGGCGCGGCAAGCGCGGCGCCGGCGCGCGCATCCTCGACAAGGAGCTCCCGATCATCTTCAGCGGGTCGCGTTATGCACAGCGCCTGCCGATCGGCAGCCAGGAGTCGATCCAGGGCTTCTCGGACGACGCCGTCCGGCGCTTCTACCAGGACTGGTACCGCCCCGACCTGATGGCGGTCGTCGCCGTGGGCGACTTCGACGCCGCGCAGATCGAGCGGATCATAAAGCAGAAGTTCTCCGACATCCCGCCGGCGCCGATGTCGGCGCGGAAGCGCGAGCTCTTCCCGGTGCCGGGGCACGACTCGACGCTCGTCGGCATCGTGACCGACCCCGAGGCGACGAACACCAGCGTCGAGGTGCTGTACAAGCAGCCGGCGCGCCGCGTCGAGACGGTGGGCGCCTACCGGCAGGACCTGGTCGAGGCGCTCTACAACAACATGCTCAACCGCCGGCTCGACGAGATCACCCAGAAGCCGGACGCGCCGTTCATTGGCGCCGGCTCGGGGCAGGGGCGGTTCGCGCGCACGAGCGAGGTCTACGAGCTGAGCGCGGCGGTGAAGGAGGGCGGCGTCGAGCGCGGGCTCGAGGCGCTGCTGACCGAGGCCGAGCGCGTGGACCGGCACGGCTTCACCGCGGGCGAGCTCGCGCGCGAGAAGGCCGAGATGCTGCGCGGGATGGAGCAGTCCTACGCCGAGCGCGAGAAGACCAACTCGGGGGCGTTCGCCGGGGCGTACGTGGACCACTACCTCGCCGGCTCCCCGGAGCCCGGCATCGCCTACGAGTACGAGCTGTACCGGAAGTACCTGCCGACGATCGAGCTCGCCGAGGTGAACCGCCTGGCGCGGGAGTGGATCACCGACCGGAACCGGGTGATCCTGGTGAGCGCGCCGGAGAAGGCCGGCGTGACGCTGCCGAGCGAGGCCCAGCTCGTCTCGGTCTTCGGCGCCGTGAAGAAGAGGGAGGTCGCCGCCTACACCGAGACGCTCTCCGACGCGCCGCTCCTGCCTAACGTGCCGAAGGCCGGCCGCGTGGTCGCCGAGCGCAAGGTGCCCGAGCTCGGCGTCACCGAGTGGACGCTGTCCAACGGGGCGCGGGTCGTCCTCAAGCCCACCGACTTCAAGGCCGACGAGCTGCTGTTCAGCGCGTCGAGCCCGGGCGGGACGTCGCTGGCGTCGGAGAAGGACTACATGTCGGCGCAGCTCGCGGCGCTGATCTACGGCAACGTGACCGGCGTCGGCGCCTTCAGCAACGTGGACCTCCAGAAGAAGCTGGCCGGCAAGGCGGTGGGCGCGTCGCCGCAGTTCGGCGCGCTGCGCGAGGGGCTGAGCGGCCGCGCGTCGCCGAAGGACGTGGAGACGCTGTTCCAGCTCGTGCATCTGTACTTCACCGCGCCGCGCACCGACAGCTCGGCCTTCCTCGCCTTCAAGCAGGCCGTGCAGGCGTCGCTCGCCAACCGCAGCGCCAGCCCGGCCGCCGCGTTCCAGGACACGCTCAACGTGACGCTGGCGCAGCACCACTACCGCGCCCGCCCGGTCAGCGCCGCGCTGTTCGACGAGGTGGACCCGAAGCGCGCGCTCGAGTTCTACAGGGACCGCTTCGCCGACGCGAGCGACTTCACCTTCTTCTTCGTCGGCAACTTCTCCCCCGACTCGCTGCGCCCGCTGGTGCAGACGTACCTGGCGAGCCTGCCGAACCTGAAGCGGAAGGAGCAGTGGAAGGACGTCGGCATCCGCCCGCCGACGGGCGTCGTGGAGAGGGCCGTGAAGAAGGGGCAGGAGCAGAAGAGCCAGACGGCGCTCGTCTTCACCGGCGCGTTCCAGGACTCGCCGACCAGCCGCATCCAGCTCGCGGCGCTGGCCGACCTGCTCAAGATCAAGCTGCGCGAGCAGCTCCGCGAGGAGCTGGGCGGCACCTACAGCGTCTCGGTCACCGCGAACTCGTCGCGCGTGCCGCGGCCGGAGTACTCGCTCTCGGTCGGCTTCGGCAGCGCACCGGAGCGGGTGGAGATGCTGGTGAAGGCCGTCTTCGCGCAGATCGACAGCCTGAAGCGCGCGCCGCCGTCGGAGACGGACGTGACCAAGGTGAAGGAGATCGAGATCCGCGACCGCGAGACGCAGTCGAAGCAGAACGGCTTCTGGATGGGCCAGCTCTCGTCGCGCTACGAGGCCGGCGAGGACCCGCGCCTGATCCTGAACTACGACAAGATGGTCCAGGCGCTCACCCCCGCCGACTTCCAGACCGCCGCGAAGCGCTACCTGAACACGAGCAACTACGTGCGGGTCTCGCTCTTCCCGGAGAACTACGTGGAGAAGCCCGCCGAGGTGAAGACGACGCCGTAAGACGGCGGGATGGGGGACGGGGGATGGGGGATGAACGGCCGCCCGGGAAGCTCCTGCTTCCCGGGCGGCCGTTCATCCCCCATCCCCCGTCCCCCATCCCGCCGCTTCACGGGCGCAGTGCTGACGCTGCCTGGAGGTCAGTCGACAGCCGGGTAAAGAATTTCTCAGGATACCGAACTCGACCATCGAATTACCGACGGCCTCTTCTACAGACGGCCCGTTGTTTGCCGAGTACAGCCACCCCATGCGAGCCGCGAGGAGGGTAGCGGCCTCAGGCGAAGCAGCTAGATTCGCCAATGGCTGACGTCGCCGTCCGGAGCGCAGGGGGGATGACACGTGAAATGACGGCCCGGTGCGCCTCGTCAGGCAGCGCCGCGGCCGAGCGAGCGGACATGCCAGCGATTTCACCCCCAACCCCATCGAGAAGGAGGCTGTATGGCCGAGAGAAGCGATCGCGACCTGACGAGCGTTGGCGACGAGCGCCAGCGGGACAGCGCAAGCGTCAGCCGGAGCGCCGCGTCGGCGAACGGTGGGGCGCGTGCCAGCAGCGGTCGGAGCAACCGCGGGTTCGCGTCCATGGATCCGCAGCGCCAGAAGGAGATCGCGAGCAAGGGGGGCCGCGCTGCCCACGCGAAGGGGACCGCGCACGAGTGGACCTCGGACGAGGCGCGCAACGCCGGCCGCAAGGGCGGCGAGACCGTGAGCCGCGACCGCGCGCACATGGCCGCGATCGGGCGCGAGGGCGGCGGCGCCCGCAGCGCCCGCAACCGCCAGCTGCGCGAGGGGCAGTCTTCGAGCAGCAACGGCGACTCGATGCAGTCGCAGTCGTCGCAGGGCGGCAGCTCGTTCGGCGGGTCGTCGAACAGCTGACCGCGACCGAGGCGAGCGAAGCGACGGAGGCGCGCCCCGCTAGGCGGGGCGCGCCTCCGTCGCTTCGCTCGCCTCGGCCCACTCGCGCACGATCCGCGCGTGCTTCTCGCGGTCGATGTTGCCGCCGCTCACAGTGACGACCGCCGGGGTGGGGAGGCGCGCGATCTTGCCGTGCAGCACCGCGCCCGCGGCGACGGCGCCCGCGCCCTCCACCACCGCGCCCTCCTCGCGCGCCAGCCACGCGATCGTCCGGGCGATCTCGTCCTCGGACAGGAGCACGATCTCGTCGAGCGCGTGGCGGCCGAAGTCCACCGCCTCCTCGTCCACCTGCCCCGCGAGCCCGTCGGCGAGCGTCGGCGCGTTAGGGATGTGGACCACCCGGCCGGCGGCGACCGAGCGGGCCATCGCGTCGGTGGTCACGCCCTGCGCGCCGACGATCCGCACGTGCGGGGCGACGCGCCGCAGGAAGCTCCCGATCCCGCCGAGCAGTCCGCCGCCGCCGACGCACACGACCATCGACGCCAGCGTCGGCAGCTCGCTCACCACCTCGAGCGCCACCGTCCCCTGGCCGGCGACGAGGTGCTCGCCCAGGCACGGGTCGACGAACCGCGCGCCGTGCTCGGCGGCGTGGCGCTGGGCGCGCGCGTGCGCCTCGTCGTAGTCGGGCGCGTCGTCGTTCACGGTCGCGCCCTGCTCGGCGATGCCACGCTTCTTCACCTGCGGCGCCGTGCGCGGGACGTAGATGGTGGCGGGCGTGCGGAAGTGCCGCGCCGCGTACGCCACGCCCAGCCCGTGGTTGCCGGCCGAGGAGGCGACGACGCCGCGCGCGCGCTCGGCGTCGCTCATCGCGGCCAGGGTGTTGAACGCGCCGCGGATCTTGAACGAGCCGGTGAGCTGCTCGTTCTCGAGCTTGAGGTAGACGTCGCCCCCGGCGAGGCGACTGAGCCCCGCCGAGCGGCGGAGCGGCGTGCGGCGGGCGACGCCGGCGATCCGCCGGGCGGCCGCGAAGACGTCGATGGCGCGAAGGTCGACAAACATGGAGGGTAATGTACGCCTCCCTTCGCCTCAGCGGCGATGCTGTTTGTCACGTGCGCTCTGCTCTTCGTCCGCGTTCTATGGCGGCCCCGCGGCCTCGCCCGCAGACTACGCCAGGCTTCCGGCCACACACTTCCATCCCCTACGCGCTTCACGTCCCACCGCAGGAGGAACCGTGCGCAGCTCTACTGTCAGACTTCTTGGCCTCTGCAGCCTTCTCGCCGCCGGAGTCATGGCGGCCTGTGACGACGACAACGATCCGGTGACGCCGGCCGCCCGTCCGACGCGGTTCGTAGCGAACATGGCGAACGCGAACGAGATCCCGGTCGCGACGCCTGCGGCCCCGTCCAGCGGCACGGCGACGTTCGAGTACACCGGCGCCAACACGATGACGTTCCGCATCGTCGCGAACTCGGCGATCACCAACGTCAACAACGGGCACATCCACATCGGGACGGTCGACAACAACGGCGGCGTCATCGTCCCCTACTTCCCGACCAAGACCCCGGCCGTCTCGTACACCGCGGGCCAGGAGATCGCCTCGGGGACGATCACCAACGCCTCGGTCTCGGCGATCAACAGCCGGCCGGCGATCACGGTGGATTCGCTCCGGACGCTGATGGAGAAGGGCGTCGTCTACTCGAACATCCACACGAGCGCCTTCACGGGCGGTGAGATGCGCGCGCAGATCGTCCCCGCCCCGTAACTCATCGTCGGCAGGCGCACGCGCTTCGGCGTTCGGCAGTACGGAAGAACCGTCGGTTCGCCTCAGTGTCAGGTGTCGGGCTGTAGGGGGGGGTGTAAGGCTCCGGGTGCCAGGTTCTCCTCCGGCCTGGTCCGGGCACCCGATGCCTGGCACTGGGGCACCACGCCGCTCTCGCGGCGACGCCATGCGCGGGTAGTGGGTCAGTTCGAGGGCAGCCGCCGCGACGGCAACGGCAACGGCAACGGCAACGGCAACGGCAACAGCTTTGACAGGATGCACAGGATGCACAGGATGGTGAACAGGATGACGGGCCCCGGGAGGCCTCCCGAGCGGTCCTCATCCTGTTCACCATCCTGTGCATCCTGTCAAAATGCCGTTGCCGTCGCCGTTGCCGTTGCCGTTGTCGTTGTCGTTGCCTCAAACTGACCCACTACCCGTGAGACTTAACCGTTGACGCCGTGGCGGTTAGCTCTTAATATTCTTGTTTCCCCGCGGTCGTTCGGATCGACGCCGTCGGCGCCGTCTGACGACGCGGGGAGTGTTACGTAAGTCCCTTTCCGGGGTAGCTCAGTGGTAGAGCGCTCGACTGTTAATCGAGTGGCCGTGGGTTCGAACCCCACCCCCGGAGCTTGCACGCCTGATCGAAGGCGGTTGGCGAGCAGCGCGAGCGAATGGTAATCGCCTCGCTGCTTCGCGCCGGATACAATCCGCCGATCCCGGCGTACATAGACAACGCCCGCTACGACATCGTCCTCGAGACGCGTAGCGGGCGTTTTCTTCGTGTGCAGGTCAAGACCGGCCGCTGGCTCGAGGCACAAGGCGTGGTACGAGCAGTTGCCGACCTAACGATCTTGCCGATGATCGCGCGCACGGGCGGGTACCCTGTCTCGCGTCGCGCGCGCCTGCCGCTCCGCCCAGCGTAAGCGGCCACGCCGCAGCCTCTCGGGGCCCGACCTCGCCCGCCTGGGCGACAGCCGCTGCGAAAAGTCGTACGCGCCCGTAGATTTCCCGAAAGGGATCCAATCATACGGGACGTGTGCGAGAGCGACGGATGAGTGCAGCACGAAAGGGCGGCCGGCCGGCACGGCGCCGGCGCTTCGGGACGGTCTTCGGTGTGGACTTCAGCGGCGCCCGCCTGGCCGGGCGCACTACCTGGGTGGCCAAGGCCGTCGCGCAGCCCCGGCGCCGGGGCGAGAGTGATCCCCGGCTTCGCCTGACGGAGCTGGCGAGCCTGGAGCGCATCTGTGGCACCGCCGAGCGGGGCGCGTCGATGGCGGCGCTGGTGCGGGCGATCGGGCAGTCGCGCGGCGCCCTCTGGGCCATCGACGCGCCGTTCGGGCTCCCCGTGGAAGTCCGCGACGCGCAGACGGCGAGCTGGTGGCAGCTCCTGCGCTTCGTGCGCGGCTGGAAGCAGGACGGCTACGACCTCGGCCTGTGGGCGCTCGCCCGCGCCGACGCGCTCGGCGGCCCCCGGCACATCTTCCGCGCGACGGACCGCGCCGCGCGCGCGCCGTTCGACGCGTACCACTACCGGATCATCTACCAGACGTACCACGCCATGCGCGACGTACTCTGGCCGCTCCGGCGGGTGCAGGGCACGGTGATCCTTCCCTTCCAGTACGCGCGGCTCGCCAGCGCGCGGCGCGTGGTGATGGAGACCTGCCCCGGCTCGACGCTCAAGCGTCTCGGGCTGCCCCACCAGAACTACAAGCAGCCCGAGGGCGGCCCGCTCACCGCGCGCCGCAAGCGCACGCGGCGCGAGATCCTGGCCGGTCTCGAGCGCCACATCGAGATCCCGGCGCAGCATCGGCTCCGCATCGCGCGCGACCCCGGCGGCGACGCGCTCGACGCCGTGATCGCCGCGGTCGGAGGCTCGACGAGCTTCGCGGCCACCGACCACGCGGCTGTGGGGCGCGATTCCAGATTCCGGCGGGAGGGTTTTCTGTACTTCTGAGGCGGGCGGATATATTACCCGCTCCTCAACCCGCACCGGATGACCGAGCAGAGCCCCTGGGTCGGCGTCATCATGGGCAGCAAGAGCGACTACGAGCATCTCGCGCCGGCGTGCGACCTGCTCGCGGAGCTCGGCGTGCCGTACGAGGCGCGCGTCGTCTCCGCGCACCGCACGCCGGACCGCATGTTCGCGTACGCGGAGGAGGCGGAGTCGCGCGGGCTCGAGGTGATCATCGCCGGCGCGGGGGGCGCCGCGCACCTGCCCGGCATGGTCGCGTCGAAGACGCTCGTCCCGGTGCTCGGCGTGCCGGTGCCGGCGACGATGCTCAACGGCCTCGACGCGCTGCTCTCCATCGTGCAGATGCCGAAGGGGATCCCCGTAGGGACGCTCGCGATCGGAAAGCCGGGGGCGGCCAACGCGGCCATCCTCGCGGCGTCCATCGTCTCGCTGCGCCACCCGGAGGTCCGCGAGCGGCTCCGCGCCTGGCGCGCCGCGCGCACCGACGAGGTGCTCGCGATGCGGGTGCCGTGAGCGTCGGCATGATTCTCCCCGGCGCCACGATCGGCTTCCTCGGAGGCGGGCAGCTCGGGCGCATGGCCGGGATGGCGGCCCGCTCGCTCGGCTACGACGTGCACGTCCTCGACCCGGACCCGAACTGCCCCGCGCGCGCGGTCGCGTCGCGCACCATCACCGCGCGCTTCGACGACGCGGACGCCGCCGCTGACCTCGCGCGGCGGTGCGACGTGGTGACGCTCGAGATCGAGCAGATCGCGCCCGAGTCGATGGAGCGCATCCGCGGCTTCGCGCCCGTACGCCCGGGCGGCGCGGTGCTCGACCGCGTGCGGGACCGCGCGGACCAGAAGCAGTGGCTCTCCGGCTGCGGGTTCCCCGTCGGCCCGTTCCGCGTCGTGCGGAGCGAAGCCGAGCTGCGCGAGGCGGTGGCCGCCCTCGGGCCCTCGGTCGCGAAGACGACGCGCGGGGGCTACGACGGCCGCGGGCAGGTTCGACTCTCCGGCGAGTCCGACGTTCAGGCCGCGTGGGCGGCGCTCGCGGGGCGCCCGTGCGTGGTCGAGCAGTTCCTGGAGCTCAGCTACGAGATCTCGGTGCTCGTGGCGCGGCGCCCGGGCGGCGAGGCGCGCGCGTTTCCCCCGTCGCTCAACCATCACGAGCGCGGCGTCCTCACCTGGTCCGTCACCCCCGCGCCGATCCCTTCCGAGATGGCGTCCCGCGCGACCCAGCTCGCCGCGGCGATCACCCGGGCGCTGGACGTCGAGGGTCTGCTGGCGGTGGAGATGTTCGTGCGCGGCGACGGCGAGCTGCTGGTCAACGAGCTCGCGCCGCGCCCGCACAACACC
>DATFPD010000329.1:0-12763 GCA_035265005.1 Gemmatimonadaceae bacterium | reverse complement strand
CGGCGACGCGCCGGCCGGGGAGTACGCCATCGACGTCGCCGTGACCGACCCGGTCACGAAGCAGACGGCGACGAGCGCGGTGGCCATCACCGTCGTGGAGTGATGCCGACGAGCGGGCGGCGCGCATGACCGCCGGGGACCGCACCGCCGACTACGACTTCGAGCTTCCGGTCGACCGCATCGCGCAGACGCCGGCGTCGCGGCGGGACGAGAGCCGCCTGATGGTCGTCGAGCGCGCCAGCGGGCGGATCGAGCACCGCACGTTCCGCGACATGGTGGATCTCGTGCCGGCCGGCGACGCGCTCGTGCTCAACACGACGCGCGTGCTCCGGGCGCGGCTGCTCGGCACGCGCGCCTCGGGCGCCCCGGCCGAGGTGTTCCTGCTGCGCGCGGTGGCCGGCGAGCCGGACGTGTACGAGGCGATGGTGCAGCCCGGGGCGAAGCTCAGGCCCGGGCGGGTGGTGCACGTCGCCGCGGACTTCGACGTCGAGATCGTGGGCGACACCGGGCGGGGCACGCGCACCGTGCGGCTGCGCAGTGCACTCCCCACCGAGCAGGCCATCGAGCGCCACGGCCACGTGCCGCTGCCGCCGTACATCGGGCGCGGGGACGTGGCGACCGATGCGGAGCGCTACCAGACCGTCTACGCGCGCGAGGCCGGCTCGGTGGCCGCGCCGACGGCGGGGCTGCACTTCACCCCGGAGCTGCTCGCGGCGCTCGAGGCGCGCGGCGTGCGGCGGGTGGACGTGCTGCTGCACGTGGGCGCCGGCACCTTCAAGCCGGTGGAAGTGGACGACCCCGCGCAGCACGTGATGCACGAGGAGTGGTACTCGATCGGTGAGGACGCCGCGGCGGCGCTCGGCGCGGTGCGCGCGGCCGGCGGCAAGCTCTGGGCGGTGGGGACGACGACCTGCCGCACGCTGGAGAGCGCGGCGGCCGAGGACGGCACGATCCCCGCACGCTCCGGGGAGACGCGCATCTACATCCGGCCGCCGTACCGCTTTCGCGCGGTGGACCGGCTGATCACCAACTTCCACCTGCCGCGCTCGACGCTCATCATGCTGGTGGCGGCCTTCGCGGGCTATGAGCTGACGATGCGCGCGTACCGGGAGGCGATCCGTGAAGGCTACCGATTCTACTCGTACGGCGATGCGATGGTCATCCTGTAGCGTGCTGCGCGTCGCGTGCGCCCTGAGCACGCTCGCGCTCGCCGCGCTCGGCTGCACGTCGCGCACGACGAACTACTACAAGCCC
Source organism: Gemmatimonadaceae bacterium (assembly GCA_035265005.1). Classification (GTDB taxonomy): domain Bacteria; phylum Gemmatimonadota; class Gemmatimonadetes; order Gemmatimonadales; family Gemmatimonadaceae; genus DATFPD01. The sequence continues at coordinate 11,509 of DATFPD010000329.1, read as the reverse complement.
GCCGAGGGGCAGGAGCGCTTGAGCGTCGACGAGGCGCGGCTCAAGCTCGACGACATGCTGCGCGTGGAGTGCCCGCGGCTGATGAGCGGCGGCCGGCTCGCCACCGGCGAGGGCGAGCTCAAGGTCGACGTCGACCGCGACGGCAACGTCCAGCAGGCGTGGGTCTCGCGCTCGACCGGCGACAGCAAGGTGGACGACATGTTCGCCGCCGTCGCCGCGTCGCTGGAGTTCGAATCGCCAAGCGGCATGAAGAACGACACCGGCACCGGCCGCGTGCGGATCGGCTACGCCTGCGGCCAGGGCTCCGCGGTGGCGACGCTGGAGCCGAGAGGCTAAAGGGCGGTGCGAGTTGCGAGATGCGAGATGCGAGCAGTGCCTCGGGAAGCTTCCCGAGGCACTGCTCGCATCTCGCATCTCGCAACTCGCACCGCTTATTCGCCCCTCATGACCCTCATCGGCTCCACGCCCATCGCGCGGCGGGCGGGGAGGTAGGAGGCGGCGAGGGCGACGGCGGCGAGGAGGGCGGCGACCGCGGCGAGGGTCGCGGGGTCGGTGGCGGAGACGCCGACCAGCATCGAGCGCAGGAGGCGGGTCAGCACGATGGCGCCCGTCAGGCCGACGGCGAGGCCGATCGCGCTCACCCGCAGCCCCTCGACGAGGACGAGGCGGAGCACCGAGCCGCGCTCGGCGCCGAGCGCCATGCGGAGGCCGATCTCGAAGGTGCGCTCGGTGACGCTGTAGGAGATGACGCCGTAGATGCCGATCGCCGCGAGGACGAGCGCGAGGCCGGCGAAGGCGGAGATGAGGAGCGTGCTGAAGCGGCGGCTGGCGAGCGACGCCGCGACGACTTCCTCCATCGAGCGGATGCGCGAGACCGGCGCGTTCGGCTCCAGCGTGCGGACCGCCGCGCGCACGGCGCCGGCCACGGCTTCGGGCTCTCCGCTGGTGCGCACGACGAGCGTCATGCCGGACGGCGCCACGTACGCGCTGCGCGCCGACTGCGCGTGCGGGAAGTACATCGTCGGCGGGACCTCGCCCTCGACGCCGGCCGAACGCACGTCCTTCACGACGCCGACCACGGTCACCCACGGCCACTCCGTCCCGAACATCTTGAGCGTTCCGCCCACGGCGTCGCGGCCGGGCCAGTAGCGCTTCGCCATCGTCTCGTTCACCACCGCGACCAGCGGCGACGGCGTGCCGGAGGCGCTGTCGGCCCGGTCGGCCTCGGCGAACGCGCGGCCGCGGAGCAGCGTCATCCCCATCGCCTGGAAGTAGCCGGGCGTCACCTGCTGCGGGGCGCCCACTGGCGCTTCGGCGATCGTCGAGACCACGCGGCCGTCGACCATGATCGACCACCCGCTGAACCCGTCGGCGATCGGCAGGTCGTTCACCGCGCCGACCGCGCGCACCCCGGGCGTCGCCGCGACGCGCGCCGTGAGCTGCCGGTAGAACTGCACCGCCCGGTCGCCGCGGTACTCGCTGGGCGGGGGCGAGACGCGCATGGTGAGCACGTGCCGCGGCTGGAAGCCCAGGTCCACCGCGCGCAGCTTCCAGAGGCTGCGGAGCATGAGCCCGGAGCCGGCGAGGGTGACGACTGCGAGCGCGATCTCCGAGATCACGAGCGCACGCCGCGTGCGGGCGGGCGTCCTCCCCTGCCCCGACGTCTTGCCGCCCTCCTTCAGCGCGTCGCCGGCGTCGCGCCGCGCCCCGCGCAGCGCGGGGACGGCGCCGAACAGCGCGCCGGTGGCGAGCGACACGCCGAGCGTGAACAGCAGCACCGGCAGGTCCACGCGCACCTCGTCCAGCCGCGGGATCCCCTCCGGCGCGAGGGCGAGCAGCAGACGCACGCCCTGCCAGGCGATCAGCAGCCCCAGCCCGCCGCCCAGCAGCGCGAACAGGGCGCTCTCGGTGAGCACCTGGCGCGCGATTCGAGCGCGCGAGGCGCCGAGGGCGACGCGGATGGCCAGCTCCTTCTGCCGCGACTCGCCGCGGGCCAGCATCAGGTTGGCGACGTTGACGCAGGCGATGAGCAGCACGAACGCAACCGCGCCGAGCAGCGCGTAGAGGTACGGGCGCGTCTTGCCGAGCTGGTCGTCAGGCACCGGGACCACAATTGCCGAGATCGGCTTGTCGGGGAAGTAGGTCTCGGGGTAGTCCGTCATCCACCGGCGCGTCATCGCGTTCAGCTCGGCGCTCGCGCGCTCGACCGTCGCGCCCGGGGCGAGACGCGCGATCATGTTCAGGTAGTGGTTGTTGCGCGTCCACAGAGTGTCGTAGTTGAGCCGAAGCGGCGCGTAGAGGTCGACGTCGGCGGCCGGGAATCCGAAGCGCGGCGGCATCACCCCCACGACCGTGCGCGGCACGCCGTTGACCATGATTTCCTTCCCGACGATCGCCGGGTCGCCGCCGTAGCGGCGCTGCCAGAGGCCGTGGCTCAGGATCAGCACCGTCGGTGCGCGCGGCTTGTCCTCCTCGGGGAGGAAGGCGCGGCCGAGGAGCGGGCGCACGCCGAGCACGGCGAAGAAGCCGTCGGAGACGCGGGCCACCCGCACGCGCTCCGGCTCGGCGTCGCCGCCGGTGAGGTTCGCCGGCGCGCCACTGTACGCGGACACGCGGCTGAACGCGCGCGCGTCGCGCCGGTAGTCGGCGAACTCCGGCTCCGAGAGGCTGGAGTACGCGTCCGAGTGGCGCACCTGCGCGATGCGCCGGGGGTCCTCGAACGGCAGCGGCTGGAGGAGCACGCCGTTGACGACGCTGAAGATGGCCGCGTTGGCGCCGATCCCTAGGGCGAGCGTCGCCAGCACGATGGCGGTGAAGGCGGGGCGCTGGAGCATCCCGCGCACGGCGTAGCGGGCGTCCTGGAGCAGGGTCCTCAGCATCGGGTCGGGCCTCTGGGCGTGAGGGTCGTTAGGTACGGCCGCGCGGGCGCGCAGCGCGTCGAGCCGGGCGAGCGGGGCGTGCAGGACCAGGTCGCCGAGCGCGCGCGACCAGGCGGCGAGCGCGCCGGCGGCCGCGCCCCGCCGCCGCATCTCGGCGCGGCAGCGGTCGCGGAAGAACTCGGCCATGTCCTCGGCAAAGGCGTCGCGGAACGCCGCGGGGTAGAGCCGCAGGAGCAGGCGGTACGCCCACTCCCCGGGCGCGCGGGCGGGCGGCGTCACGCGGCCGGCTCCGGGTCGATGAGCCGCGCCGCCTCGGCCGCGCGCACCAGCGAGCGCAGGCGCAGCGCCTCGGCGGCGAGCACGCGGCGGCCGAACGGCGTCAGGCGGTAGTAGCGCCGCCGCTCGTCGTCCAGGTCGGGCGCGGGGCGGCGCTCGGACTCCTCGCACAGCTCGCGCTCGAGGAGGCGCCGCAGCGACCGGTAGAGGTTCCCGGCCTCCAGCCGCACCGAGCCCGCGGAGTCGCGCTCGACGTCCTGCATCAGTCCGTACCCGTGTCGCTCCCCGCGGGCGAGCGCGAGGAGCAGGAGGAAGTCCACCGGCTTGACAGGCAGCTCGTCCCGCGGGTCGCGCGCGGCGTGTCGTGGCATGGGGTGACTATGGTCAGTTTGACTATAGACCGTCTGACAGGAGCAATGGGCGAAAGGTTGCGATGAGGTCAGGAGCACCCCGGGCGGCCGTCATCCTGAGCCTGAGCGGAGCGAAGGCGAAGGACCCACTCACCGAGGGTCGATGCATACTGGCCGAGAGTAGGTCCTTCGCCTTCGCTCCGCTCAGGCTCAGGATGACGGCCGCCCGGGACGCCTTGACGCGCCTCGACTCGCTACCTTTCCCCAACCCGTATCCCGCGTCCCGCGTCCCGCGTCACGCATCCCTTGTCGTTCGACTTCGCCATCCACCACACCGACGGCGCCGCGCGCGCCGGCGTCTTCGGCACGCCGCACGGCGCCGTGGAGACGCCGGCGTTCATGGCCGTGGGGACGCTCGCGACCGTGAAGGCGCTGGACCCCGAGGACCTGAAGGCGATCGGGGCGCAGATGATCCTCGCGAACGCATACCATCTGCACCTGCGCCCCGGGGACGAGCTGATCCGCGACCTGGGGGGTCTGCACCGCTTCATGGCGTGGGACGGCCCAATCCTTACCGACTCGGGCGGCTTCCAGGTCTTCTCCCTGGAGACGCTGCGCACGGTCACCGAGGACGGCGTCGAGTTCCGCAGTCACGTGGACGGCTCGCGGCGCCACTTCACGCCGGAGAGCGTGATGCGCATCGAGCGCAATCTGGGCGCCGACGTGATCATGCAGTTCGACCACGTCGTCCCCGGTCAGTCCCCGGAGCCCCAGGCGCGCGAGGCGAGCGAGCGCAGCGTGCGGTGGCTGGAGAGGTGTTTGAGGGAGTTCGAGAAAGGGGAAGGGGGAAGGGGGATGGGGGATGAACCCTTCCCCCTTCCCCCGCAGCAGGCCCTCTTCCCGATCGTCCAGGGCGGAATTCACCCTCAGCTGCGCCGGGAATCCGCCCGCGCCATCACCGGCATGTCGGACTGGCCCGGGTTCGGGATCGGGGGGCTCTCGGTCGGGGAGGCGAAGCCCGACATGTACGCCATGCTGGAGGTGGTGGACGGCGTGCTGCCGCGCGACCGCCCGCGCTACCTCATGGGCGTCGGGTTTCCCGAGGACCTGGTCGAGGGGGTGCGGCGCGGCGTCGACCTGTTCGACTGCGTGGCGCCGACGCGGATGGGGCGCAACGGAACGGCGTTCACCAGCGAGGGACGCCTCAACGTGCGCCGGTCCGAGCTGCGCGCCGACCCCCGCCCGCTCGACGAGCGCTGCGACTGCTCCACCTGCCGCCGCTTCTCGCGCGCCTACGTGCGCCACCTCTTCGCGGCCGACGAGATGCTCGGGGCGCGCCTTCTGAGCGTGCACAATGTACATTTCCTCGTGGCCCTGATGCGCGACGCGCGCCGCGCGCTGCGCGAAGGGTCCTTCGACGCGTGGAGCCGCGACTGGCTGGCGCGCTTCCACGCCCGGGCGGGCGGCGGCCCCGCCGCCCCGCCGCCGACCTCCGACCACTCCGCGAACTCCGCGACCGTGTCATGACCCTCGCGCTCCCTGCCGCGCCGCTCGCGGCCCTCCTCGCCCTGATGCAGCCGTCGTCCGGCAACGCGCCGATCCAGATGCTCGTGATGTACGGCGGCCTGGCGATCATCTTCTACCTGTTCCTCATCCGCCCGCAGCAGAAGCAGCGGAAGGAGCACGAGGAGCTGGTCTACAACCTCAAGAAGGGCGACGAGGTCGTGACCGCCGGCGGCATCATCGGCACCGTCGTGCACATCAAGGAGACGCTCAAGGACGGCACCCCAACGCGCAGCGCCGAGGACCGGATCATCATCCGCTCCGAGGACGCGCGGATCGCCGTCGAGCGCGGCAGGATCGTGCGCGTGGTGAGCGCGACCGGGGCGGCGAACGCGAGCGGCGGAGGCTCCGCCGCGGCGGCCAAGTGAGGTCGGCCCGGTGAGCCTGCTCGACATCCGCGTCCTGGGCGACCCGGTGCTGCGGCGCGAGACCAACGCGGTCGGGCAGGTGACCGACGAGATGCGCCGCCTGATCGACGACATGATCGAGACGATGTACGCCGCGAAGGGGATCGGGCTCGCCGCGCCGCAGGTCGGGCGCCTCGAGCGGATCGCGGTGATCGACGTGGACGGCGAGAGCCCGTTCGCGATCGTCAACCCCGAGATCGTACTGCGCGAGGGGACCGTCAAGGGCGAAGAAGGGTGCCTCTCGATCCCCGACGTCTTCGGCGACGTGGAGCGCGCGGCGCGCGTCGTGGTGCGCGCGCTGGACCGCGACGGCAAGCCGGTCGAGATCGAGGGCACCGACCTGCTCTCGCGCTGCCTCCAGCACGAGATCGACCACCTGCACGGCAAGCTCTTCGTCGACTACCTGAGCCTCCTCAAGCGCCGCTCGGCGATGGCGAAGTGGGAGAAGGAGAAGGTGAAGTACCCGGGCTTCGTGCGCCGCCTCGAGCTGGAGGGCCCGCACGAGGAGCACGAAGGGGAAGACATGTAGGCTCCCTCATGAGAGTCCTCTTCTGGGGCACCCCGGACTTCGCCCTCCCCTCGTTCCGCGCGCTGATCGGCGAAGGGTTCGAGGTGATCGGCGTCGTCACGCAGCCGGACAAGCCGCGCGGGCGGTCGCGCACCGAGCTGGTGCCGCCGCCCGTGAAGGTCGCGGCGCTGGAGGAGAAGCTGCCGGCGTTCCAGCCCGAGACGCCCAAGGACGAGGAGTTCGTCGAGCTGCTGCGCATCATGCAGCCGGACGTCTCCGTCGTGGTCGCCTACGGCCACATCCTGCCGAAGTTCATCATCGACCTGCCGCGGCTGGGCACCCTCAACGTCCACGCGTCGCTGCTCCCGAAGCTGCGCGGCGCGGCGCCGATTCAGGCGGCGATCCGCGAGGGGTACGGCGAGACCGGCGTCACGATCATGCGCATGGTGCCGAAGCTCGACGCCGGCCCCATGCTGCTGCGCGTCGCCACGCCGCTGCCGGACGACGAGACCTACGGCGAGCTCCAGCAGCGGCTCTCCGAGATGGGCGCGCTGGCGCTGGTCGAGGCGCTGTCGCTGCTCGCGGTCGGCGAGCTGCGCGAGACGCCGCAGAACGACTCCGAGGCGACCTACGCGTCCAAGCTCGAGCGCGACGACACGCGCATCGACTGGTCGCGCGAGGCGGTGATCGTCTCGCGCGTCGTGCGCGCCTACGACCCGCGCCCGGGCGCGGTCACCACGCTCCGCGGCGCCGAGGTCAAGCTGTTCGGCGCGCGCGTCGCCGGCGCGGGCTGCGCCGCCCCGGGCGAGGTGCTGGACATCGACGGCGCCGGGATGCTCGTGGCCTGCGGCCGCGGCTCGGTGCGCGTCCGCGAGGTCCAGCCCGCCGGCAAGCGCCGCCTCCCGGTCCCCGACTGGGCCCGCGGCCGCGGCGTGAGCGTCGGAGACCGCTTCGGCGCCTGACGAGGGCGCGGGTGCCGCGGTGATCGCCTGCGTCGGCGACGGCTTTGACAGGATGAACGGCGACAGGATGCACAGGATGGTGAACAGGAGGAACGGCCCCGGGACGCGATGTCTCCCGAGCGGCTGTCATCCTGTTCACCATCCTGTCCATCCTGTCGCCGTTCATCCTGTCAAAATGCCGTCGCCGTCGCCGTTGCTCGGGAACCGATCGGGATTCGCTCCTCTGAGGAACGCGGCGGCACGCGGCGTGAGAGGGCTTGCCCGGCGCCCGCTCGGCCCCATGATTCGAACAGGATGGGCTCCGGCGCTCGCTTCGCCGGAATGCCATGATTCGAATCTCGTATTTCGTATTGCCTATCTGCCGTGTACGCGACCTGCCTGTTCTGCCACACGCACCTCGGCCGTAACGAGATCGTCGAGTCGTTCCCGGTGGGACGGCGGCTGGCGTACGACGGCGAGCGCGGGCGACTCTGGGTCGTCTGCCGCGCCTGCGGGCGGTGGAACCTGACGCCGCTGGAGGAGCGCTGGGAGGCCATCGAGCAGTGCGAGCGGCGCTTCCGGACGGCGCGCACGCGCGTCTCCACCGACAACGTCGGGCTGACGAGGCTGCGCGAAGGGTTGGAGCTCGTCCGCATCGGGCGGCCGCTGCGCCCGGAGCTGGCGGCGTGGCGATACGGCGGGCAGTTCGTCAGGCGCTACCGCCGCACGCTGGTGAAGGCGGGCGCGCTCGGCTCGGCGCTCGGCGTGGCGCTCGGCGGCGCGCTGGGCGGGCTGTTCAACCCCGGGCTGCTGCTCGTCTACCCGCTCGGCATCGTCCCGGTGTGGCTCACCGCCCGCCAGTACGCGCGCGTGGCGCGCATCCCGCTCCCCGGCGGCGACGCGCTGAGCATTGCGCGCCGGGACCTCAACGCCACCTGGCTCGTCGGGACGGACTCCGGCAGCCGCTGGCGGCTCGACGTGCCGGGCGATGGCGGCATGACCGCCTTCGAGGGCGACCGGGCGAAGCAGGCGCTGGCGTCGCTCCTCGTCCCGCTCAACGGATTCGGCGCGTCGCACGACACGGTCAACGACGCCCTGAACTCGCTCCACGGCAGCGACGACGCCGACCGCTACCTCGCCCTAGCCGCCCGTGACGCGCTCCCGGACGAGACGGAGTGGACGCGCTGGGGCCGCCGCGGCCCGCCCTTGCCCGAGGCGCCTCACGAGGCGCGCCCGGGCCGGGTGCGCTCCGTGCCGCTCGCGTACCTCCGCGCGGAGCACCTGCTCGCCATCGAGATGCTGGTGAGCGAGGACGCCGAGCGTCAGGCGATGGCGGGCGAGCTCTCGGCGCTGGAGCGCGCCTGGCGCGAGGCCGAGGAGCTGGCCGCGATCGCCGACAGCCTGCTGCTGCCGCCGGGCGTCGAGGAGTTCCTGGCGAAGCACCGCCCGAAGTGAGCGTTCCGGTCGTCCACGCCGTCACCGACGACATCATCGTCGCGCGTGGAGACTTTCTCGAGCGGGCGCGGGGCGTCATGACCGCGCTCGGCGCCCGCGGGGCGGTGCAGCTGCGCGCGCCGGCGATGGAGGGGCGGCCGCTCTACGAGATGGCGCTGGCGCTGGCGGAGCTCCAGCGGTCGACCGGATGCTGGCTGGTCGTCAACGACCGGCTGGACGTGGCAGCGGCGTGCGGCGCGATTGGCGCGCAGCTCACCTCCCGCTCCATCGCGATCGCCGACGCCAGGGCCGCGGTCCCCCCACCGTCGCTCCGGCTCGGCGTGAGCGTGCACGACGCCGACGAGGCGCGCCGCGCGTCGGCCGAGGGCGCGTCATGGCTGGTCGCCGGACACGTGCACGACACGGCCTCCCATCCGGGGGAGCCCGGGCGCGGCGAGCGATTCGTGGCCGACGTCGTGGCAGCCGCGGCCGGGACGCCGGTGATCGCCATCGGCGGCCTGCGGCCGGCGCACCTGGGTGCGCTGCGCCGCGCCGGGGCACACGGCGCCGCGGCGATCCGCGGCATCTGGGGGGCCGCTGATTCCGCGCGGGCCGCGGGCGACTATCTTTCAGCGTATGACGCAGACCCTTGACGCCCGAGCCGAGTCGTCGTCGGCCGTCGCGCTGACCGTGAACGGCGAGCGGCGGGAGGTTGCGCGCGGTACCACGCTCGCCGACTTCCTGCGTGCGCTCGCGCTCGACCCGCGGATGGTGGTGGTCGAGCACAACCGCGTGATCCTGCGCGACCGCGACGCGTACCCCTCGCTCGACCTGCGATCGGGCGACACGCTCGAAATCGTCCACTTCGTGGGCGGGGGCTGAGCGATGGCCACCACCGCCCCCGTCAGCGGCGGCGCGGCCGAGGCCGCGCTCCCCACGCTCGACACGCCCTTCGCTATCGCCGACCGCGTCTTCCGCTCGCGCCTCATGGTCGGGACGGGGAAGTACCCGTCGAACGAGCTCATGGTGCGCGCGATCGAGGCGTCGGGCGCCGAGGTCGTCACCGTCGCCGTCCGGCGCGTGGACCTCGACCGCACGAAGGAGCAGGGCGTCCTGTACCACCTGGACCCGTCGCGCTTCTTCCTGCTCGCCAACACCGCCGGCTGCTACAGCGCCGACGAGGCCGTACGCTACGCGCGCCTGGCGCGCGCCGCCGGGTTCAACGAGTGGGTGAAGCTCGAGGTGATCGGCGACCAGCAGACGCTGCTTCCGGACGTCGCGGGGCTGCTCGAGGCCACGCGCGTGCTGGCCGCCGAGGGCTTCAAGGTGATGGCGTACACGAACGAGGACCTGATCACCGCGCTCCGGCTGGAGGACGCCGGCGCCGTGGCGGTGATGCCGCTGGCGTCGCCGATCGGCAGCGGCCTGGGACTGCTCAACCCGTTCGCGATCCGCACGATCAAGAGCCGCCTGACGGTGCCGGTGATCGTGGACGCGGGCGTCGGCACCGCGTCGGACGCCTGCGTGACGATGGAGCAGGGCGTGGACGGCATCCTGATGAACACGGCGCTCGCCGCCGCGCAGGACCCGGTGCGCATGTCCACGGCGATGCGCCTCGCGGTCGACGCCGGCCGCCTGGCCTACCTGGCGGGGCGGATGCCGAGGCGGGAGGTCGCGGTGCCGAGCTCGCCTACTGCCGGGATGCTGGGATGACGCCCGCGCCGAGATGCGAGGTGCGCGGGTGCCCGCTTGCGGGCGGGACGAGTTGCGAGAGGAACGACCCCGATGAGCCGGGGCGTCCCGAGGCAGCTCCTCTCGCAACTCGCACCTCGCACCTCGCAACGTATGGTTGACCGCCCCACCCCCACCCACTCCGCCGTCGTCGGCGGCGTCACCGACGCGCGGGTCGTCGCGGCCGACGTGTGCGCGGACCTGCGCGGCGGGGAGCTGCTCGACCCGTCGTTCGACCGGCGGGTGCGCCACCTGGACGCGCGCGACCGGCGGTGGACGCAGGAGCTGCTGTGGGGGATGCTGCGGCGGCGAGCGTGGCTCGACGCACTGCTCGCCGACCGGGTGCGCGGCGGGCTGGCGCGGCTCGACGCCGACCTCACCGACCTGCTCCGCCTCGGCGCCTACCAGCTCCTGCACATGTCGAGCGTGCCGGCGTACGCGGCGATCGCGCAGAGCGTCGAGCTGGCCAAGCGCCGCCACGGGATGGGGGCCAGCGGGCTGGTGAACGCGGTGCTGCGGCGCCTCGACCGCGACCGCGCCGCGGCCGTCTCGTCAGGCACGCCGCTCGTGCCGCCCACGCCGCAGGACCCTATCGACGCGCTGGCGCTGGAGCACTCGCATCCGCGGTGGATCGTCGCCCGCTGGGTGGCGCGGTGGGGCGAGGAGGAGACGCGTCGCCTGCTGGCGGCCAACAACACCGAGGCGCCGGTGGTCGTGCGGCCGTACAACATCGTGCGCGAGCAGCTCGAGGCGATGCTCGAGGGCGCCGGCGTGCGGGTGGACGACGTCCCGCTCCTGCGCGACAGCATCCGCCTGGCGGCCGGCGTGTCGCTCACCGAGTTGGGGGCGTTCCGCCAGGGCGTCCTGTACGTGCAGGACCCGGCGGCGACGCTGGTCACCCAGTTCGCCGCGATCCCGCTCGGCTCCACGGTGGCGGACCTCTGCGCCGCGCCGGGCGGCAAGACGCTCGAGCTGTCGCGCGGCGCGGCGGCCGTGCTGACCGCCGACCGGTCGTTCGCGCGGCTCCAGCGCACCGTGTCGAACGTGCGGCGGCTGGAGGCGCGCAACGTCCACCCGCTCGTCGCCGACGCGCGCGAGCCGGCCATCGAGCCGGTGGACGCGGTGCTGGTGGACGCGCCCTGCACCGGCACCGGGACTTTCCGCCGGCACCCGGACGCGCGCTGGCGCCTCAAGGTCTCGGACCTGGCGGTGATGGGGGCGCTCCAGCGCTCGATCATCCGCTCGGCGGCGCGCGTCGTCCGCCCCGGAGGGCTGCTGATCTACAGCACCTGCTCGCTGGAGCCCGAGGAGAACGACGCCCAGGTCGAGAGCTTCCTGGCCGAGAACGACGGGTGGGTCCTGGAGCCGCCGCCGGACGGCGCGGTCCCGGCGGCCGTGCTCGACGCGGGACGGTTGCGCG
>DATFPD010000328.1:0-10645 GCA_035265005.1 Gemmatimonadaceae bacterium | reverse complement strand
ACCCGCGTCAGGCGCCCGCGCCGCTCGACGTACACCTCGCGCGCGCCGTTGACCAGGATGTCGGTGATCGTGGGGTCGCGGAACAGCGGCTCGATCGGCCCGAGTCCCGTGACCTCGTAGATGATCTCCTCGACGACCTCGTCCCGCTCGGCCTGGCTGAGCGGCGTGCTCTCGTTGCGCAGGAACTCGAGCACCACCTGCCGGATCTGCGCGACCCGCTCCCGCTCGTCGCTGATCTGCTCGAGCGCGTTGAGGTCGAGCCGGTCCACCAGCCGCCGGTGCAGCGTCACCTTGAGCTGGTCCAGCGCGCTCAGCTCCGCCTCCGCCGGCTCGGCGGCGGCCGCTGCCTGACGAGGCGCGGGCGCGGCCGGGGGCGGCACATCGTCCACCACGGCCGGCGCCGCCGACGGCTCCGCCTCCGGCCCCGCCGGCAGCTGCGCGGTGCCGCCGTTCTTCCGGCGATTCAGCCTATCGCGAAGAGACATGACTCAGCTCGAATGCGAGGAGCGGACACGGATGAACACGGACAGGAGCACGGATGAACACCGATGCGTCCCGGCGACGTCCGGCACCCCTCTCGCCTGGATAGGAGGAGCTTTGGATTGCGCACGGAGAGATCCGTGCTGATCCGTGCTCCTGTCCGTGTTCATCCGTGTCCAGCCTTTCGAATGCGTTGCATGATGCGTCCCAACCGTCCCGAGCCGTTGGTGCGCGTGGCCTCGGCCGGCGGGGGCGCGCCGCCGAGTCTGGCGGCCAGCTCGGCGTACGCGGCCGCGAGCGGCGAGTGCGGGGCCACCTCGGCGACGGCCACGCCGCGCGTCAGCGCCTCGGCGCAGAGCGCGTAGTCGTTGGGGAGGGTGCTCGTGATCGGGACGCCGACCGCCTTCGCCGCGTCCTCGATCGAGAGGACGTCCAGGTCGGGGCGGTGGCGGTTGAGCACCACGGCGAGCTTCTCGTCGGCGTAGCCCAGCCGGCGGCAGAGGGCGGCGGTGCGCGCGGCACTGCGGAGCGCCGGGATCGTCGGCTGCGTGACGAGCACGATCCGGTCGGCGGCGTCGAGCGCGGCCAGGGTGCGCTCGCTCGGGTGGTGCTCGCAGTCGAGCACCGTGAAGGCGAAGTGCGCGCGGAAGTGCTGGATCGCCGTCGTCGTCACCTCGCCGCCGAGCGCGTCGTCGAGCTCCGGGTCGTCGGCGCTCGGAAGCGCCCAGACGCCGCCGCGCACGGGGGCGAGGAGCGAGGTGAGGAGCTGCGCGTCGATCCGGTCGATCTTCTGCGCCAGGTGCCCCATGTCGTAGCCGCCGCGCAGGTCGAGCATCACGCGCACGTCGCCGCCGCCCACCACGAGGTCGGCGAGCGCGACGCGGGTCTGCGGGTCGTTGCGGGCGAAGCTGTGCGCGAGGTTGAGCGCCACGGTCGTGACCCCGACGCCCCCCTTCCCGCTGTGCACGGCGATCACGTGCCCGCGCTGCTGCCGACCGGCGCCGGCCGCGGGCCCGCGCATCAGCAGGCGGTCCACCGCGCCGGCCAGCTCCGCCGGGTCCGGGGGGAAGACCACGAACTCGTGGATGCCGGCGCGCATCGCGCGGAGGATGAGCTCGGGGTCCGGCTTCGGCGCGGTGCCGATGACGAAGCCGAAGCGGCCGAGTCGGACCTCGCGCTCGAGGGCGGCGAGCTGGAGCGGCGTGACGTCCTGGAGCGGCACGACCACGAGGTCGAAGCGTCCCTGCTCCGGCCCGTCGAGGAGCTGCGCCAGGCTCGGCGCCTGCCCGACGTCGGCGAAGCCGAAGCGGGCGAAGACGCCCGCCGCCGTCTCCGCCGGCCCGGCGGCCCCCGCGACCACGAGCGCCTGACGCCGGATCATCGCCAGCCCGCCTAGCGAGTAGCCTGGCGCGTTACCACGGCCACCACCAGCGGCGGCGGCCGCGCGGCGAGTCCGAGGGCGGGCGCCGGTCCAGCGCCCCGCGCGCCGGGAGCACGCTGTCGGCCGGCAGCCGCACCACGCTCCCCGTGCGGGGGCGCATCGCGTCCACCACCACCGGCGTCACCACCACCAGCAGCTCGCTCTCGTTGCGCTGGAAGCGCGTGCTGGAGAAGAGGGCGCCGAGCACCGGGACGTCCTTGAGGAGCGGCACGCCGATGCGCACGCGCTCCTCCTCGTCGTTGAACATCCCGGACATGACCAGGCTCTCGTCGCGCCGCACGTCGAGCACACTCTCGACGCGGCGCGTGCGCAGCGCCGGCACCCGGAAGCCCGAGATGATGACCGCGTTCGTGTAGTCGAGCGTCGAGACCTCGGGGCTCACGGCGAGCTTCACCAGGCTGTCGCTCACGATCTCGGCGACGAAGCGCATGCGGACGCCGAACTCCTTCCAGACGATGGTGACCGTCTGGAAGCCGCCCGCCGCGCCGGTGCCGGGGTTGGTGACGATCGGGATCGGCAGCTCGCCGCCGGCGAGGAACGTGGCCTCCTCGCGGTTGCCGGCCAGGAGGTTCGGCTCGGCCAGCAGGCGCGCGTTCCCCTGGCGCGCCGCGGCGTCGATGGTGAGCAGGAGGTTCCGCGTGTCGAGCGTCGTGAGCACGGTGAGGAACGACTCGGCCTGCGGCGTCGGCGTCCCGACGCCGCCGCTCAGGTTGCTCCCGGCGTCGATGGTGGTGTTGCGGTCCTCGTAGCGCAGCGCGACGCCGAGGTTGCGCAGGGCGTCCCGCCGCACCTCGGCGAACTTGACGTAGAGCGCCACCTGCCGCCGCTCGAGCGGCGAGTGCACGCGGATGCGGTAGTGGGTGCGCGTGCCGGCCGCCGGCCAGAGGATGGCGTCGGTCTCGCCGGGCGCCTTGGCGTTGATGACGACCTCGCGCTCGCTCACCACCACCACGTCCGCGATCTCCGGCGTCGCCACCGACACGCGCGTGATCGCCTGCGCCGTCGTGATCGGGAACGACCGCCCGACGGCGAGGTCGATCGTGATGACGGTCGTGTCCTCCTGCGCCCGGGCCTGCGGCCGGGCCGCGAGCATCGCGGCGGCGAGAACGAGAGCGGACACGGATGAACACGGACGACGGCCCGGACGAACGCGGATGCGTCCCGACACCGTCAAAGCCCCTCCCGCCTGTCCGAGAGGGGCTTTGAATCGCGCGGGCATCGGTCGGCGTTCATCCGTGCTCTTGTCCGTGTTCATCCGTGTTCCCGTTCGGTGTCGTGCCCGCGAACCAGCCAGCTCATCGCGGCGGGCGCTTCTTTGCCGTGTCGCGCTCGAACTTCTGCTGCGTCACGTTGGCGCCGCGGTAGATGCGGACGGTGAGGGAATCCGGGGGCGCGGGCGGGGTCTGCGTGACGGCGGGCGCCGGCTCGGGGGCCGGCGTGGCGGCGGCGGGGGCGGCCGGGCGCGGGGCGCTCCGGCGGCGCGGCGCGGCGGGCGGGCGCACCGTGGGCGCGTCGCGCAGCTCGGCCAGGACATCGGCCGAGCTGGCGCCGCGCGTGCGCACCGTGTCCGGGTCGCCGTAGCCGCGCAGCACGAGCTGGATCGTCCCCTGGTTCGCCGCGACGGCCAGCCGCTCGGCCTCCTCGGGGGTGACCTCGAGCGTGGCCGTGGTGGCGCTGATCGGCTTGCCGTCGCGGTCGTTCTGGTAGGTGGTGCCGACCGAGAGGACGCGCATGTTCTCCATGAACAGCTTCGCCACCTGCCGCCCGCCTAACGGGTCGGTGCGCAGCGTGACCAGCACGTCCACCCGGCTGTTCGGCTGGATCATGCCGCTCAGCCCCGCGACCTCGTCGATCTTGACCGCCATCGCGCGGCGCCCGGGGGTGATCTTCACCTGGAGGCCGGCCCCGCTCCCGACCGGCGCCAGGCGGCTGGCCCGCACCGGCTCCTCGCGCAGCACCGACACCGCGGCCACCCGGCCGACCAGCGAGTCGACGCTCGCGAACGCCCCCTCCGGCACCGCGTCGGCGGGCCACGCCTTCACCGACAGCGCGCTCGCCTCCAGCACCGTCCCCTCGGCGAGCTCGCGCGTCGCCACCACGACCGGGCGGGTGCGCCCCGCCGCGTCGCCGCCGCGCATCGCGTCGATCGCCTTGTACGCCCCCATCGTCGCCAGCGCGGCGACGGCGACGGCGCTGTAGAGGACGAGCTTGTAGTTGGAGTGGGCCATGGGATCTAAACGTGGCGAGCGGAATCCTGAGAACTGCCACCTGCGACCTGCGAGCTGCGACCTCAGTGCGCTCAGGACGCAGGGGCCTCCCGAGGGGGTTAGGTCGCAGGTCGCAGGTCGCAGGTCTCAGGTGTCTCCTAGCTCCACTCCCACCGGAACGTCGCCCGCTTGGTGATGGGGATCGTGCCGACGCCGACCGTGCGGGCGAGCGGCGTGATGAGCGAGAAGGGGTAGCCGACGATGCTCACCGTCACCTCGCCGGTGGCGTTGTTGAGCGCGATCTGGATCTGGTCGTCGGTGATGCCGGGGCCGCCGAGCTGGGCGCCGAACTGCCGCACGACCTGCCGGATCTGCGCCTGGCTCGCCATCGGGTTCGACTGCACGGCCGCGAAGCGCGCCCCCGCCCGCGCCGCCGACGCGACCTGGTTCTGCGTGAAGTACGCGCGCGTGAAGTCGATCGCCGCGAACACGACCATCATCAGGATCGGCACGACCAGCGCGAACTCGACGACCGAGACGCCCTGGTCGGCGGTGAGGCGGTGCTTGAGACTGCGATGCCGCATGCGAGAGTCCTCCGTGACGCACTGGGGGACGGGGGATGGGGGATGGGGGATGAAGTGCCCCGGGACAGCCTGTCCTGAGCGAAGCGAAGGAGCCCGAGGCACTTCATCCCCCTTTCCCCATCCCCCTTCCCGCTTCATCGCGCCCACCACGCCAGCGCGATGCCGATCGCGAGGGCGACGCCGTAGGGCATCTGGTGCTTCGCGCGCGAGATCGGCGGGATGCCGAGCCAGCGGCCCTGCTGGAGCGCGCCGACGCGGACGGCGACCGACGAGAGCACCTCGCGCAGGGTGCCTTGCGACGCCGCGGTGACGAGCGCGACCAGCGCCCCCGCGATCGCGCCGTACATCGACGCGTTCAGCACACTGAGCGGCCCCAGCCAGGCGCCCGCGGCGGCGACCAGCTTCACGTCGCCGGCGCCGAGGACGCCGAGCGCGTGGAAGGGGAGCCAGATCGCGAGTCCCAGCGCGAAGCCGCCGAGCGCACCCAGCACACCCGGCGACTCGGCGCCGGGCGCGACGGCGCGCACGAAGCCGGACGCGAGGATGGCGAGGACGAGCGCGTTCGGGATGCGGCGCCGGCGCAGGTCGGACGCGCACGCCCACGCGAGGAGTACCATCAGCACCACTCCAGCCACGAGGCGCACCACACTCCAGCCTGCCGGCACGAGATGAGACGAAAGCGCGGCGGCTGGCGCTGACGTGCCAGCCGCCGCGCTGCGGTGTGGCTACTTCGTCGCGGTGAGCTGCGACGTGATGTTCGTGAACCAGGTGCCGATCTGGTTCTTGAACGCCGTGACGACGGCGACCAGACCGACGGCGACGATCCCGACCAGCAGGCCGTACTCGGAGACGGCGATCCCTTCCTCGTCCTTCACGAACCGGCGGGTGACTTCGGCGATGCGCTTCATGCTGCATTTCCTCCAACACGTGGACGACGGTGACACCGTGCTGCGACGGCGGCGTGCGAACGTGACGAGCTCGGCGCTCCTCCAGGCTGCGTCGCCGGACGAGAAACACCTGAACTGCTCGGCGCCTTCAATAGCACGCGCCGTGCCGCGCGTGATGCGGATCACACGAAGCGAGTGATGATCCGGCGGGATGACGAAGCGGCCCGGGCGCGCCATCTGCGCCCGGGCCGCTTGGCCGCTGCCTCGTTCGCTCAGCCGATCAGTCGGCGCGTCCGAGCGACGAGGAGCGCGTGGCGCCCACATCCGTGCTCTGGGGGCCGCCGGCGGTCGAGGTCGACGCCGAGCCGCCGCTGCTGTTGCCGCCGCCGCTGGTCGCGCCGAAGCCGGAGCTCGACGTGCCGGCGCCCGTGCCGCCCAGCCCGCTCGTGGCACCGGCCTGCGAGCCGCCCTGCGAGCGCGTCTGGCCGTACTGCGACTGCTGGCCGGAGCGCTGCGCCTGCTGCCCGTCGACCGGCGCGCCGATCGCTTCCTTCACCTCGTTCACCAGCCCCTCGATCTTGTGCTGGAAGGCGGCGTGCAGCCCGGTCATGAGCTGCGAGACGACGTCGTCGAGCACGGTCCCTACGCGGCTGCTCGCGCCGCGGGTCGCGACCAGCGTGGCGCCGGCCGCCTTGACGTCGGCGCGCGAGCCGCTGAGCAGCACCCCGGCGCCGAACGCCACCGCGAGCGCCGGCCAGGGGTGGTCCTTCACGATCTGGAGCACGTTGGTCTTCTGCTCGAGCTGCGCGAGCGTATTGGAGATGCGCTCGCGCGTCATCTCGATGTCGCGCTTCACGTCAGCTGTCGTTTCAGCCATTGCTTGTCCTCCTTGAGCTGCGCCACCGTCTGGGCGGGGGCGAGTTGCGCGGGCGAGAGCAACGCCATCCCCCGCTTCACGAACCACGCGGCGATTCCCCCCGCCAGCACGGTGACGATGAGGGCTCCCAACCAGTAGCGGTCGCGCAGCCACTGGTCTCCCGGGAGGAGAATGAAGCCGGTGAAGAAGGACAGCAGGCCGAGAAACGCCAGCACGCCTCCCACCGCGACCGACGCCGTCCCCTCGCCGACCGCCTTCAGCATGCCGGCGAGCTCCACCCGCGCGAGCTTCACCTCCTGCCGGATGAGCGTGGCGGTCCCCTCGCCGAGATCCTTCAGGAGCGTGGCGAGGGAGCCGGACGAGCGTTGGCCGTCGTTCCGATTGACCGCCATCGGGACCTCCTAGCGACGAAACGCCTTGCCGAGCACGTAGCCGAGGCCCAGCGCGATGAGGAGCGTCCGTCCGGGGTGCTCCTTCACCTGCTGCTCGATCGTCTCCTTGAGGTCACCGTCGCGCAGGAAGTCCGCGGTGCTCTGGAGGGCGTTCGCGGCCCGGCCGCCGAGCTGCGCCACGCGGTCGTCGGTGCCCGCCGTCGCGCCGCCGGCACCGGCGAAGCGCTGGCTCCCGCCGGTCCCGCGGAGCCGCTCGGCGCCCGCCTCGAGCTTGTCGGCGAGGGTGGACTTGAGGTTCGAAGCGCGGTCGCGGGCGGTGCTCGCCAGGTCCGACGCCTTGTCGCGCGCGGTGCCCACGGCGTCGCTCATCGCCTCACGCCCCTGCTGCACGCGGCTCTGCCCATCGCCGCCGGTCGATCCGCCGTAGCTGCTGCTCCCGCCCGTGCTCCCGCCCGTGCTGCCGCTGGTAGAGTCGGTCGAGCCGGTGCTGCCGGTGCTGCCGTAGCTGCTCCCTCCGTAGCCGGCGCCGCCCGTCGAGCCGCTGCCGCCCAACCCGCCGCTGCTTCCGCTGCTTCCACTGGTGCTCCCGTAGCCGCCGGTCGAGCCGCTCTCCTGCCCCTGGCTCCCGGTGCCGAAGCTGTCGTTCCGCTCCATGTCCTCATCCTCCACAAAGGTGCGCGACGGGCGTTGCACGCTGTGTGCCTGAGAAAAGGGGATGGGGGATGGGGGACGGGGGATGAAGTGCTACCGCTGACAGCCTGCCCTGACCCTGACCCCGAGCGCAGCGAGGGGGAAGGGGAAGGGTTCAGCCCCCGTCCCCCATCCCTCATCCCCCGTCCCGCGGAGGGTCGAGCGACTAGTCTCGCTTCTGCGCCCCGGCCGTCGCGCAGTACTTCTCGAACGCGCCGCTCAGGTCGCGGGCGATCTCGTCGGAGGAGCGGCCCTCGATCTGATGGCGCTCGAGCATGTAGACGAGCTTCCCGTCGCGGAGGAGCGCGATCGACGGGGACGAGGGCGGGTAGCCGGTGAAGTAGGAGCGGGCGCGCTGGGTGGCCTCGCCGTCCTGGCCGGCGAAGACGGTCGTCAGCCGCTCGGGGCGCGCCGCCGGCGTCTGCGCGAGCGCCTTCGCGACGGCGGGGCGGGCGTTGCGCGCGGCGCAGCCGCAGATCGAGTTGACGACGACGAGCGTCGTCCCCTTCGCGTCCTTGAGCGTCGCATCGACGTCGGCGCTGCTGCGCAGCTCCTCGAAGCCCAGCCGCGTCAGCTCCTGACGCATCGGGGCGACCAGAGGCTCTGGATACATGGGGTTATAGCTCCGTGTGGTGTGCGGTTCGACGAGCGTTTCGAGTTGCGAGCTGCGAGTTGCGAGAGGAACGACCTCGGACTGCCAGGGGCCGCCCGGCGCACTACCTCTCGCAACTCACAGCTCGCAACTCGCATCTACGTAAGGTAATCGTCCTCCCCCTCCTCTCGTTCCCCCGGCTCCCGGACGAGCGCCAGAATGGCGGCCTGCGGGACGACGAGGAAGCGGTCGTTCTCGACGGTGATCTCGACGGCGGCCTTGCGGAAGAAGAGTGCGTAGTCGCCGGCGCGGGCCTGCATCGGAAGGTAGCGCGTCTCGCGCGCTCCGCTGCCAGTGCGCCAGGGCTCGTCGGCGCTGGCGTCGCCCAGGTCCGGCATCGGCAGCCCGGGCCCGGTGGCGACGATCCGCCCGCCCTGCACCGCCTGGCTGTCGATCGCCGTCGGCGGGAGGTAGAGCCCGACCTTCGTCCGCTCCTCGCCATCCTCCACCGCCACCAGCACCCGGTCGCCGACGACGATGATCTGCTTCTTGGAGGGAGACATGGAGTGCAAGATAGGGACGGGATGCGGGATGCGGGATGCGGGATGCCGGCCGCCCGGGATCCTTCGCTTCGCTCAGGACAGGCTATCCCGAGGCACTTCATCCCCCATCCCTCACCTGAACTCGAACTTCCACTCCACCAGCTGCGGCACCTTGTAGCCCTTGAGGCGCGCCGGCTCGAAGCGCCAGGTGGGGAGCGCGCGGCGCACGAGCTCGGCGAGCTGCGGGTCGGCCGAGGGGATGACGTACAGCGTGCAGGGGGCCACGTGGCCCGCCGTGTCGACGATGAAGAACGTCTCGACCTGGCGCCGCGCGGCCTCGATGCGGGCGGCCGCGGCGGCGAGCGACTCGGGGGCCGCGGCCTGCGCGGGGACGAGCCGCGCCGGACGCTCGACGTCCTGCGGGTGGTAGGCCTTCACCGTCATGAGGGTGCCCGGCGCCGCGCCGCAGCCGGTGGTGTCCACCGCCACCGAGAGCCAGGTGGGCCCGGGGTCGAACAGGATGGTGTGCACCACGGTCTGCCGCACCGGGCGGTCGTCCTTGAGCGCCGGCGTGAAGCGCCAGCGCGGGAGCACCGCGCCGATCTCGCGCACGAACAGGCTGTCGCGCGCGGCGTGGCCGCGCAGCGTCCCCACCTCGGGAACGCCGGTGCTGTCGACGACGAACTCCACCACCACCACGCGCCGGTCGCGCGCGCCGATCGGGATCTGCGCGGGGTAGAGCGGGGGCATGAACACCCCGCGCTGCACGGCGCGGCGCTCGACCTGGTTCGACAGGTACACCCCCTCGCGCTCGACGAGCGGCGTCGTGGCGAGCGCCCCCCCCTGAAGCGCCGCCGCCGCGGCGTGCGCCGCCGGCGCCATCCGGCTGGCGAAGTCCTTGAGCGCCTCGAGCTGCGTCTCGCCGAGCGCGAGCTGGCCGCCTGACGAGGCGCCGGGGAGCCGGACCTCGACGCGCCTGGCGTTCACCACGCGCAGGAAGTCCCGGGCCGGCATCTTGAGAAAGACCTGCTCGCGCGCCCGCCCGGAGCTGGAGTCCACCGCGCGCACCGTCACCGGCACGCTCACCGGCGCGCCCCCGTCGGGAGCGAAGACGACGCTCTTCACCGCCGCGTAGCGCCCCCCGCCCGGCGCCACCGAGGCGAGCACGACGCGCACCTCGGTCGGCGGCGCGGCGAGCGCGCGCCCCCTGTAGCGGAACATCGTCGTCAGGCTCGTCTCCGGCGCGCCCTCCACCGGGATCGGCTTGAGCTCCACGCTCCCGTAGCCGCTCGGCTCGTGGTAGCCGGTGACGATGAGCTCCTGATGGCGGAACTCCCGCGGGGCGGGGATCTGGGCGCGGGGGGCGGTCGCCGCGGTCAGGCAGAGCGCGGCGACGAGGGTGCGGCGGTACGACAGCTTCACTGTTCGCGACACTCGAGCTGCTGCGGCCCGGGAGGGGGACGGAAGCTGGATGCTGGTCCGGTCCAGTCGAATCCTACCACCGGGGCCGGGTTCGTTGCAGCTCGTCGAGCAGCAGCGTTCTGATGAGGAAGCGGGAAGCGGGAAGCGGGAAGCGGGAAGCGGGAAGCGGGACGCGGGACGCGGGACGCGGGACGCGTCCCGTTCACCGCACCAGGTGGAACGCCGTCTGCCGCCGCCCCATCGCCCACCGCGGCACGCCGTCGGCGCCGACGATCACGTCCTCCTCCTGCATCGACCGCACGCGCTGGCCGCCCCACTCCGGGACGGGCGTCGTCGCCTGGAGCTCGATCGAGAACCACGAATTCGGGATCACGCGGTGGTCGCCGCGGCCGGGGACGCCCTCCTGGTAGTCCCAGAGGCCGATGAGCGGCCCCGCGCCGTGGCCGTGCGCGCCGATCGGGTGCGTGTAGACCGTCCCGTCGATGCCCTCGGCGCGCATCGTCGCGAGCGAGGCGCGCAGGATGTCGTTGC
>DATFPD010000327.1:0-2547 GCA_035265005.1 Gemmatimonadaceae bacterium | reverse complement strand
CACCGCGCTCGTGCGCGTCGCCAGAAGCCCGACCAGCAGGCCGCCCCCCCACCGCGCGAACAGCGTCCCCAGCGCGGCGCCGAGGAGGGCGAGCAGCAGGCTCTCGGTGAGCAACTGCCGCGCGATGCGGAGCCGGCTGGCCCCCATCGCCAGGCGCACCGCGATCTCGCGCTGCCGGGCGGTGGCGCGCGCCAGCAGCAGGTTGGCGACGTTGGCGCACGCGATGAGCAGCACCAGCGCGACGACCGGCATCAGCACCAGCAGGGCGCGCCGGTACTGCTGCCGAATGGCCGAGTGGCCGGCGGCCGCGGGCTGCGCGTCGAGCGCGTGGCGCAGGTAGTTGCGCTGCTCCTCGCTCCCCCAGTGGGCGGGGATCGTGGCGGCGAAGATGGCGGGCGACGCCGCGGCGAGCCGCGCCCGCGTCTCGGCGACGCCGACGCCGGGCTTCAGCCGCCCCATGACCTGGACCCACCAGTCGTCGCGGACGTCGAGCGAGCTGCGCGGGCCGCGCACGAGGGCCTCGCCGCACAGCGGCGCGTAGACCTGCGACGAGCGGCCGACGTTGACGCCGAAGAACCCGCGCTCGGCGACGCCGACGATCGTGAACGGGTGGCCGTCGAGCGAGATCGTGCGGCCGACGACGTCCGCCGCGCCCCCGTACTCGCGCCGCCAGAGCCCGTGCCCCAGCACGGCGACGGCGGGGCAGCCGCGGACGTCGTCGGCGCGGACGAGCAGGCGGCCCGCCGCCGGTCGCACGCCTAACGTGGTGAAGAAGTCGCCGCTCACCCAGCTCCCGCTCACTGGCCGCACCTCGCCGCCGCCCGCGAGGTCGAACTGGACGTTGGCGTAGCCGAACGCGCCGGCGAAGACGTCCTGCCGGTCGCGGATCTGCTCCCAGACCGGGTTGGGGAGCTCGTCGCCGCCCCGGCTGCCGGCCATCGTCACCTCCACCAGCTCCTCGGGGCGGCTCACCGGGAGCGGGCGCAGGATCACGGCGTCGATCAGGCTGTAGATCGCCGTGTTGGCGCCGATCCCCAGGCCGAGCGAGAGCACGGCGACGAGGGTGAAGGCGGGACTGGCGCGGAGCGCGCGCGCGGCGTAGCGCAGGTCGGCGCCGAGCGACTCGAGCCATCCCAGGACGTCGGCGTCGCGCGTGCGCTCCTTCTGGTAGGTGCGGTTGCCGAAGCGGCGCCGCGCCTCGCGCGCCGCCTCGGCCTCGCTCATCCCGCCGGCCGCGAGCAGCTCGTCCGCGCGCTCAGCGATGTGGAAGTCCATCTCGCGGTCGAGGTCGCGCGAGAGGCGCTCGGGGCGCGCCAGGTTGAGGAGGCGCCGGTACCAGGCCATGGTGCGTCGTACTCCGTGGGGTGAGTCGTCCGCTCGCGTCTACGCGTACTTCAGCACGCGCCCGACGCCGTCGGTGAGGCGGGCCCAGCTCTCCTGCTCCTCGGCCAGCTGCTTCCGGCCGACGGGGGTGAGCGAGTAGAAGCGGGCCTGGCGGTTTTTCTCCGTCACCCCCCACTCGGCGCGCAGCCACCCGTCCTGCTCCATTCGGTGAAGGGCCGGGTAGAGCGAGCCTTCCTCGACGCGCAGCATCTCGTCGGAGGCGCGCTGGATGTGGGAGGTGATGGCGTAGCCGTGCAGCCGGCCGCGGCTGGCCAGGGTCTGGAGCACGAGCAGGGCGAGGGTGCCCTGGAGGATGTCGTTCTTGGACTTGGGCATGCCGACGCTGGCGGGTATACCTAAACAGCTAGGCCAAGCTAGCTAGGGGTGTCCGGCGTGTCAATAAGAAAGAGGCAGGCCGCGCGCGCGGCCTGCCTCTTCCGGCTGGGAGGAGTCGCCCGCCTTACGGCTGGCCGCCGCCGCCAGTGTTGTTCTGACCGTTCTGGTCGCCGTTGCCGGAGTTGCCCGGGCCGCCGCCCCAGTTGCCCTGGCCCGGGGGCAGGTCGTGCGGGTTGCCCGTGAACGTGGCGTCGGGCGCGATGCGCTGCTCGAGCTCTTCGATCTTCAGGGTGAGCTTCTTCATACGGGTTCCTCTCGGGTTGATGTCAGTGGACGGTCACCGGCGCTGCTTGCCAGCGCGGGCGCTACTTCCCGGTGGACACCTGGCCGCCGGTGCCCTCGTTGCCGGGATTGTTCGTGTTGTTCGCCGGCGGGTTGTGGTTGCCCGGGTTGCCGGTGGTGTCGGGAGCGATGCGCTGCTCCAGCTCCTCGAGCTTCAGCTTCAGGTTCTTCATCCACTCCTCCTCCGTTCGGGGGTACTACAACGCGGCGCGCACCCTGGATGGCGCGCGCCGATTCACCACCACGACCAGAACTCCACGCGCAGGTACCGACGGAACCGCCGGGTCAGCACGTCGAGCGCCGGGCGCTTGCCGCAGTAGATCCGGGCGTAGCCGGACATCTCGGGCTTGACGAGCCCCGAGTCGTTAGGTATCGCGATCCGCACCCGCATCACGCGGCCGCCGGCGGGGTTCTCCTCGGCCGCGGGGGCGATTGCCGTCACGCGGCCGCGGAACGCGCGCTCCGGGTAGGCGCGCAGCCGGAGCA
>DATFPD010000326.1:0-4745 GCA_035265005.1 Gemmatimonadaceae bacterium | reverse complement strand
GACGGCGGCGGCGGTTCGACGCCCTCTCGGGCTCGGCCGGCCTCAGCGTCCCACTCGCCGACGGGGCCTCGCTCGGCGTGAACCTGGCGCGGGCCGTCCGCACGCCGACGGTCGAGGAGCTGTTCTCGCTCGCCGGCCACGCCGGCACCGGCGCCTTCGAGCGCGGCGACCCGTCGCTGGCCGTCGAGACCAACGCCGGCGCCGACGCGGTGCTGCGCGTCGAGCGGCGGCGCGGGAGCGTGCAGCTCGCCGCGTACCGCAACCGGATCGAGAACTACATCGCGCTCTACCCGGCGGTGGACGCGGCCGGCCGGCCGCGCGACACGGTGGTGGGCGACGGCCTGGGCGGCACGAAGCGGCTCCCGCTCCACGTCGCCAGCCAGCGCGCGGCGACGCTGCGCGGCGTCGAGGGCTCGGCCAGCGTCGCCCTCCCCGGCCACGTCGTGCTCGGGGCGATGGGGGACCTCGTCCGCGCCGCCGACGCCGGCGGCGCCCCGCTGCCGTTCATCCCCCCCGCCCGCCTCGGCCTCTCGGCCCGCTACGACGACGGCCGCTGGTCGTTAGGCACGGAGGCGCGCCGCGCCTTCGCCCAGCGCCGCGTCCCCCCCGGCGAGCTGCGCACGCCCGCCTACACCCTCGCCGACCTCCACGCCGGACTCCGCCTCACTGCCGGCGCCCACGCCCACTCCCTCACCCTCCGCCTCGACAACGCCGCCGACGCCCTCTACCGCGACGCCGCCAGCGAGATCAAGGACTTCGCCCCGAATCCGGGAAGGAACGTGGCGCTCGTGTACAAGGTCTGGTGGTGACGGCGGGACTGCTGGGCGGCTGTGCCGTTAAAACTCGACTTGCGTCCCCAGCTCGACGACTCTATTCGGCGGGATGCCGAAGAACTCGGTCGCGGACTGGGCGTTGCGCGCCATGAAGGCGAACAGCTTCTTCCGCCAGCGCGCCATGCGCGCGCCGCCCGTGGGCAGGAGCCGCTCGCGCCCCAGGTAGTAGCTCGTCTCCTGCGGGCGGGTCCGGACGCCGTGCTGGGAGCAGCGCGCGATGATCTCGTTGACGTCCGGCGTCTCCATGAAGCCGTACGTCGCCCCCACCCGGTAGAAGCCGTACGCGAGCGGCTCCACGGTCACGCGGCTCGCCTCCACGATCTGCGGCACCTCGGCCGAGATGATCGAGAGCAGCAGCACCTGCTCGTGCAGCACCTTGTTGTGCTTGAGGTGGTGCAGCAGCACGCCGGGCGCACCGTCGGTGTTCGACGTCATGAACACCGCCGTCCCCTTCACGCGGTGCGGCTTGCGGCGCTCCACGTCGGCCAGGAAGAGGTCCATCGGGAGCGAGCCGCGCTGCATGATGTCGCGCAGGATCTCGCGCCCGCGCTTCCACGTCGTCATGAGCGTGAAGACGAGCGCGGCGACGGCGAGCGGGACCCAGCCGCCGTGGCGCACCTTCAGCAGGTTGGCGGCGAAGAAGGTGAGGTCGATCGCCATGAACAGCGTCAGGAACGCCCCGGCCTTGAGCGGCGTCCAGTTCCAGCGGTGGCGGGCGATCACGTAGAAGAGCAGGTTGGTGATCGCCATCGTCCCGGTCACCGCCACGCCGTACGTGGCGCCGAGCGCGGCGGCGGAGCCGAAGGTCACGACCAGCACCAGCGTGCCGACCGCCAGCGCCTTGTTGACCTCGGGGATGTAGATCTGCCCCGCCTGCTGCTCCGACGTGTGCTTGATCGTCACGCGCGGGCTGTAGCCGAGCTGCACCGCCTGCTGCGTGAGCGAGAACGCGCCCGAGATCAGCGCCTGCGAGGCGACGACCGCGGCCGCGGTGGCGATGAACAGCAGGGGGTAGAGGAACCAGCGCGGCGCGAGCAGATAGAACGGGTTCTCGATGGCCTGCGGGTTCTCGATGACGAGCGAGCCCTGGCCGAAGTAGTTCAGCAGCAGCGCCGGCAAGACGAGCCCGAACCAGACCAGCCGGATCGGCTTCTTCCCGAAGTGCCCCATGTCCGCGTACAGCGCCTCGCCGCCCGTCACCACCAGCACCACCGCGCCGAGCACGACGAACGAGCGCTGGGGGTGCGCCGCGTAGAACTCGACCGCGTGCCACGGATTGAGCGCGGACAGGATGGCCGGGTGCCCGATCACCTTGCCGAGCCCGAGCGCGCCGATGCTCAGGAACCAGGCGAGCATCACCCAGCCGAACACGCCCCCGACCTTCGCCGTTCCTTTGTACTGGAAGAAGAACAGGATGAAGATGATGACGAACGAGATCGGGACGACCAGATGCTTGAGCCCGGGCGCGATGACCTCCAGCCCCTCCACGGCGCCGAGCACGGAGATGGCCGGCGTGATGATGCCGTCGCCGTAGAGGAACGCGCCGCCGAAGAGGCCGAGCGCGATCAGGATCGCGCGGCGCCTGCGGTCCGAGGTGCGGTGCTCGCGCTGCAGCACGAGCGCAAGCAGCGCCAGCACGCCGCCCTCACCGCGGTTGTCCGCCCGCAGGATGAAGACGACGTACTTGACGCTGACGATGAGCACGAGCGACCAGACGATCAGCGACAGCAGGCCGAGCACGTTGGCCACCGTCGGGGTCAGCCCGTACTCCGCCTTGAAGCACTCCTTGATGGAGTAGAGCGGGCTCGTCCCGATGTCGCCGTAGACGACGCCGAGCGCGGTGAGCGACAGGGTGGCGAGCAGCTTCCCCCGCGGGTTCTCCGCGGCGTGGTGCGAGTGCGAGACGGCGAGGTGCGTCCCGCTCGTGGTGAGCGGTTCCGGGCCCTCATCTTCCGGCGATGCGGTCGCGCCGGCGGCGCGCGGGTCCGGCTCGGCGCGCTTCTCTCGTTTGCCTGAGTCGGGCCTACCCGAAGCGGCCCGCGCGGTATCCGACGACGCGTCGCCGTCTCCGGCGTTCGGTCGGCGTGGTCTGGCAGGTTCTGCGCTCATTCCAAGGTCGCGCCGGACTGACGGCGCAGGGTCGGTGGCACATCAGCTCCGCCGCCGCACTGCGCATCCGCCCGCCCAACGCCTCTGGTCGGACAAAGCAAAAGCGGCCGCGCAGCCGCGCGACCGTCCCGTAATCTAGCACCAGGCGTGCCCGGGTGAAGCGAGCTGAAGGGCGATTCGTTATTCGCGTTGCGCGATTCGCGAGGTGCCTCGAGAAGCTCCTATGCACCCAGGAGCCACCCGGGACACGTCGCGAATCACGAACCGCGAACCGCGAATCGCGAATCGCCCTTCAGGCCTGCGTTCCCGCCTTCTCGAGTCCCTCGATCTCCCTGGCGGCCCGCTCCAGGATCTCCTTGATGGCCCGGAGGCGCTCGGCGTTGCCGGTGGCGCGGGCGCCGACGCCGTAGGCGGCTCGGGCGACGTCGCCGAAGGCGCCGTGCAGGTCCATCATCGGGCCGCCGAAGAAGCCGGCGCCGAACTGCGCGATCCGCTCGAAGATGTCGTCCGCGGCCGAGCGGTGCTGCTCGAGGTAGGCCCGACCCTCCGGGGTGATCTCGTAGATCCGCTTGCCGCCCTCTTCGGGCGTCGCGCGGGCGTAGCCGAGGTCCTCGAGCATGGTGAGCGTGGGGTAGACCGCGCCAGGGCTCGGGGAGTAGGTGCCGGCGAAGCGCTCCTCGAGCTCCTTGATGATCTCGTAGCCGTGGCGGGGCTTCTCGTTGAGGAGCCGGAGGATCACCAGCTTGAGGTCACCCTGCTCGAAGACCCGCCCGCGGCGCGGGCCGCTTCCCCAGCCGCCGCGTCCGGGCCCGCCACCCCAGAAGCCGCCCATGAAGGGCGTATCCCAGATGAAGTGCTTTCCACGCCGTCCGGCTGCTTCATGCCCGAAATCATTGCAGTTGAACCACATACCGTGTGCCCCTCCGCGCGGGCGTCCCGTTGCGATACTACTGACGATATATCTTACAAAAGTAATAACGTAAGATATATCGAATGCGCAAGAGGCGGGTTGCGGGACGAAACGTCCCGAGCGGTGTCATCCCGCAGCCCGCGTCCCGCATCCCGCGCTCTGTCCACCCGCGTACGGTGCGTCCCTTGCACTAGGTCATCCTCCCAGAGCGGGGGTGACGAGTTATCCCGCACACAGCTTTCGGAGGTCACATGGCGGACAAGGACCTGAATACGCGCGGCGCCGAGAATCGCGTCGAGGGGCTCGGGCAGGAGATCAAGGGCAAGGTGCAGAACGCCGCCGGCGGACTGACCGGCGACACCAGCCAGCAGCTCAAGGGCAAGGCGAAGGACCTGGAGGGCCAGGGTCGCCAGAAGGTCGGCGAGGGCCAGCAGAAGCTCGACGACGAGGTCTGAGCCCGCCCCACCCGTCAGGCAGTCAGGCAGGACGGCCGCCCCGCGCAATGCTGCGCGGGGCGGCCGTTCGCGTAGTGCGCCCGTAATGCGCCCGCAATGTGGCGGCGAGCCAATCGTAACCCGCCGCTGAGCGGCTCGTAACGCACCCGCAACGGCCGCGCAACCCGCCCCCGCTAGCCTGCGTGCACGGGGCGCGGGACGAGGACGGGCCCGCGCCCCCGGAACCTAACGATGCACGGGGGACGGGCCATGTTCCAGGATCTGCTCGAATCGAGGGCGACGCGCCAGCGCGGCGGGTGGGGGACGGCGGCGAGCGCGGTGCTGCACGGGAGCGTCGTCGCGCTCGCCGTCATGGCGACGATGCGCACGGGAAGAGCCGCACCGCCGGACGAGGCGCTGCCCAAGGAGATCATCTACCAGGCGACGCCCGCCGAGCCG
>DATFPD010000325.1:0-9628 GCA_035265005.1 Gemmatimonadaceae bacterium | reverse complement strand
ACGATGCGGTAGACCAGCGTGAAGATCGCCGTGTTCGCGGCGATCGCGAGCGCCAGCGTGACGACCGCCGCGAGCGTGAAGCCCGGCGTGCGCACGAGCCGGCGGGCGGCGTGACGCGATTCCCGCAGCAGATGCTCCATTGCGCCTGGCCCTCGGTGGGTAGTTTGTGGGGTGGTTCGGCGGAGTGCCGCCGCGTGCTCCTGCGCCGCGGCGCGCGCGAGGCCGGCCAGCTCGCGCAGCACCCAAATCAGCCACTGTGCGCGGCCGCGGCGTCGCACCTCGCTGGCGCGTCGGGCGAAGGTGGCGACGGCGTCGGCGCCGTACTCGGCGCGGAAGTCCTGTGGCAACAGGCGCAGCAGCCGCGCGAAGAGCCGCTCCGGCAGCGGCTGCGTCATCCCGCGCTCGACGGGTAGAGCCGCCGCTCCCGCGCCAGCGCGACGAGCCCCTCGAGGCGCGCGATCTCGGCCGCGACCGCCCGACGGCCCGCCGGAGTGAGGGCGAAATATTTCCGCCGCGGATCGCTGCTCTCCCCGGCGGGCGCCTGTGTCGGCCTCAGCAGGGCGTCGTCCACCAGCCGCTTGAGCGCCTGGTACAGCGCGCCGGTCGTCGGATCGAGGCGGCCGCCGGAGCGCTCGGCGATGTCCTTCCCGATCGCGTAGCCGTGCGCCGCGCCGTTTCCGACCGCGAGTAGCACGTGGAGACTCAGGTCGGTCAGCATGTTCGTCGGCTCCGATGGCGGGCATCCCCCAACGCCGCACAGATAACGCGGAGCACACTATAGTAGTGTCTACTATAGTCCCGCAAGAGCGGACGTGCCCGAGCGGATGCGCAATTCGACCAGAACCGCACGGCTCTGAGGCGTGCCCTGGGTGCCCGCCACCGCGTTCGCGCAGCTCGACAGGTGACGCAGCGCGCGCACACGACGGGACCAGCGCGCCAGTTGTCCCAATTCCGCTTCGCGATTAGGTTTACACGCTCTGACAACGGCCGCCCCCGTGGCGGCCTTCATTTCCCCTCCCCCCGCTCCGGCAACCAGCGGGGGGCGGCTTCTAGACCACAGGGAGGATTGCCAAGCATGCCTCGCCAGTACGAGGCGGTCTACGTCTTCGACTCCACGCTCGAAGACGCCGCCATCACCGACCGGCTCGGCCGGTTCCACGGCCTCCTCGGTGTCGCCGAGGGCGACATCTCGACCAACCACTGGGGCCGTCGCCAGCTCGCCTACAAGATCGGACCGCGCGACACCGGCTACTACGTCGTCGAGCGCTTCGCCGCCGAGCCCAGCACGCTCCCCGAGTACGAGCGCGCGATCAAGCTCGACGAGGGTGTGCTCCGCTACCTCCTCACGCTCTTCGAGCACGAGCTCGGCGCCCCGCCGATGACCGAGGAAGAGCTCGAGGCCGCCCGGCGCCGCGAAGCCGAAGACGACGACGACGAGGAATAGCCGACCATGCGACGCCCAACGAAGGCCTGCCCGTTTTGCGAGACCCGCGTGCGGTTCATCGACTACAAGGATGACCGCACCCTGGGACGCTTCATCACCGACCACGGCAAGATCCTGCCGAGCCGCCTGAGCGGGGTTTGCGCGCGCCACCAGCGCCAGCTCTCGACCGCGATCAAGCGCGCCCGCTACCTGGCGATCATCCCGTACATCCGCGGGCACCAGAGCTAGTCCCGAGCTTTCCGCCGTCGACCGATCCGATGACCGACGCCGCCACGCCTGCCAGCGCTGGAGCGGAGTATCGCCCTCGCGAGCGGGGGTGGCGGCGTCTCATCATCGCGCTCCTCGCGTTTCTGCTGCTGCCGGTGATCCCGCCGCTGCGCCTCGCGCTGCCGGTGACGACCACCATGCTGCTCCTCGTGCCGTCGCTCGCCGCCTGCACGCTGGTGGGGTGGTGGGCGGGGGGGCGATTCGTCCTGGCGGTCGTCTGGTCACTGCTGGCCGCCTGGATGCTGAGGCAGCCCACTGCCCTCGCCAGCCCCGCGTTCGATCAGCTCGTACGCGGGTGGGCCCTGGTGCTCGCCGCCTCGTTCGGGCTGGTGAACGTGCTCGGGTCGCGCGGCTCGTTCTTCGGGCGGGCGCTGAGCGCGGTCGCCATCGCGGCCGTCGTCGCGGTGAGCGCGGTGGCGGTGAAGCCCGGGCTGCCGGGGCGCATCCGCGGCGTCATCGACGCGGAGTTCGCGGACCGGCAGCAGGGGTTCGTGGACCAGTGGGACGCGCAGACGCGGACGCGCGAGTGGCAGGAGTTCGCCGAGAAGCACCCGGCGGCCGCGGCGCTCCAGCGGACGGCCGACGAGCAGCGGCAGATCGCCGCGCCGACGCTCGTGGCGCTCGGGCGGCGGACCTTCCCGGCGCTGCTGGCGCTCCAGTCGCTGGCGGCGCTCGCGCTGGCGTGGAGCCTCTTTCACCGCTTCAGCCGCGTTCGGATCGGGCTGCCGCTGGCCCCGCTCCGCGAGTTCCGATTCAACGACCAGCTGGTCTGGGGACTCGTCGTCGGGGTGACGCTGCTCATCGTGTCGACGCTCGGCGAGCTGCGCGCTCCGGGGATGAACCTGGTGGTGTTCTTCGGCGCCCTCTACGTACTCAGGGGGCTCGCCGTGCTGGCCTGGTTCCTCAATCCGGGCTGGCTGGGGACGCTCGCCCTCGTGGTTCTCTCGATCCTCGTACTTCCGATCTTCGCCGGCGTCGCGCTCTGGTTCGGCCTCGGCGACACCTGGTTCGACTGGCGGAGCCGCTCGCGCCCGACCAGCCCGACTACATAACGACAGGAGCTCTCCTCCCATGGAAGTCATTCTTCGGCAGGCCATCGACAACCTCGGCGGGCCGGGCGAGATCGTGAAGGTCTCCCCCGGGTACGCGCGCAACTTCCTCCTCCCGCGCGGCTTCGCGGTGGAGGCGACCGCCGGCAACAAGAAGCGCATCGAGAAGGAGCGCGAGCGGCTGGAGTCGGCGGAGAACGAGCGCCGCTCGGCCGCGCAGGAGCTCGCCGGCCGGATCGAGCAGGTCTCGCTCACCTTCTCGGCGCGCGTCGGCGAGGAGGGCAAGCTCTTTGGCTCGGTGACGGCCTCGGACATCGCCCAGCAGCTGGCCCAGCAGGGCTACGAGATCGAGCGGCGCCAGGTGGACCTGCACGAGCCAATCAAGGCGCTGGGCGTCTATCGCGTCCCGGTCCGCCTCCACGCCGACGTCCGCCCCGAGATCAAGGTCTGGGTGATCAAGCAGTAGGGCGGGAGGCGGGAGGGGGATGCGGGAGGGCCCGGCGGAGAGATCTCTCCGCCGGGCCCTCCCGCATCCCCCCTCCCGCTTCCCGCCTCGCGGATGCGGATAGGGCTCCCCGCGTCTCGCGTGTCCTCCCTTGTAGCCGCCGGACCGCACGCTTCGAAACGCTTCACATGCGGTCCGGTGACGCTCGTCCCGGCGGCCTGGTCCCTAGTCCCTTGTCCCTGGTCCCTGGTCTGTTCCGTGCGTACCTATCAGGGAGCGGAAGATCGGTATTTTGATGGCGCGCGCGGGCGGCTTCAGAAGCTGCCCGCCGCAAAGCACTTGCGGAACAATTCGCGCTCGCCGGGACTACTAGCTGAGCTGGCATCGCTCGACCTCCCGCCCCCACTGACGACATGCCCCATCGCGCACCGACCGCGTCCACCTCGGCTGCCCTCGCGCAGCGCGCCGCCCAGATCTGCCAGGACAACAAGGCGAACGACATCGTCGTCCTCAACCTGCAGCCGGTCACCGACATGACCGACTTCTTCGTGGTCGCGAGCGGTACCTCGGACACGCACGTGCGCAGTGTGGCGGAAAAAGTGATCGAGGAGTTGAAGAAGGAAGGTACGAGCGTCCACCACGTCGAGGGGCTTCAGCAGGGCCGCTGGGTGCTGCTCGACTACGTCGACTTCGTCGTGCACCTGTTCCACCCGACGCTGCGGCAGTTCTACCAGCTCGAGCGGCTCTGGGGCGACGCCGAAGTGGTCGCCGTTCTCCCGACAGAGGGCGCCGCGGGAGGTTCCCGCAGTTCGGCGTCGCACGGGACACCGCAAGGAGCACTGCCATGAGAGAGATGGCGAAGCGGCTAGGGTCGGCACTTGCACCGCTCGCGGCGCTCGCCGCGCTCGGCGCCCTGGGAGCGCTCGCGCTTCCGGGCTCCGCCGCGGCGCAGGGGTACTTCGGGCAGAACCAGGTGCAGTACGACCAGTTCAAGTGGAAGGTGCTGGAGACCGAGCACTTCCTGGTGCACTACTACCCCGAGGAGCGTGAGGCCGCCGTCGACGCCGCGCGCATGGCCGAGCGGTCCTACGCCCGCCTGTCGCGGCTCCTCGACCACCAGTTCCGCGAGAAGAAGCCGATCCTGCTCTTCGCCTCGCGGTCCGACTTCGGGCAGAACAACGTCACCGGCGACCTCGGCGAGTTCACGGGCGCCGTGGCCGACGCGCTGCGCCACCGCATGCTCGTCCCGTTCACGGGCGACTACAAGTCGTTCGAGCACGTGATGACGCACGAGATGGTGCACGCCTTCCAGTACGACATCTTCGCCCGCGGCAAGGCGGGCCAGGGGCTCCAGACGCTGGCGCAGGTCGATCCGCCGCTCTGGTTCATCGAGGGGATGGCGGAGTACCTCTCGGTCGGCCCCGACCACCCGCACACGAACACCGTCGTCCGCGACGCCGCGCTCAACGGGCACATCCCGTCGATCGAGCAGATGACGACGCGGCCGGACCTCTTCTTCCCGTACCGCTACGGCGAGAACCTCTGGGGCTACGTCGGCGGCCGGTGGGGGGATGAGGTAATCGGCCAGATCATGAACGCGATCCCGACGATGGGGATCGAGCGCGCGTTCAAGCGCGAGACCGGGATGGACCTGGAGGAGCTGAGCGACGAGTGGAAGGAGGAGATGCAGAAGCGTCACCTCCCGCAGGTCGCCACGCTCGAGCGCGCCCGCAAGTTCTCGCAGCCGATGCTGACGTCGAAGCGCTCGGGCGGCGGCCTGTTCGTCGCGCCCGCGCTCTCGGACGACGGCCGCTACGTGGCCTTCATCTCGACCGGCAGCTTCCTGCGTGGCGAGGTCTTCCCGGACATCTGGCTCGGCGACGCCCGCACCGGCAAGCGCATCAAGCGGCTGGTGAAGAGCACCACCGACCCGAACTTCGAAGAGCTCCGCCTCATGTACTCGCAGAGCTCCTTCTCGCCGAACGGGAAGTACCTCGCGTTCACGGCGCAGCGCAACGGCAAGGACGTGCTGTACCTGCTCGACGTGAAGCGCCGCAAGACCGTCTTCCGCTTCAACCTCCCGCTCGAGGGCGTGACGAGCCCGGCGTGGTCGCCGGACAGCCGCCGCCTGGTGTTCAGTGGGAACGCCGGCGGCATCACCGACCTGTACATTGTCGACGTCGACGGGAAGAACTTCCGGCAGCTCACTCGCGACCGCTACGGCGACCTCCAGCCGCAGTGGTCGCCGGACGGCAAGACGATCGCGTTCGCCAGCGACCGCGGCGCGGAGACCAACTTCGAGCTGCTGCGCTTCAGCGAGTGGCGCGTCTCGCTGCTCGACCTCGAGACCGGCCGGATCGAGGTGCCCGAAGGCCAGGGCGGCTTCAACCTGAACCCGGCGTGGGCGCCCGACGGCAAGTCGCTCGCGTACGTCTCCGACCGGACGGGCATCCCGAACCTCTTCCTGTTCGACATGACGTCGCGTCAGCACTACCAGCTGACGAACGTCGTCGGGGCCATCGAGTCGGTGACCGAGTACAGCCCGGTCATCAGCTGGGCGCGTCAGGCGGACCGTCTCGCGTTCGTCTACTTCGAGGACGGCGACTACACCATCTGGTCGATCGACAACCCGCGCCTGCTGAAGAAGCAGCCGTTCCAGCAGCAGCCGCAGGGCGGGCCGGTGCTGGTCGCGTCCAACGACCATCCGCCGGTGCCGGGCGGCGGCGACGCCATGCGCCTGCGCCTGGCGGCCGACTCCGCGCTCCGCCAGCAGCACGCGGCGGCGGGCGGCGCCCCGACCGCGATCGCGGCGGCGCCCGCCGGCAGCGCGGCGGCGAGCACCTTCGACAGCGCGCTCACCCGCCGCTCGTTCTACCGCGGCACCTCGGGCGTGCGGCTCTCCTCGGATCTGCCGACCTCGACGCGCGGTGACACGGGCGTGATCAGCGTCGCGGCGCTGCTCGACAGCTTCGCGCTCGCGCTCCCGGACACCGCCAAGTTCCGCGAGTACCGCTACAAGGTGCAGTTCCAGCCCGAGTACGTCGCCCGGCCGAGCGTCGGCTACGCGCAGGACAACTTCGGACGCGGCGTCTTCGGCGGCACGACGATCGTGCTCAGCGACCTGCTCGGGAACCACCGCCTGGCGTTCTCCGGGCAGGTAAACGGGCGCGTGAGCGAGGCGCAGCTGTTCGTGGGCTACACGAACCTGAGCCGCCGCTTCCAGTACTCGCTCGGCGGCTACCAGACGCCGTACTACCAGGTGAGCGGCCAGAGCTATTCGAACGGCCAGAGCGGCTATCTCGAGGAGCGGTTCAGGGTCACGCGCTACCTCGTGCGGCAGGTGTTCGCGGTGAGCCTCTACCCGCTCAACCGCTTCACCCGCTTCGAGTACGGCGCGGACTTCAACAACATCGACATCGCGAACCAGGTCTGGGTGCGCGGGATCGACCCGGCCGGCCGCGGCGCGACGCAGTTCAGCGCCGAGACGGTGGAGAACCTGCCGAGCCTGAACTACGCCGCGCCGAAGGTGGCGTACGTCTCGGACAACACGCTCTTCGGCTACACCGGACCGATCATGGGCCGGCGCTACCGCTTCGAGTTCCAGCCGACGGTCGGCTCGATGCGCTGGCTGAATTACACGGCCGACTACCGCCGCTACGACCCGATCCTGTTCAACTTCCTGACGGTCGCGACGCGCGTTCAGGCGGACATCGCCGTGGGGCGCGACGAGTTCGTGTTCCCGAAGTACATCGGCAACCCGCAGTTCATCCGCGGCTACGACCGGCAGAACTACTACTCGAACCTGTGCGGCGGTCTGGGCGGCGACACGCGCTACTGCAACGCGACGCAGCTCCTGGGCAGCCGCGTGGCGCTGGCCAACGCCGAGCTGCGTTTCCCACTGGTGCGGCGCTTCGACCTCGGCCTGCTGCCGATCTCGCTGCCGCCCCTCGACGGCCTCGTCTTCGCGGACGCTGGTCTGGCCTGGCGCGGCGGGCAGAAGGTCTACCTCTCGCGTCCGGACGACTTCACCGACTCCGACCTCCAGCGCTACCCGCTGACGAGCTACGGCTTCGGGCTCCGGCTCAACCTCTTCGGCTTCGCGATCGTCCGCTGGGACTACGCGATCCCGCGCGACAGCCCGGAGCGGAAGGGCTTCTGGACCTGGTCGCTGGGACCGAGCTTCTAACGGCGGCGAGCTGCGAGATGCGCGAGGCGGGCCCCGGGACGCAAGAGCTTCCCGGGGCCCGCCTCGCATCTCGCAGCTCGCAACTCGCACCGCTCTCTTGTACCCACCGCCGCGACGGGATAGCTTTTCCCGCGTGCGCAGCCTCTTCGCGGCGGCGCTCGTGCTGCTGGCCGCGTGTGGCCCATCCTCTGATAGGGCAAGCAGTTCCGCCGCGCACGACGCGTCTGCTCCCGCCTCGTCCACCCAGCCCTCGCTGGGCCCCGACCCGATCGTCCTGCGCGTTGCGCGCGCCGGCGGCCTGGTGCGGGCGTACGGCTATCCGCGGCTCGACTCGGCGCTCTGGAGCTCGGCCGCGCCAGCGCCCGCGATCCGGCGCGTCCTGGCCTTCGACGACGAGGCTGGATCGCTGGCGTTCGTCGACGAGGCCGGGCTGCCGGGACGGATCGACCTGCGGCTCGGACGCGTGCGCAGCGCCTCCAAGGTGAAGTTCGCCGCGCTCGCCTCCGCCGACGGCGACGCGATCTATGGCGTGAGCAAGGGGACAGTGACGCGACTCACCCCGACGAGCACCTGGCCGTACGAGCCGCCGGTGCCGGCGAGCGAGGTCGTGCCCCAGCCGGACGGCACCGTGCTCGTGGTCGCCCCGCGCGGCGACTCGACCGCGATCTGGCGCGTGCGTCCGCCCGACCCGCATCCCATCGACTCCACGAGTCTGCCGCGAATCTCCCGCAGCTTCCGCACGCGGGTGGGCGACCGCGTCTACTTCACCGTGGACTCGGGACTCATCGGCGTGAGCGTGCGCGACCTGTCGCCGGTGCCGAGCGTGCGATTCCCCACCCGCGTCCTCGCCCTCGCACCGACGCCGAGCGGGGACCGCCTCTTCGTCGCCAACGAGGAGAGCCCGACGCTCAGCGTGATCGACCGGTACCGCGACCGCGTCGCGGAGGAGATTACGCTGCCGGGCGCGGTCGCCGACCTCCGCATGGACCCGCTCGGACGCTACGTGCTCGCGCGTCCGGCGCACGGGGACTCGATCTGGGTGGTCGCCGTGGCGACGCTCAAGCTCCTGGGCTCCACGCGCACGCGCTGGCTCGCCGATCTGCCGTTCGTCGCACCTGATGGACTGGTGGCGCTCGCCGACGCGAACGACGTGCTGTTCGTCGACGGCGCCTCGCTCGAGGAGCGGAGCCGCGTGCCGGGCGGGGCGAAGGACTTCTGGTATCTGATCCGCTGGAACGGGTTCCGCCCGCGCGCCGCCGCGCTCGACGAGCCGGTGAGCTTCGCGCGGTCCGATACGGTCGACTCGTCGATCGCGTTCGACTCGGCGTTCGCCGGGGCCCGGGTGAACGGCGACAGCGGTTCGGCGGCGACCGCAGCCGGCGGTACCGACAGCGGCGCCGCCGCGGCAGCGCAGTCGCTCGCCGTTGGCTTCTACGTCTCGTTCAACGCCTTCCTCGTGGAGAGCAAGGCGCGCGAGGCCGCGGCCGAGATCGAGGTCGAGGGGCGCCCCGCCCGCGTGGTCGCGACGCAGCGCGCGGGGACGCCGGTGTACCGCGTGGTCATGGGCCCCTACGCAACGCGTGAGGAGGCCGACCGGACCGGCCGCGCCTCCCGCCGCGACTTCGTCGTCTACGAGGGCGTGCCGTGAGCGCCGCGCTGCCGGGCGACTACTGGGAGCAGGCCGGCCGCTCGGCGGCCCCCGCGCTCGACGGATTCGCGTCGGTGCTCGTCGTCGGCGACGACACGGACGCGGTCGCGAGGGCGGCGGTGGGGCTCGGGCGCGCGCAGGCGAGACGGCGGCGGGTTGCCGTGGGCGACCTGATCGGCGAGGCGCCCGCCCTCCAGTCGCTGGTGAGCGGCGACGACCCGCACGGGCTGGTCGACAGCTTCCTCTACGGCGTCTCCCTCAACCGCGTGGCGCGGCGGGCGGACGACGGCGGAAACTTCTTCGTGCTCCCGAGCGGGACCGAGTCGGTCATCCCCGAGGAGGTCTACACCAGCCCGCGCTGGCGCCGGCTCGCGAGCGGCTTCCGAGAGGTGGGTGCGCTGCTGCTGCTCGCCGCGCCCGCGACGGCGGCCGGTCTGGACGAGCTGGCCGCGTCGATGGACGGGGTCGTGCTCGTCGGCCGCGCGGAGGCGCTCACCGCCGGCGCGCGCGAGCGTGCGCTGGCGACGATCCCGGAGCCGGAGGCCGCCGCGGAGGCTGTGGTGCCCGAGGACGGCGGCGCGCCGCTTCC
>DATFPD010000324.1:0-8486 GCA_035265005.1 Gemmatimonadaceae bacterium | reverse complement strand
ACCACAGAGACACAGAGGACACCGAGGAGGGGCACACGGGAGAGGGGTCCCTCTATCGGGAGAAGATGCTGAACGGCCGGGGGTGAGCCCTGCGGCCGCGACCCCTGTCAGGATTCTCACATCTCATCCCGTGAGAGGGACAATCTCTTTGTGTGCCCGTCCTCGGTGTCCTCTGTGTCTCTGTGGTCGATTCAATCAACGCCGACCGGCAGAGGGCCCCGACCGGTGTGCACGCGACGGCCCCCGCGCCCCACCAGCACCGCCGGCATCACCGCCATCACGCCGATCGTGCTGGCGATCGTGCCGCCGGTGGTGGCGAGGGCGATCGCGCCGAAGAGGCCCGTGGCGTCGGTGCCGACGGCGAGCGGGAGGAGGCTGGCGAGCGTGGTCAGCGTCACCAGGACCGTCATCGCCGAGCGGTCGACGGCGGCGGCGAGCGCCTGGCGGGCGCCTAACGCCTTGGCGGCGCCGGCGGCGCGGTTCGACCGGCGGCGCTCCAGGGCTGCGTCCACGAGCAGGATCGCCTGGTTGACGGCGAGCCCCACCACCAGGATCACCCCGACCGCGGCCTCGCGGGTGAACGACGTCCGCGTCAGCCAGAAGGCGGCGGCCACGCCGGCGAGCGCCATCGGCAGGCTCAGGAACACCATCCACGCCGCCCAGACCGAGTCGAACACCACCGCCACCGCGAGCACGACCAGCACCACCCCGATCGCGAACACCAGCCAGAGCCCGCGCTCGCTGTCGTCGTCGATGCCGGGGCCGAAGCCGGGGTCGGCGATCGTGTAGCCGGGCGGGACGTCGACCGACCGCATGAACGCGTCGAACGTGCGGCGGGCGAGCTTCTGCGGCCCCTTGAAGTCGAAGCTCACCATCCGCACGTACTGCTGGTCCTCGCGGATCACCTGCGCCAGCGCCTCGCGCTCGCCGACCGACGCCAGGTCGCCGACGCGCACCGGCGACGCGGCGACGTTGGGCACCATCGCGTCGCGCAGCTCGTCGAGCGAGCGGTCCCGCGCGCCGACCTCCTTGAGCGTCACCGGCACCTCCTCGCCGCCGATCTCGATCAGCTGCCGCCCCACCTGGCCGCGGACCTCGCGCGCGACCGACCGCGTCAGCTCCTCCGCCGTCACGCCGAAGCGCGCGAGCGCGGCGCGGTCCGGCTCCAGCGTCACCACGTACGCGCGCTCGCCGCCGTACCACGCGCCCGAGCTGATCTCGACGTCCCGCACCCGCGGGATGCGCTCCAGCCGCCGCTTGACGTCGTCCGCGAACCGCTCGACCCCCGAGTAGCTGTAGCCGAGCACCTTCACGCGCATATTCGACGTCGAGACCGAGCCCAGGCCGCTGCTGAAGCCCGGCCCCTGGCCGCGCACGCTGATCGACGCGCCGCCCATCATCGACGCGCGCCCAGTCAGCTCGTCCTCCAGCGCCTGCGGCAGCCCGGAGTACTCCGACTCGCGGGTGAAGCGCACGACCATCACCGCGTCGGTGCCGCCGCGGCTCTGGGTGATCACGCGCTCGACGCCGTCGCCGCGGTCGAGCACCATCGACTCGAGCTCGGTCATGATCCGGTCGAGCGCCTCGGGGTCGGAGCCGCGCGGGAAGCCGACCGACGCGGCGAGGGTGGTGCGCTGGACCCCGCGCCCCCAGCCGCCCCAGACGTTGCGCGGCACCTTCGTCTGGAACCCCCACGCCAGCACGCCGAGCGTGACGACGGCGAGCGTCAGGGTGAGCCAGCGCCGCCGCAGCGTACCGGCGACGAAGCGGGCGTAGAGCCGGCGCGCCCGCGGGTGCGTGCTGGCGCGCAGGTCGTGGCCGGCGCCGAGGGCGGGCACCATCACCAGCGCCGCGACCACCGACCAGGCGAGCGCCAGCACGAACGCCGCCGCGAACGGCACGAACGCGGCCCGCGCGTTCCCCTGGAGGTAGAGGAACGGGAGCAGCACGACTGCGGTCGTGAGCGTGGCGCCGACCACCGCCGGGGCGATGCGGCGCCCGGCCTCGGCGCGCCCGTCGGGCGTGTTCGGGGCGAAGCGGAGCCGCTCGACGACCACCAGCCCGTTCTGCACCAGGATGCCGATCCCCATCCCGAGCCCCGCCAGCGTGAGCAGGTTGGCCGGGATGTCGAGCAGGTAGAGCCCGAGCGCCGTGCCGGCGACCGAGACCGCCGCGCTCCCCATCACCAGCGCCACCGCGCGGGCGTGCCGCAGCGCGACCGCCAGCACCAGCATCACCGCCACGAACGCCGCCGCGCCGCGCAGCACGAGGTCCTTGAGCTGCCGCGCCAGCTCGACGCTCTCGTCCGACTCGACGTTGAAGCGGATCCCCGGCGGCAGCGTCGACTGCACCTCGCCGAGCGCGCGGCGCACCGCGGCGGCGGTCTTGATCGCGTCGGCGCCGGGGAGGCGGGCGATGCTCATCGCCACCGCCGGCTGGCCGTCGATCCGGTAGAAGAAGCCGCGCGCGTCCTCCTCCGGCCGCACCGACGCCAGCTCCCCGAGGCGGAAGACGCGCCCCCCGGCGCCGCGCACCGGGAGCCCCTCCAGGTCCTGCACCACCTTCGGCTGGTCGCGCAGCACGACCTCGCGCCGGGAGGCGCCGAGCCGCTCCTCGCCTAACGCCTGGACCGCCCGCGCCTCGGCCAGCGCCTGCCCGAGCGCGGCCGGCGAGATCCCGAGCTGGCGCAGCCGCCGGGCGTCGTAGGTCACGGCGACGCCGAGCTCGGTCCCGCCGACCTGGGTCACGCCGGCGACGCCCGGGACCGCGCTCACCCGCGGGTTGACCAGCTCCTCGGTCACCCGCTGGATCGTCCCGGCCGTGTACGGGCCGGCGATGGTGTAGCGCAGCAGCGGCTGCTCGCTCAGCTCCTCGGGGACGTAGTTCGACACCGAGAGGTTGGTGGTCCCCGGCGGGAACTCCGGGCGCAGCAGCTCCAGGCGCTCCAGGATGGCCAGCCGCGCGATCTGCACGTCGGCGTCGCGCTCCAGCTCCGCGGTCAGCGACGCGCCCCCCTCGCGCGACTCGCTCGACGTGCGCCGCACCCCGCGCACCCCCTGCACCGCCGACTCGATCGGCGCCGTCACGTACATCTCCACCAGCTCCGCCGACGCCCCGGACCAGCTGGCCGAGATGCGCAGCCGCGGCAGCTCCACGGCGGTGCGCGTGGCGAGCGCGAGCCGCGTGAACGACACGCCGCC
The DNA here is from genome assembly GCA_035265005.1 of Gemmatimonadaceae bacterium. Lineage (GTDB taxonomy): Bacteria > Gemmatimonadota > Gemmatimonadetes > Gemmatimonadales > Gemmatimonadaceae > DATFPD01. Next base: position 5,286 of record DATFPD010000324.1, on the reverse strand, counting down.
CGCCAGCAGCAGCGACGCGCAAGTCGCCCAGACGACAGCGGGACGGTGGGCGGCCCAGCGGATCATGCGAGGGCGGGAACGAGGGACGCGTGCGTCATTCCGACCCCTCGCGCAGCGAGGGGGAGGAACCCCCGTCCCGACGGAGGAGCTGTGGCAGTCCCGCAGTTCGCAACGGCCAGGACTCCTCCGTCGGGACGGGGGTTCCTCAGTCGGGCTGCGCCCTCCTTCGGAATGACGCGCGTCCGCATGATGCTCATCCTCAATCTGCCGCTACTGGCTCGCCGCCAACCACGAGTACCGCGCGCGCCGCCGCGCGGCGCTCCTTGCGCCGCTCGATCGCCGCGTACGCCGTGGGCATCAGGAAGAAGGTGACGAGCAGCGCCGAGACCGAGCCGCCGATTACCGCCGCGGCGAGCGGCTGGTAGAGCGCGCCGCCGCTCCCCAGGCCGAAGACGAGCGGGAGGACGCCGGTGATCGTCGTCAGCGACGTCATCGCGATCGCCCGCAGGCGCTGGCGGCCGCCTAACAGCACGGCGTCGTCCACCGGGTGGCCGTCGGCGCGGAAGCGCTGGATCGCGTCGAGCTTCACCACCGCGTCGTTGTCCGCGATGCCGATCATGACGACGATGCCGATCAGCGAGACGACGTTGATGCTCTGCCCGGTGAGCCAGAGGGCGACGATGCCGCCGGCCGCGGCGAGCGGCACCGTGAGCATGACGACGATCGGCGTCGTGAACGAGGCGAACTCGCCCGCCAGCACCAGGAACACGAGCGCGACCGACAGCAGCGCGACGAGCCCCAGCTCCGACGTCGTGCGGCGCTGCTCGGCGTCGGCGCCGGTCACCGCCCAGGTGACGCCGGGCGGGTGGCCGAGCCGCCGCCGGAGGGCGAGCGTCACGTCCTCGGTGGCGGTCGCCGTGCCGCCGCGCTCGATCGCCGCCTCGACGATCGTCACCGGGCGCTGGTCGACGCGCACCACCTCGACCGGGGCGCGGGTCTCGCGCACCGAGACGAGCTGCCCCACCGGCACGCCGCGCACCGGCGTGGCGAGCGCGGTCGCCAGGTCCTCGTGCGCGGCGCCGGCGAAGCGGACGACGATCGGCGTGCGGCGGTCGGTCTCGCGCAGGTCGCTCGACTTCACCCCGCCCAGCCCGCCCGCCAGCACGTCGCCGACGATCGACGCCGGGATGCCGCGCTGCGCCAGCCGCTCGCGCTCCAGCGTCACCTCGACGATCGGCTGCGTGGCCGCCTGGGCGAGCCGCACGTCGGCCAGCGACGGGAGCCCGTGCAGCACCCCGCGCGCCGAGTCGGCCCACCGCTCGGCGGTCGCGAGGTCGCGCGCGCCGACTTCCACGCGTACGATGCGACCCTCGCGCCCGATCAGACTCCCGAACTCCGACTGGCCGGCCAGGTCGAGCGCCAGCGCGCCGCCCTGCGCCAGGTCGGGGACCGCCCGCCGCAGCGCCTCGGCGAACGCCGCCGCGTCGCGACCCGCCGGCACCGGGATGATGAGCTGCGCGGTGGCCGGCGTCCCCGGGTCGGCGCCGGCGAGCAGCTCCTCGTCCGTCGCCACGCCGACGCGGCTGTAGGCGTTGCGCGACCCCAGCCGCCGCGCCGCCTCCTCCACCCGCGCCACCTGCCTGATGGTCTCCTCGATCGCCGTCCCCTCGGCCAGCTTCACGTCGGCCACGACCACCCGCTCGTCCACCTGCGGCAGGATCTCGCGCGGGAGCTTCACGGCCAGGTAGCCCGTGCCGGCGGTGAGGACGGCCGCGATCGCGAAGACGGCGGCGGGGTGGCGGAGGGACCACATCATGCCGCGCTCGTAGAGCTCGGCGAGGTGGTGGCCGAGGCGGAGCACGCGGGACGCGGGACGCGGGACGGGGGGTGCGGAGCCCGCGGCCGCGTGGTCCGCGGGCACGAGGTCCGCTGTCCGTCCCGCGTCCCGCGCGCCGCGTCCCGCGCGCCGACGCCGCCTCCCCGCCATCATGACCGGCATCAGCGTCAGCGCCAGGATGAGCGACGCCGTCAGCGACGTGACCACGCTCAGCGACAGGTCCCGGAACAGCGCCGCCGCCAGGCCGCGGACGAAGACGATCGGGCCGAAGACGAGCAGCGTCGTGAGCGTCCCCGCCGTGAGCGGGCCGGCCACCTCGTCGGCGGCGGCGACCGCGGCGTCGTCAGGCGCGAGGCCGGCCTCGCGGTGGCGGCCGGCGGCCTCGGCGACCACGATCGCGTTGTCCACCAGCAGGCCGACGCCGAGCGCGAGCCCGCCCAGCGAGAGGACGTTGACCGTCACGCCCAGCGCCTGGAGGACGACCAGCGCCGCCAGCACCGAGAGCGGGACGATGAGCCCGATCGCGAGCGAGCTGCGCCAGTCGCGGAGGAAGAGCAGGATGACGAACAGCGAGAGGATGCCGCCGAGCACGATCTCCTGCCCCAGGTTGCCGAGCGCGTCGGTGACGAATTGCGCCTGCGCGGCGACCACGGTGAGCCCGATCTCGGGGAACTCCTTCGACAGCGCGTCCACCTGCTCGTACAGGCGCCGCGTCACGGCGACCGTGTTCGACCCCGCGTCCTTGTAGACGACGAGCCCCACCGCCGGGCGCCCGTCGAGGCGGGTGACCGTCTTGGGGTCGGCGGTGGTGAGCGAGACCGTGCCGACGTCGCGGAGCCTGACGACGCCGCCCCCCGGCGTGGGCGCGTCGGCGATCGGCGTGTCGGCGATCTCCGACGGGTCCCGGAACTCGGTGAGCGTGCGCACCGAGAAGCGGAACTGGCCGCGCCGCACGGTGCCGCCGGCGCCGCTGGCGTTGGCCGCGCGCACCGCCTCGGCCACGTCGTCCGGGGTGAGGCCGAGCGTGCGCATCCGCTCCGGGTCGAGCGACACGCGCACCTCGTCCTCGGGCGCGCCGGCGACGGCGACGCTCGACACGCCGGCGATCTGCTCCAGCCGGCGGGCGAAGATGTCCTCGGCGGCGCGGGCGAGCGACCGCATGTCCCCCCGCCCCGTCATGCCGAGCACCGCGATCGGGCGCTCGCCGGGGTCGCTCGTCAGCAGCGTCGGCCGGGCGGCGCGCTCGGGGAGCCGGCTGCGCGCGTTGTCGAGGCGCTCGCGCACGTTGAGCAGCGACGTCTGCATGTCGGTGCCCCAGGCGAAGCGGAGCCGCGTCGTCACCTCGCCGTTGCGGCTGGTCGACCGCAGCTCGACCAGCCCCGGCATCGCCGCCACCGCCTCCTCCAGCGGCTCCGCCACCGCGCGCGAGACCTCCTCCGCCGCCGCGCCCGGGTACGTGGTGCGCACGGTGAGCTCCGGGAGCGTCACGTCCGGCAGCAGCGACACCGGCAGCCGCCCGAGCGACACGCTGCCCAGCAGCACGACCGCCAGCGTCGTGGCGACGACCGTGACGGGACGCTTTACGGAGAACGAGGTGATGGACATTGCCAGGATGAGTGCTGCGTGCTGCGTGCTGCGTGCAGCACTCAGTCTTTGTCTTTCTTCGCCACCACCCGCACCCGCGCGTCGTGCGCCAGCGTCAGGTGGCCGTCGGTGATCACGGTGTCGCCCGCCTCCACCGGGATCGCGCCGGTGCTGGAGTCGGGGAGGATCTCGGTCTCGGCGCCGTTGGTGCGGCCGGGGGTGACGTAGACCCACTGCGCCCGCCCGCCCTTCACCACGAACACCAGCGGCCGGCCGTCGCGCTCGATCACCGCGCGCGCCGGGACCAGGCGCCGCCCCGGGAGGCGGGTCGCCTCCAGGCGGACGTCGGCGTACATGCCGGGGCGCAGCGCGGAGGCGCCGCCTGACGAGGGCGCGGCGACGCGGACGAAGGCGCGGCCGGCGCGGGTCGCGCTGTCCACCAGCGGGAGCACCGCCGTCACCCGGCCCTCGGCGGCGCGGTCGGGGGCGGCGGCGCTCGTCACCACCGCGCGGCCGCCGACCCGGATCAGCGGCAGGTCGTGCTCCAGCACCGACGCCTCGACGCGCAGGTTGCGCAGGTCCACCACCGCCGTGATCGCCTGGCCGGGCTGCACCCGCTCGCCGGCCGACACGTCCAGGCGGTCCACCACGCCGTCGAAGGGCGCCACGATCGTCGAGCGCTCGCGCTCCAGCCGCGCCTTCTCCAGCCGCACCTTCGCCGCCGGGAGCCCGGCCCGCACCTGTGCATAACGACGCCGGTCCGGCGGTGGCCCCTTGCCGGTGGCGAGCGAGTCGGCGAGCCAGGTCTCCATCGACTGGAGCTCCGCCTGGTCCACCGCGCTCTCCGCCTCGCGCACCGCCAGGTCGAACGGCCGCGGGTCGAGCCGCACCAGCGGCTGCCCGCGCCGCACGCGGTCGCCCGGGCGGGCCAGGACCTCCTCCACCGTCCCCGCCACCTCCGCCTTGAGCTTCGACTCCGCGTCCGACCGCACCTGGCCGGTGGTGGCGACGGTCAGCACGAGGTCGCCGTCGCGTGCCTCCTCGCCGACGACCGGGAGCAGCACGGCGCGCCCCTCTCCGCCGCCGCCCGACTTCGCCGAGTCGCCCGCCGCGGCGGCGGACGCGGACGAGTCGCCGGCGGCGGACGACGTGTCGGCGGCGGCGTCCGCCTTCAGCTTCGCGCACGAGGCCAGCGCCAGGCATGACGCCACGGCAGCCAATCGTGCGAATCGAGTGGGGCGCTTCATGGGCAGGCTACGCATCAAGTATGAGGTGCTTTGAGCTGCGCACGGACAGATCCGTGTTCATCCGTGAAAATCCGTGGCCCACAACGCCGGCGCCGTCGGACGGGCTACAGCTTGTAGCGCTGGAGGTACTGCAGGTCGTCCTCGTCCACCCGCACCGTGTACGCGACGCCCTTGCCGAAGCCGACCAGGCGCGTGCGCTCCGGGAGGGTGGCGCGGCCGACGAGCTGGCCGCGGCCGTCGAAGATGTCGTAGAGCATCCCCTTCGCTCCGGCGGGCTGGGTGCGCAGCACCCACACCGTGCCGTCGGGCGCGATCGTCGCCGCGTTCCCGACGAAGGGCGGCTTGAACTCCGGCCAGTCGGTCGGGTCGGGGATGTCGCGCGGGTTGACGGCCTGCGTCTGCGTCTGGCCGCCGCCGGCCCCGCCGACGCGCGTCTGGATCGAGGTGCCCGTGCGGCTGCGCGCTTCCTTCCACGCCTTCTTGTCGGCGTCGGTGATGCGGATCTTCTCGTACGGGACCGCCGGGCCGGTGGTCCGCGCGCCGTTCGGGGCGATCCAGTCCACGCGGTACGTCTCGCCGCGCACGACCGCGATTCGGCCGTCCGGCGCCACCACCCAG
>DATFPD010000323.1:0-7664 GCA_035265005.1 Gemmatimonadaceae bacterium | reverse complement strand
ACAGGATGCACAGGATGGTGGACAGGATGCCGGCCCCGGGGAGCGACGCCTCCCGGGGCCCGCATCCTGTCCACCATCCTGTGCATCCTGTCGCCGTTCATCCTGTCAAAATGCCGCTGCCGCCGCTGTTACCTCAAACTGATCTCGCACTTGCCTATTCCGCCAGCGGCAGGGTGAGCGTGAACACCGATCCCGCGCCTAACGTGCTGGAGACGGAGAGGTCGCCGCCCATGCCGCGGGCGAGGTCCCGGCTGATCGCGAGGCCGAGGCCGGCGCCCTGGGAGGCGCCGCTGAGGGAGCGGTCCACCTGGACGAACGGCTCGAAGACCGCCTCCAGCTTGTCGGCCGGGATGCCGGGGCCGGTGTCGCGGACGAGGATCGCCAGGCGGCGGCCGCCGCCGCCGTCGCGCGGCTCGCAGGAGACGGTCACGTGCCCCTCGGCGGGGGTGAACTTGATCGCGTTGCCGACCAGGTTCAGGACGACCTGCTGGAGCTTCTCGCGGTCCGCCCGGACGACGAGCGACGGGTCGCAGCGGTGGTACTCGTAGCGGAGCCCCTTCGCCGCCGCCTGCGGCGCGATGAAGGTCTCGATCGCGGCGAGCGCCTCGTCCACCGGGAGCTCGGTGATCGTGTAGTGCACCGCCCCGCTCTCGACGCGAGCGAAGTTGAGCACGTCGTTCACCAGGCCGAGCAGGTGGTGCTGGCTGCGCTGGATGCGGTCGAGGTCCTCGCGCTGCTCCGCCGTCAGCGGGCCGCGCACGCCCATCGCCATGAGCTGCGCGTAGCCGCCGATGGCGTTGAGCGGCGTCCGCAGCTCGTGGCTCATCGAGGCGAGGAACTGCATCTTGGCGAGGTTCGCCGCCTCGGCCTCGGCGCGCGCCGCCTCGGCGTCGGCGAGGAGGCGCACGCGCTCCTCCTCGGCCCCCTTCCGCTCGGTGATGTCGGTCAGGACGTAGACCGCGCCGATGCGGTCGCCGCGGTCGTCGAAGACGGCGTCGACGGCGACGCGGAACCAGCGGTCGAGGATGTGCACCTCGCGGGGCTCGGTGGCGCCGCCGTCGCCCGCGCCCGGCGGGAGCGGGATCTCGAGCGACGGGCCGAGCGCCTGCTCCACGACCTCGCCGAAGGGGCGGCCCACCAGCTGGTCGGCGGCGCTGTGGAGGAGCGCGGTCGCGGCGCGGTTGCAGCGGAGCACGATCCCGCCCTCGTCGAGCAGGAAGACGCTGTCGCCGATCGCGTCGAAGGTCGCCTGCCAGAGCGCCGCCGAGGCGCGCATCGTCTCCTCCGCCTGACGAATGCGGATCAGCGCCCGCACGGTCGCGACGAGCACCGACGGCTCGACGGGGTGCGTCAGGTACCCGTCCGCCCCCTGCTCGAGGCCGAACGCCTTGTGCTCCCCCTTGGTGTAGCTGGCCGAGAGGTGCAGCACCGGCAGCGACGCAGTGACCGGGTTGCCGCGGATCTGCCGCAGCACCTCGAAGCCGTTGATGTCGGGGAGGTTGATGTCGAGGACGACGAGGTCCGGGTGCTCGGCGGCGCGCCGCACCGCGTCGCGGCCGGTGCCCGCCTCGTCGACCGCGAAGCCGACGTCGCGCAGCATCCGCCCGACGGCGTAGCGGTTCGCCTCGTTGTCGTCGACGACGAGGATGGTGGTGCGGCGCGGCGCCTGGGTGGTCTCGCCGCCGACGGCCTGCTGCTCATGCTGCTGCTGCTCGCTCACCGTTCCCTGCGCGGGAAGGCCCCGCTCGTCGCCATCCAGCCGGCGTCCGCCCCGCCGCCCCCGCCGCCCCCCGCCGGCTCGCCCGCATCGCCGTACACGCGCGGGATCGTCAGAGAGAAGATCGACCCCTCGCCGAGCGTGCTGCGGAGCGTCACGTAGCCGCCGAGCAGCTCGGCGAGCTTCCGCGAGAGCGCGAGGCCGAGACCGGTGCCCTGCACGCGGCGCTGGAGCGCATGCTCGACCTGCGTGAATTCGGCGAACAGTCGCTGCTGGTCCTCGGGGGAGATCCCGATCCCCGAGTCGGCGACCGAGAAGACGACGACGTCTCCGGCGCCGGCGGCCGCCGAGACGCGGATCTCGCCGCGCTCGGTGAACTTGATCGCGTTCGAGATGAAGTTCCGCAGCACCTGTGACACCTTCCCCTCGTCGGTGTGCAGCGGCGGCAGCGCCGAGGCGTCGTCGAACAGGAGCGCGACGACGTTGGAGGTCATCAGCGGCCGGAACATCCCGCGCAGCGCGCCGAACAGGTCGGCGGCGACGAACTCGGTGAGCCTGACGTCGGACTTCCCGGCCTCGATCTTCGCCAGGTCGAGCAGGTCGTTCACCAGCTCCAGCACCGACTGCGTGGACTTGCGGATGAAGCCGATCTGCTTCTCCTGCTCGGCCGTCAGCTCGCCGTCGGTGCGGTCGAGGAGGAGGCGCGAGAGGTTGAGCACGGAGCTGAGCGGCGTGCGCAGCTCGTGGCTGACGTGGGAGAGGAAGCGCGACTTGAGCTCGGACGCCTGCCGCAGCTGCTCGGCCTTGTCGTCCAGCTCGGCGTAGAGCGCGACGACGCCGCGGTTGGTGTCGGCGAGCTCCTGGTTGGTCTGCGTCAGCTCGCGGTTGGCGCGGTCGAGCTCGCGGTTGAGGTGCTCGATCTCGGCCTGATGCGAGGCGAGCTCCGCGAGGGCCGCGACGAGCTCGCGGTTCTGCTCCTGCGCCTCGTCGAGCGGCGACGGGGGCGCGCGGCGCGCCAGCTCGGCCGCGATGCGCTCGCCGTCGACGTCGGTGAGCAGGAGCGTGCGGCGCGGCAGGCGGCGGCCGAAGGTCACGGTCGTCCCGGCGCCCGGCTCGGCGGTGATGTCGAACGCGTCGCTCAGCCGCCGGACTCCCGCGAGTCCGACGCCCATCCCGGTCGGGGAGGCGTACGTCCCCTCGAGCACGTCGCGCAGGTGCGGGATCCCGGGCCCGCGGTCCTCGACGCGCACGCGCAGCATGAGCGCCTGGCCGCCGCCACCGCTGCCGCCGACCGCCTCGTCCTCGTCCACCGAGAAGCTCACCCGCCCGCCGCCCGCGTACTGGAACGCGTTGCGCGCCAGCTCCGAGACGGCCGTGGCCAGCCGCGTCTGGTCCTGCCGGTCGAAGCCGAGCAGCTCGGCCACGTGCCGGGCCCGCTGGCGCGTGAGGACGACGTGCTGTTCGGTGCGGATGTCGACGGTCAGGAGTTGCACGGCTGCTCTGCGGCGGGCTGCGGTGAACGGCGAGTCGTCAGTTCTCAGTAGTCGAGTTGCCGGTTGTCAGTTGAGGGGCGACGCGCGCGTCGCCCGTACCCAGTTGCCAGTAGGGGCGAGGCACGCCTCGCCCCCTGCGCATCCCGGATGCCTGGTGCTACTGGCAACCGGGAACTCCTCACTGACAACCGGCAACTCGACTGCTGGCAACCGACAACGCGGTGGCCCAGGAAGGCGGCGTCCCTCACACGACGTCTTCCCGCGCCACCAGAACCGTAACGTCGTCCCGCCCCCGCGTGTAGTCGCGGTAGAGTACGGCCGCGGCGAGGGTGGGGTCGTGCCGGACGAGGCCGGGGTAGCGGTCGAGCTTCCAGCTGGTCTGGAGGCCGTCCGAGTGCATAACGAGAACGGCGTCCCGGGCCCAGGGGACGGAGACCTCCTGCACCTTCCGCATCTCGTGGCCGACGATGCCGTTGTACGAGATCAGGCTGCGGCTCGGCACCCCGGCGCCGAGGACGGCGGCGGCGATGTTCCCCACCCCGGCGAAGCGCACCAGCCCGGCCGCGCGGTCGACCTCGGCGACGCCGACCGCCGCGCCGCGGGTGCCGCGCAGCGCCGCGTGCATGGACTGGACGATCGCCGGCAGCGTACGCGCGCGGTGCTCGCGGAAGGTCCGCACCGCCGCCTGGGCCGCGTCGGCCGCCGACTGCCCGTGCCCCAGTCCGTCGGCGATCATGAGCAGCGCGCGGTCGGCGCCCATCTCGGTCGCCCAGGCGTCGCCGCAGACCCGCTCGGCCGGGTGCGGCACCGCCGTCACGCCCACGCGGAGCCAGCCCCCCTCGGCGGCCGGCGCGCGCGGGGCGGCGAAGCGCGCCAGGAGCGCCGTCCCGCCGGCCGGCGTCGAGTAGATGTCGAACGACGTGGAGAGCCGCTCGATCGCGCCCAGGCCGCCGCCGGCGGTGCCGCCGGTGGAGAAGCCGTCGCGCATCGCCGCGCCCATGTCGGGGATCCCCGGGCCCTTGTCGAGCGCGACCAGCTCCAGCGTCGCCGGGGCGCCGTCCTCGGCCAGCGTGCCGCGCACGTGCAGCTCACCGCCGGCGCCGTGGCGGACGATGTTGGTGGCGGCCTCGCTGGCGACGATCGCCACCTGCCCGCCCTGCGTCTCGTCGAACCCCAGCTCCCGGGCGAGCGCCGCCGCGTGCCGGCGCGCCTCGCCCACCTGGCTCGGGTCGGTCAGCGGGAAGACGGTCACCACGCTCTGCGTCGTCATCGGCGGTGCCCGATCACTTCCAGCGGGCGACGGTGATGCGCGTCCCCTCACCCACCTTCGACACGATGTCGAACTCGTTCATCAGGCGCCTGGAGCCGCCGAGCCCCAGCCCCAGGCCGTTGCCGGTCGTGAAGCCGTCGGTGAGGGCGCGCTGCACGTCGGGGATCCCCGGGCCGTGGTCCTCGAAGACGAGCCGCAGCCCGCGGCGTCCGTTCTCTTCGACCGCCAGCAGCCGCACGGTGCCGCCGAGGCCGTAGTCGAGCGTGTTGCGCGCCAGCTCGCTCGCCGCGGTGACGAGCTTGGTCTGGTCCACCAGCCCGAAGCCCAGCTGGGCCGCCCACGAGCGGACCGTCTGTCGGACCTGGACGATGTCGGCCGCCGCCCGGATGGGCATCACCTCATCCCGGGTGACGGCCATCGCCCCGAGCCCCGGCATCATCCTCCTCCGCCCCCCCGGTCGCGTCGTCGGCCTCGTCGAGCGTCGTCGGGCCCTCGTGGCCGCCGGCGCGCAGCAGCTCCATCCCCTTCTCCACGCTCAACGCCGTCCGCACGCCGGGGAGCGAGAGCCCGAGCTCGACCAGCGTGATGGCGACCGCGGGCTGCATCCCGGTCACGACCGTGCGCGCGTCGAGGAGTCGCGACATCGCGGCGATGTTCGAGATCATGCGGCCGATGAACGAGTCGACGATCTCGAGCGACGAGATGTCGATGAGCACGCCCCGCGCGCTGGTCTCCGAGATCCGCGCCGTCAGGTCGTCCTGCAGCGTCATCGCCAGGCGGTCGTGCATGTCGACCTGGATCGTGACGAGCAGGTAGTCGCCCATCTTGAGGATCGGGATTCGTTCCACGGTCAGCGCCTGGTTGCGATGGACGCCACGACCTCGGTCGGGAGGGGGATGGGGGGATGGAGGGATGAACAACCCCGCCTCCCTCCATCCCTCCATCCCCCTCCCGACCTGCGGCGTGGTCCGACGCGCGCGCTCACGCTCCCGCCTTCGGAGCCGCTTTCCGCGCGACCGTCAGCCCCCGCCGGTGCAGCGCCAGCGCGAATGCGTCCGCCAGCGTACCCTTGGTCACGATGTCGCCGAGGTCGACGCCGAGGTGGACGATCGTCTGCGCGATCTGCGGGCGGATGCCGCTGATGATGCACTCGGCGCCCATCAGGCGGGCGGCGGTGACCGTCTTGAGCAGGTGCTGCGCGGTCAGCGTGTCCACGGTGGGCACGCCGGTGATGTCGAGGATCGCCACATCGGAGCCGGTCTCGACGATGCGCTGGAGGAGCGACTCCATGACGATCTGGGTGCGCGCGCTGTCGAGCGTGCCGATCATCGGGAGCGCCAGGACCCCCTCCCACAGCTTGACGACCGGCGTCGAGAGCTCCAGCATGTCCTGCTGCTGGCGCGCGATCACCTCCTCGCGCGCCTTCTGGAACACCTCGGTCGTCCAGAGCGCGAGCCTGTCGATCAGCTCCGTCGCGGTCCACGTCGTGTCGGCGAGCGCGTCGGCGTTCCCGGACAGCTCCTGCCGGATGCGCACGAACAGCGGGCGCTTGAGCGACAGCACGAAGGTCGCGATCTCCGACGGCGTGAACCCCTGCTGGGCGCGGGTGCGCGAGATGCCGGCGAGGACGTCGCGGACCGGCGCCCACGCCGGAGTCTGGACGTTCGCCGAGCCGCCGCCGCCGCGCAGCGCCAGGCCGAGCGCGGCCAGGATCTCCTGCGCCTGCTGGCGGAGCTGCGGGTCGGAGCCCCCGCCCAGCCGGCGCGCGCCGCCGCCTTCGGTCTGCGCGGCGATCCACTCCGTGAGGATCTCGCTCTGATGCGCCTCCAGGATCTGTGGCAGCGTGTCGGACGGGCCGGGCATGTGAGACCGTGTCGGGTGTGCGGGAGGGGGAGCGGCGGAACGGATGAAGTTACCGGCGTGCAGGGAGGCAGGGTAGGAGTGCAAGGGGTGGCGACGCCGTTGCCGTTGCTCGCCCGACCAGCACCGTACCTCGCGGCGAGGTGTTAGATGTAGGGGAGTACCGCACCCGATCAGCATCGTGCCGCATGCCGTGATGCACCGCCGCTTCGCTTTTCTGCTGCTGCTCCTGCTCCTCCCGCCCGCCACGGCCGCCGCGCAGCGGGCCGCCCGCCGGGACGACCGCGACGCGGCGCGCGCGCTCGCGTACACGCTGCGGCCGGTGCCGCGCGGGGCGGGGCTGGTGCTGGCGGTGGAGCTGGAGTTCACGGGCGGCGCGGGGGGCGAGACGACGCTGACGCTCCCGACGACGTGGGGCGGGCGCGAGCGGCTGTACGAGGGGATCCGCGAGCTGCGCGCGCTCTCGCCGCGCACGTCGCTGCGCGACGGCGGGCGGCCGTGGCTGAAGCGGGTGACGCACCCGCCGGGCGCGCCGGTGCGGGTGGCGTACGAGGTCGTGCAGACGTGGCGGCGCGGCGAGAGCGAGGGCGGGGACCGCGAGCGGCTGTACCGCCCGATCCTCTCGCGCGACTACGTCCACTTCTTCGGCTCGGGCGTCTTCGTGCGCGCGAGCGAGCAGAGCGGCGTCCAGGTGCCGGTGACGCTGCGCTGGCGGGACGTGCCTGACGACTGGGTGCTGGCGAACAGCTGGGCCGCGCTCGCCCGCGGGGAGCGGGTGCAGCACTTCCGGGCGTCGCCGAGTGAGCTGGACTACTCGGTGTTCGTGGCGGGCGACTTCCGGCTGCACCGCATCCGCACCGAGGGCGGGCCGATCACGGTCGCGCTGCGCGGCGCCTGGAAGTTCACCGACGACGAGCTGCTGGACGTGCTGGGGCGGATCGTGCGCGCCGAGCGGGAGTTCTGGGACGAGCGCGACTTCCCGTACTACCTGGTGACGCTGATCCCGACCGGGGAGCGGGGCGGCGGGAACCTGGGGGGCACGGGGCTCACCAACTCCTGCGCGCTCTACGCCTACGACGACGTGCGGCTCGGGATCGAGATGAAGCGCACGATCGCGCACGAACTCTTCCACGCCTGGAACCCGGCGCGGCTGACGGCGCGCAGCGACGGCTACGAGCGGCACCGCTGGTTCGGCGAGGGGGTGACGGACTACTACGCGCGCGCGCTGCTGCTGCGCGCGGGGCTGCTCACGCCGGCCGAGTACGTGGCGGACGTGAACGAGCGGCTGCACGGCTACTACACGTCCCCGGTGCGCACGGCGCCC
>DATFPD010000322.1:0-8264 GCA_035265005.1 Gemmatimonadaceae bacterium | reverse complement strand
GCGCCGAGCCGCGCCGTGCGATCCTCGTTCGGGACGAGCCGGCCCGGCGCCTCGGCCGCCGCCGCCACGGTGTTCGCCTCCGCGGGCGCCCAGTGCACCCCGCCGTGCTCGATCTGGGCGGCGGACATCACGACTACCTTGCTCGCCGCCATCGCCGTATCCGGCGCGGCGGCCCTGGCTTCGGCATCGCCGTCGCCCTCCTTGCCGCAGCCGACCAGGGCGCCCGCGCTCGACAGGACGACCGCGAGCCGCCCGAGGTGCCGGTACAGCCGCGCGGCCCGGCGGGCTTCATGCCTAACGTTGACTGCGATCATTGACTGGCTCCGGGGCGGTGCGATGCGGGCTGCTGCCCCTGCTCGGCGGCGCCCGACGACTGGGATGGAAGGATCTCGCCGACCGGCTCGCTGCCGGCGGCGACGTTGAGCTCGAGCAGACTCTCGCGCTGCGCGAAGAGCGCCCGGTAGTAGGTCAGCCGGGCCTCGCCGAGGGTCCGCGAGGCGTCGAGCACCTGCAGCAGGCTCGCCGCGCCCTCCTCGTACGCGGCCAGCGCGATGCGGCGCGACTCCTCGGCGCGAGACAGGAAGCTGCCTTGCAGCGCCGCCACCTGGTCGGTAAGCCGGCGGGTGGCCTCGTACGCCGCCTGGAGCTGGGCGACGGCCGTCCGCTCGACCCACGCGAGCTCCTGCTCGGCGGCCAGGCGGTCGCCGGAGGCGCGCTGCACCTCGCCGCGATTCTGGTCGAAGAGGGGGATCGGCAGGCTCAGGCCCGCGAGCATGGTGTTCTCCCCCGCGACGCGCTTCGATCCGAAGGTCGCGCCGACCTGCCGCACGGTGAGCGCCCGCTGATAGCGGACGTCCGCCCGGGCCGCCGCGGCGCGCGCCTGCGCGGCGAGAATGTCGGGGCGCGATCGGCGGGCGCGGCCGGTGAGCTCCTCGAGCGCGGGCAGTGCCGCGCCCGGATCGAGCGTCGTCGGCACGGCGACCGCAAGCGAGTCCTGCGCCATGCTCGTGACCGCCGGCGCGCCGAGGTACGGCGCGAGCTCGGCACGCGCTCGGGCGAGCTCGACCCCTTCGAGCGCCACATCGGTCTCGGCGCGCGCCAGCTCGACCTGGACGCGGATGTAGTCGCCTTCGGGCGCGGCGCCCTCGGTGACGCGGGCACGGTTGTACTGCTCCAGCCGGACGAGCCCGGCGCGGACCTCCTCGGCCGTCGCGACCGAGACCTGCGCGAGCGCCACTCGGTAGTAGGCGCGGGCGGCGTCGAGCGCGACCTGCCGGCGGGTGGAGGTGAACGCCGCCTCCGCCGCCCGCACCTCCTCGTCCGCCTGACGAACCCGCGGCCAGCGCTGGTAGAGCGGCTCCAGGGGCAGTGTGAGGAAGGTCTGCGTCTCCCGCTCGGTGCCGGCCGGGACGCTCTGTCCCGGAAACGCGGCGTTCTCCACCTGGTACGTGACGACCGGGTTCGGGAGCGCGCCGGCGGACCGCCGAGAGCCGCGAGCGGCGCTGACCCGCGCCTGCGCCGCCTCCACCAGCGGATGCCGCGACAGCACCGCCCGGAGCACGTCGTCGAGCGTCCAGCCGGCGGGGGTGGGCGCCGTGGCGCCCGGAGCGCCGGGCGCCGATTGGGCGCCGGCCGCGGGCAGCGCACCCGCGACGAGCAGTGCGCTCAGCGCGAGCGCCGGTCGCGGCGAACGGACGCGTGGTCGGAGCGTGATTCGATACCAGAACGGCATGACCGTGGTCGGCGTGAGGAGCGCGCGGCGCGCCATCGATCGATCGGAGGCGGGCGCGGGCGGTGTCGGCGAGCGCCGGCGCCCACGGACCGGTGCGGGCCGTCAGGCGTCGGAGCGTCTGCGATGTCGGTTGTGGGAGCGGCCGCGCGAGCCGGGCGCGGCGGCGTGGATCAGCGGCGCGGAGGCGCTCTCGGCTGATCGGGCGGGGCGCGGTGCGCGGCCGGTGGCGCGATTGCCCCACCACCGGGCGGCGCGACGCGCACCCCGGACTCGGTCGGAGTCGCGAGCGTCACCACCACCGCGGCCAGTGCCGTGAGCGCGACGGGCCCGGAACGGGGCGCGCACTCCTGGCAGTGGAGGAGCGGGTGGTCGGCCGCCGGATCGTCCGCGGTCTCGACCTCGCCGACGCCGCGCGGGGCGGGCGCGGCAGCCCCGTGGTAATGGCCACGCGGCCCCTCGCGCTGATGCGCCAGCCCATGCGCGAGCGCCGTCGCCGGCGCGGAGAGCGCGGCGAAGGCGGCGAGCAGGGCAAACACGAGACGCCCAACGGAGTGACGGCGCATTGGCGTCAACCTAGCGAGCCCGGGGCTCACACGCTACCGGGCTGGCGGACGCACGACTCGGACGAATTGGGCACCGATTAGTATCCCACGCCGGCCCCGACGCTCGTTCCGGCCGGCCGCCACCGCCACCCGCGAGAGTCTTCCAATGCCGAGCGCGACCAGGCCCGCCGCCACCGCACCGACCGGCACCGCTACGCCGGCACCGGCCGCGCCGCGCACGTCGTTCCGCTCCCTGCTCACGCGCGAGCGGTGGGTCGAGATCGCCCGCATCCTCGCCGTGGCGGTGGTCATCCTGCTCTACGACCGCGGCCTCGTCGGGCGCCCGGTGCTGTTCGCCGCCGTCGCGCTGGGGCTCTACCCGCTGGTGAAGACCGGCGTGCTCGACCTGGTGCGCGAGCGGAAGATCGGGACCGAGATCTTCGTGACCATCGCGACCGCGATCGCAATGCTGGGCGGCGAGTACGTGGCGGGCGCGATCCTGATGACGATCATCCTGATCGCCGAGCTGATCGCCGACCTGAACACCGAGCGCGCGCGGGCGTCGATCAAGGCGCTCATCGGCTCGGTGCCGCAGGTGGCGCTCGTCAGGCGCTCCGGGGGCGACGTCGAGGTGCCGGTGGCCGAGCTGCGGCCGGGCGACGTGGTGGTCGTGCGCGCGGGGGAGAAGATCCCGGTGGACGGCGTCGTGAAGAACGGCGAGGCGTCGGTGAACCAGGCGCCGATCACCGGGGAGAGCGTCCCGCAGGAGAAGACGCCCGGGGTGACGGTGTTCGCCGGGACGGTGGTCGAGCTCGGGGCGCTCGACGTCGAGACGCAGAAGGTGGGCGGCGACACGATGTTCTCGCGCATCGTGAAGCTCGTCGAGACGGCCGAGGAGGAGCAGGCGCCGGTGCAGAAGCTCGCCGACCGCGTGGCGGCGTGGCTCATCCCGGTGGTGCTCGTGTTCCTGGTTCTCGTCTGGTTCGTGACGCACGACCTGCGGATGATCATCACGCTGCTCATCTTCACCTCGCCGGCCGAGCTGGGGCTGGCCACGCCGCTGGTGGTGATCGCGGCGATCGCGCGGGCGGCGCGCGACGGCATCCTGCTCAAGGGCGGGATCTACCTCGAGCAGCTCGCCAAGGTGGACGTGGTGGCGTTCGACAAGACGGGGACGCTGACGGTCGGCCGCCCCCAGGTAGTCGGCGTGGACGTCTTCGACCAGGGGACGAGCGAGGCCGAGCTGCTGCGCCTGGCCGCCGGCGCCGAGCGGCGCTCCAGCCACCCGCTCGCCGAGGCGGTCATGGCGCGCGCGACCGAGGCGGGCGTCGAGATCCCGGAGCCGGGGACGTTCGAGGTCGTCCGGGGGCGCGGCGTCGTCGCGGACGTCGGCGGCGTCACCGTGCGCGCCGGCAACGTGGCCTTCCTCGCCGAGAACGGCGTCGCGCTCCCGCCGCCTGACGACGACGCCGGCGGCGAGAGCGTGGTCTACATCGCGGCGGGCGACCGCGCGCTCGGCCGGATCCGCCTGGCCGACCGCGCGCGGCCCGGGGCGCGCGAGGCGATCGCGCAGCTCCGCGGCACCGGGATCGCGCGGGTCGTCATGCTCACCGGCGACAACGCCGCGATCGCGAAGCGGATCGGGGCCGAGCTGGGCGTGGACGAGGTGTACGCGGACCTGCTGCCCGACGCGAAAGTCGACGTCGTGAAGAAGCTGCGCGCCGAGGGGCACCGGGTCGCGATGGTCGGGGACGGGATCAACGACGCGCCGGCGCTGGCCGCGGCCGACGTCGGCATCGCGATGGGCGTCGCCGGCACGCAGGCGGCGCTCGAGGCGGCGGACATCGCGCTGATGACGGACGACCTGTCGAAGATCGTCGAGGCGCGCGCGATCGCCGCGAAGGCCTTCCGCACGATCAAGGAGAACCTCCTCGTCGGCGTCGGCGTGGTGCACGTGCTCGGGATCATCGCGGCGCTCATGCGGTGGATCGGCCCCGTACAGGCGGCGATCATCCACCTCGGCCCGGACATCCTCGTCTTCGTGAACTCGGTGAAGCTGGTGCGGGCGAAGATCCGGCTCCCCCAAGCTTCAGCGCCTGGCGCCGCCGGCGGCCGCCTCGCATAGTTGGGCCGTGCGCCTGGCATCGCTGCGCCGCGGCGTCGCCGCGTTCCTCGCCTTCTGGGTCGCCGCCACCATTGGCGGCCCGGACGCGCTGCACTCGTGCCCCGCCCACGGCACCGCGGGGGCGCACGCTCGGCATGCGCCCGGGCACTACCACGGCGCGGCGCCGTCGCCCGGTCCCGGACACCGGCACTGTACGTGTCTGGGCGACTGCTGCGCCGCGGGCCCCGCGGCGGCGCCGAGCGTCAGCGGCGTCAGGTTCCCGCTACCGGATTCCGGTGGGGGCGGCCCGGTTTCGAGCACCGACACGGCGCCCCGCGCGGCCGGCGCGCGGCTGCTCCCGTTCGCCAACGGTCCTCCAACCTGATGGCCGCGGCGCCGCGTAGCGTGTAGCGCGTAGGCGCTTGCCGCCGCGGCACCTCCCGATCGCATCGCAGCCGGCGTTCGTCCGGCCACGCGCGACGTCGCCGTGGTCGGCGGCCTGCGTCCAGCCATCAGTCATCGAGGGAGCATCCATCACCATGTTTCGTCCAGTCATCGCCGGCGCGCGCGCGTCGGCGGCGTCGATCGTTGCCGCGGCACTCATCGCGGTCCCCGCCGCCGGACAGGGGCCGGCCGCGCGCGACTCCGCCGCCCGCGACAGCGCCCGCCGCCTCCCGCCGGTCCGCGTGGTCGCCGAGCGCGCGCCGCGGCCCGAGGCGGCGAGCGGCGTGGTCGCGCCGGCGCAGGCCATTCGCACCGTGCCGGCGACGAACGTCTGGGACATCGTTCGGCAGACGGCGGGGGTCGAGGTCCACCAGCAGGGGCAGGGCCCGGGCTTCGCCTCGAACGCCGTGCTCCGCGGCTTCACGTCGGACCACTCCACCGACGTCGCGCTGGTGGTGGACGGCGTGCCGGCGAACCAGCCCATCAACGGGCACTCGGAGGGCTACGCGGACTGGGGCGTGCTGCTCCCGGAGGCGGTCGCCGACATCCGCGTGCTCAAGGGGCCGGTCTCGCCCTTCATTGGCCCGTTCGCGATGGGCGGCGAGCTGGAGGTGCACACGCTGCCGATGGCGGCGGGCACGCGGTGGAGTGCGCGCGGCGGCTCCTACGGCGACGCGCGCCTCTCGCTGGTGACCGGCGGCGTCACCGCGCGCGGCGGCTACGTGCTGGCCGGCGACGCGCAGCGCGAGGACGGCTGGCGCCCGAACGCGCGCGCCCGGACCGGGCACCTGCTGCTCAACCGGCTCTGGACGAGCGCCGGCGGGGCGTCATTTTCGTTAGGCGCCACCGCGTACGCCGCGAACTGGCGCTCGCCGGGGTTCCTCACGCTCGACGACTTCGAGCGTGGCGCGCTGCGTCAGGCGGTGGACCCCACCGACGGCGGCCACCTGGAGAACGGGACCGTGCGCGGGACGGCGAGCCGGCGCGCCGGCGGCGGCACCGTCAGCTCGCTGCTCTTCGCCCGGGTGAGCCGGTGGCTGCTGTTCCTCAACATCCCCCCGGAGGGTGGGATCGGCGAGGGTGCGCCCTCGCAGACCGAGGACTCCGACCGCCGAGTGGACGGCGGCGGCTACACGCGCTACTCCCGCGAGACGGGCTTCGGCGACCTGACGGTGGGGCTCGACTACCACGCGGTGGACGCCGGCTTCGAGCGCTACTTCACGACGCGGCGCGCCCGCGACTCTGCGTTCGCGCTGGTGGACGGCGGCTACCTGCTGCTCGCGCCGACCGCCGAGGCCCACGTGAACGTCGGGCCCGCGCTCACGCTCGGGGTGGGCGGCCGCGTGGACCGGCTCGCCTACCGCTCGCGCCCTCGCGGCGACGGCGGCGAGCGCGCGTCGGCGGCGCACGTCGTGGCGACGCCGAAGCTGAGCGCGCTCCTGCGCCTCTCGCCGGCCGTGTCGGCGTACGCGGCGTTCAACGGCGGCTTCCGCGCGGCCGACGGCGTGATCGGCGAGCCGTCGCTCGAGCCGATCCGCGAGTGGGCGAGCGAGGTGGGGCTGCGCGCCGAGGGCCGGCGCTTCGAGGGCTCGGCTGCCCTGTTCGACGTGGAAGTTCGCAACGAGCAGACGTTCAACCCGGTGACACTCACGGCCAGCGCCCGGGGCCGGAGCCGCCGGCGCGGCGTCGAGGTGGACGCCCGCGTCGGCGTCATCCCGGCGGTCGCGCTGTTCGGCCACGCGACGGTGAACGACGCGCACTTTCTGGAGCTGGTGAACGACGAGGGCGAGTCGCTGGCCGGCGAGCCGGTGTTCGGCGTGAGCCGCGCCACCGTGGAGGCGGGCGCGGACTTCGAGCGCCGCGGACTGCTCGGGTCGGTGTGGGCGGCCTATACCGGCCCGTTCACGCCGTTCGGCGAGCCCGGCGGGCGCGCAGACGCCTTCACGCTCGTGCACGCGCGCGTGCTGGTCCCACTCGGCGGCCCGTGGTCGCTCGGGGTCGGCGTGCAGAACCTGCTCGACGACCGATACACGGAGCTGCGGGCGTCCGGGTTCGTGAGCCCGGGGCAGCCGCGGACGGTGCTCGTCACCCTGCGACACGGAGGCTGAGCCCCTACCTGCACGGCACGTCACCGCGCGCGTCACTGGGGTCGGCACCACCGCGCTCGAGACGGCCGTTGGTGCGGGTGTGGCGCCGGGCCATATTTCCGGATAGCTCCCCCGCTGCGGATGAGCGAGCGGAGCGCGGCTTGCTGGAGCGAGTCGGCGATCGCGGTGCGCCGCCGGCTCGTTCGGTGCCGCACCCACGCCGTCGCCGGGATGACCGGCGGCGCACCGCCGAGCCCCTCTTCCCGCGCACCGCGCATGTCCGCGATCCTCACTGAAGTCGTCGTCATTCTCGTCCTGCTGCTCATCAACGGCGTCTTCGCGATGTCGGAGATGGCGGTGGTGGCGGCGAAAAAGGTGCGGCTCGAGCAGCGCGCCGACGAGGGCGACCGCGGCGCCGCGGCCGCGCTGGCGCTCGCGAGCTCCCCGACGCAGTTCCTCTCCACCGTGCAGGTCGGGATCACGCTGGTCGGCGTGCTGGCCGGTGCGTTCGGCGGCGCGACGATCTCGGAGAAGCTCGCCGAGCGGTTCGCGCGGGTCTCGTGGCTGGCCGCCTACAGCGAAGGCGCCGCCCTGGCCGTGGTCGTCGCCGGCATCACGTACCTGTCACTCATCCTCGGCGAGCTGGTGCCCAAGCGCGTGGCGCTCGGCGCACCCGAGCGCATCGCGTCGGCGATGGCGCGGCCGATGCGCCTCATCGCCCGCGTCGCCTCTCCGCTCGTACGGTTCCTCACCGCGTCCACGGAGCTGATGCTCAAGCTCGTCCCGATCAAGGCGTCCGGCGAGCCGGCGGTGACGGAGGAGGACATCCGCGCGCTGGTGCTTCAAGGGAAGGAGTCCGGCGAGGTGCAGGAGGCCGAGCACCGCATCGTCGAGAGCGCCTTTCGCCTCGGCGACCGGCAGGCGGCGGCGATCATGACGCCGCGCCACGCCACGGACTGGGTGGACGTCGGCGAGCCGCCCGACGCCCTGCGCCGGCGGATCGAGGGGCTGAGCGGGCGCGAGTGGTTCCTGGCCTGCGACGGCGACCTGGAGCACGTCCTCGGCGTCGCGTACGCCGCGGACATCTTCGCCCCGGCGCTCGCCGGCCGGCCGCTGGAGCTGAAGGCGATGGTGCAGCCGCCGCTCTTCGTGCCCGGCACCAAGCCGGTCTACGGCGTGCTCGAGACGCTCCAGAAGGCCCGTCAGCACGTGGCCGTCGTGCTCGACGAGTTCGGGGGCGTGCAGGGCACGATCAGCATCGACCAGATCGTCGAGGAGCTGGTGGGGAAGCTCCCGGCCGGGGCCGGGTACGACGAGGGGACGGTCGTCCGGCGCGACGACGGGAGCTGGCTCAT
>DATFPD010000321.1:0-5647 GCA_035265005.1 Gemmatimonadaceae bacterium | reverse complement strand
ACGAAACCTGCCCCGGGGAGCCTTCGCCCCGGGGCAGGTTTCGTGTTTCGGGCTTGCCTTCTGTCCGCATCGGTGATGGGCGTGCGCTTGCTGATGTGACGGGACGCACGTCCCGACCAGGCCCCCCACGGCCCGCATCGCTTCTCCCACGTTAGGTGTCGTCATGAGACCCGCCGCCGCCGCCACCACCACCGTGCTTGCCACCCTGGCCGCATTCTCCCTCGCCGCCTGCTCCGACGACCCGACGCGCCCCCCCGCCGTCAGCCCGGCCGCGCGCGCGCCGAGCGCGAAGATCGTCGGCATCGTCCCCTACGCCATCACCACCGCCGTCACCGACCTCGGCGTGCTCGGCACGACGAACCTCGGCGACCGGTACAGCCGCGCCTACGGCATCAACGACTCGGGGGTGGTCACCGGCGAGACGACGCTGAGCGGCAAGACGTTCCCCGGCGTGTTCCGCTGGCGCAGCGCCACCGGGATGCTGTTCACCGGCACGCAGGGCACCGGGCTCGATATCAACCTCGGCGGCACGATCGCCGGCGTGAGCTACTCCATCCCGGGCGGCATCAACGGCGAAGGCATCGTCATCAGCCCCGCCGACGTGCTGACGCCGCTCGGCTTCATGCCGAACGACTACGCCAGCTACGCCGACGGGATCAACGACGCCGGCTACCTCGTCGGCACGAGCGACGAGGGCAACCCGAGCATCACCGGCTACGTCAACATCGGCGTCCGCTGGAACCCGGGCACGCTCGCCCTGACCAGCTACATCCCCACGCTCACGCCGATCAACCGGTCCTCCACGCTCGCCGACATCAACAGCTCCCTGCAGAGCGTCGGCCACTCGCTGGACAAGACGTTAGGTCAGGCCGGCTTCCGCTACACGCCGGCCGTCGGCTTCGAGCTGATCAAGCCGTGGTCCAGCACCGTCAGCGTGTACCCCGAAGACATCAACGACGGCGGCACCGTCATCGGCTTCGAGCACTCGCCGGCGGGCACGTACCCGTTCCGCTGGTCGCCCGCGCTGGGCTTCAGCTACCTGGGCGGCGGCGCCGAGCAGGGGCATGCGTACGGCACCAACGCGGCCGGCTACGCGGTCGGGAGCGTCGGCGTCGGCTCGGCGCCGGTGCCCGCCTTCTGGATGCCGAACGGCACGCGTCTCGTCCTGCCGCGGCTGGCCGGCGGCCCGCCCGCCTGCGGCTTCAGCGGCGGTGAGGTCCAGGCCGTGAACAGCAATCTGCAGATGGTGGGCTCGGACGTGACGGCGGGGTGCGAGACGCACGCCGTGCTCTGGCAGACGGCGATCCTCTACAAGATCATCGTCGAGTTCTGGCCGAACCGGTGGCCGAAGCCGCAGATCTACTTCGGCGCCGACGAGCTGCTCCCCTTCGCCGTGCTGGCGAACCCCGAGATGGACATCCGCCAGATCGACCCGCGCGTCATGCGCCTGGGGAACGGCGACGGCCGTGACACGCCGGTGGCCCGCGACGAGTACGGCCGGCTCATGGCCTCGTACCAGGACGTGGACCGGGACGGCGACCTGGACCTTCTGATGTACTTCAGCCAGGCGGCGCTGGAGCGGAACCGGGACCTGACGCCCGAGACGACGGCGCTCTACGTGACGGGCAACGTGGGCGGCGGCGAGTTCCTGCGCGGGGTGACGAGGGTGGAAGTGGTTAGGCAGTAGCGGCAGCCGCGAGACGCGAGGCGGGCCCCGGGAAGCACTACCCTCCCGGGGCCCGCCTCGCATCTCGCGCACATCACGCGCGCCGCACTCATCGCCGCCCCGATGCACGCGTTCGAGGACGTGGACCGCGACGGCGACCTCGACCTCGTGGCGTACTTCGACCAGTCGGCGCTCGAGCGCAACCGCGACCTAACGAGCGCCACCACCGAGCTGGTCCTGGCCGGCGTCCTGGGGGACGGGCGGTGCGTCCGCGGCACGGACCGGGTGGTGGTGCGGTAAGAGGGTGGGACGAGCGGCGAGGAAGCCGCGGTGTGATTCCGAGCGCTGCACGGCGGTGCGCGGAATCACACCGCCGTCCGCCCATGTCCGCCCGTGTCCGCCCTCGCTCCGGTCTTGCGCCTCTCCATGTGCCCTCACTGGAGATGCCCATGCGCCGTGCCGCGTTCAGCCTGTTCGCCGTCGCCGCTCTCGCCGCCTGCAGCGACGACCCGCTCCAGCCGCACGCCGCCGGCGTGCGCTCCCCCCAGTCCGACCTCATTACGCTCGCGCCACTGATGCGGATCACGGTCACCGACCTGGGCACGCTCGGCGCCCCCACCCGGGGACCCGCGTCCAGCGAGGCCCGCGGCATCAACGATCTGGGCGTCGTCACCGGTACCACCACGGCGGCCGGCTCGCCCTGGAAGATGGTCTTCCGCTGGCAGCGCTCCACCGGAATGCGGAACACGGGGATCGCCGGTACAGGCTTGGACATCAACTTCGGCGGCACGATCGTGGGGTCGATGCCCGACACGTCGCTTCCCCCCTACCCAGGGATCAGCAGGGCGTTCGCCCTCACGGCCGCTGGGACTCTGTCGGTGATCGGGCCCCCGCCCAACGACGAGTGGATCACCGCCTTCGGGATCAACGACGACGGCGTCGTGGTAGGGTCGACCTGGGACCAGGACCGCGCCGTGCTCGACCGGCCGGTGTGCGCGACCACCGGCTTCAAGTGGACCCCCGGGCGCGCGCCGACGTTCTACCGCCCCTACGGGACGCGGGCCGACGCGATCAACAACGCGGGCCAGGTGGCGGGCCGCGGGGACCCGGCGGCCACGGCGCTCCCGACCGAGGAGTGCTTCTGGGAGCCGGGGTGGCGCGAGACGCCGGGCGCGGGCTTCCTGACCATCGGCCTCAACGCGGAGCCGCACGGCATCAACGGCGCGGGCACGATGGTCGGGGCCACGAGCTTTCTCACGAGCCCGCGGCCCTTCCGCTGGTCGCCGGCGACCGGCATAACGATCCTGCCGACCGACGCCGGCGCCTCCGGGTCCGCCGCCGACATCAATACCGCCGGCTACGTCGCCGGCGGGAACAACCAGAAGCCCGCGCTCTGGAAGCCGGACGGCACGCTCGTGGCGCTCCCGCGCCTAACGCCCGGGACGACGGGGAGCGGCTTCGCCGACGCGCTCAACGACCGGCTCGAGATCGTCGGCGCCGACCGCGCGGCCGACGGCCAGCTGCACGCTGTGCTCTGGAAGGTGACGTACCTGAGCTGGCTCGTGACGGACGTCCGCCCGTTTCAGTACCCCAACCTGGTCCTCCTCGGCGCGGGCGAGCTGATCCCGGTTGCCCTGCTCAGCACCAAGGAGAGCAGCGCGATGGACGCGGACCTTTCGCTCTTCACGCTCGGCAACGACGACGGCAGCGACACGCCCGCCGCGCGCGGCAAGGACGGCAAGCCGATCGCCAGCTACGAGGACGTGGACGGTGACGGCGACCTCGACGTGATCCTCTACTTCGACCAGGCGGCGCTGGAGAAGAACCAGGATCTGGGGCCCGGGACGACGGAGCTCGTCGTCTACGCCGACCTCGGCGACGGCCGCGCGTTGCGCGGCGTGGACAAGGTGGAAGTGAAGTAGAGCGACGTGTCAGGTATCGCCCTTCTCACCCGCACCACCGCGCCGCCGCCACCGCGCCGGCGGCCTGGCCGAGCAGGATCAGCGGGAGGCCGGCGCGGGGGCGGTTGCCGGTGGCGACGACGAGCCCCGGGACCGCGCCGAGGGTGGCGCCGGCGGCGCCGAGGATGAAGGCTCGGCGCGCGCCGCAGAGGTCGCGGTTGCGGGTGAGGGTGGCGCCGAGCGCGTAGCCGATCGCGCCGCCGACCGCGAGCCCCTCGATCCCCGGGTGCCAGCACTGGTACGTCTCGCACCCGAGCGTGGCGCCGTCGACGCGCGCGCCGGCGATCGCGCCCGCGACGCCGACCGTCAGCAGGACGAAGACCCGGTCGGCGGTGGGCGGTCGCTTCGCCCGGGCGTCGGGCGTGCCGCCGCGGCCGGCGGCCGCCCCCGCGAGCCCCGGCGGCGGGGCGAGGGCACGCGCCCGCGTGGCCGCGGCGGTCGCCGCCGCGCGCAGCCTGACGAGTGGCGACGAGGCGCTGTCGGCGGCCGCGGCGATCGGCACGAAGAGCCGCAGCGGCGGCGACGGCCGCGCGCCGGGCGCGGCCGCGGTGCGGGCGAAGGTGAGCATCAGCCCCGGCTCGTCGCTCGCCGACCGCGCGCGCGAGGCGAGCACGAGCAGCGTGCCGTCCGCGCTCTGGAGCGGGATCGTGTCGGCGACCGCGCGCCCCGCGCCCCCGGCGCTCCCGGCCTGCGCGGCCGCGAGCGCCTCCAGCTCGTCCAGCCAGGTCAGGAGCGCGAGCGGCGCGAACGACCCCGCGGCGACGGCCATGCGCACCGTCTCGACGGCGCCGATCGCCACCCGCCCGTCGGGGCGCGCCTCGAACTCCACCACGCCGTCGGGCAGGCGCACCGAGTGCGGGACGGAGTCGGACTGGGCGGCGAGCGGGCGCGCGAGCAGCAGCGACAGCAGCAGCGGCGACAGCAGCAGCGCGCGGCGACGAGTCTTACCCTTCACTGACCGCCGTCACCGACATCCCCATCGAGTGGTACCCCTTGTCCACGTACACCGTGCTCCCGGTGATGCCGCTGGCGAGCGGGCTGCACAGGAACGCCGACGCGCGCCCCACCTCCTCGGCGGTGAGCGCCTCCGGGATCGGCGTGTTCTGCGCGCAGTACTCGATCATCCGGCCGATGATGCCGATCGCGGTCGCGGCGCGCGACGCCAGCGGGCCGGCGGAGATCGTGTTGACGCGGATGCCATGCTTGCGTCCCGCCTCGAAGGCGAGCGTGCGCGTGTCGCTCTCCAGCGCCGCCTTCGCCGACGACATGCCGCCGCCGTAGCCGGGGATCACGCGCTCGCTCGCCATGTAGGTGAGCGAGAGCACGCTCCCGCCCTCGCGCATGAGCGGGCCCAGTCGCGCGACCATCGAGACGAGCGAGTAGGCGCTCACGCTCACCGCCGTCAGGTAGCCGCGGCGCGAGGTCTCGAGCAGCGGCTTCTTCACCTCGGGGCCGTTGGCGAGCGAGTGGACGAGAATGTCGAGCGGGCGCTCGCCGAAGTCCTCGCGCAGCCGGTTGGCGAGCCCCTCGATCGAGAAGTCGCCGCGCTCCGCGTAGCGCTTGTTCGTGCGCAGCTCCTCGGGGGCGTCGGCGAGCGTGTCGAACTCGGCGTCGAGCGGGTAGATGCGCTCGAACTCGAGCTTGCGCCCGTCCGGGAGCCGGCGCGCCTCGTCGATCTTCCCACGCTCGAGCATCGCGTTGAAGATGTTGAGCGCCGGGGGCCACGTCCCCAGCACGACGCTCGCCCCCGCCTCGGCCAGCGACTTCGCGATCGCGAAGCCGAACCCCACGTCGTCGGCCACCCCCGCGACGAGCGCGCGGCGGCCGGTCAGGTCGATGTTGAGCATGGCGGGATGATGGTCGCCGCCGCCCGATGCCGGTAGGGGCGAGAACTGCCACCTGCGATCCTTCGCTTCGCTCAGGACAGGCTCTGCGACCTGGCGTCCCGAGGCAGCCAGGTCGCAGAGCCTGTCCTGAGCG
Source organism: Gemmatimonadaceae bacterium (assembly GCA_035265005.1). GTDB lineage: Bacteria > Gemmatimonadota > Gemmatimonadetes > Gemmatimonadales > Gemmatimonadaceae > DATFPD01. The sequence continues at coordinate 40 of DATFPD010000321.1, read as the reverse complement.
AAGCGAAGGATCGCAGGTGGCAGTTCTCGCCCCTACCGGC
>DATFPD010000320.1:0-4925 GCA_035265005.1 Gemmatimonadaceae bacterium | reverse complement strand
CGGCATGGACGGCGACGACGCGTCCGTCTTCGACCGCACCGTGGACTGGGCGGTGAGCCAGGGGATCGAGACGGCGACCTTTCACATCCTCACGCCCTACCCGGGCACCGCGCTGCACCACCGCATGCGCCGCGCCGGCCGCCTGCTGCACGACCGCTGGCACCTCTACGACACGCGACACACCGTGTTCCGCCCGGCGCGCCTGACGCCGCGGCAGCTCGAGGACGGCTACTGGGGCGCGTACGAGTCGTTCTACCGCTGGCGCTCCATCTTCCGCGGCGCCTCCACCAAGCCGTCGCTCGCCGAGCGGATGCGGCACGTCGCGTACGCCGGCGGGTGGAAGAAGCTCGAGCCGCTCTGGGACCTCGTCATCCGCGCCAAACGCGTATCCTCGCTCCTGCCGATGCTGGAGCGCGTGCTCTCCGGCGGCGATCGACGGGCCGAGAGCGCCCGGGCCACGCCCGCGCCGGCCGCGCCGGTGGAATGCGCATTGCGCCTGGCGGACGACCTGTCCATCTCGAGCCTGCCTCCATGACCGCACCTTCCCCGCCCCGCCCACGGCCGACGGCACCGGACGCCGCCGTGGGCGGGCGACGCAACGTGATGACCGTCTTCGTCGGCCTGATGCTGGGGATGCTCCTGGCGGCCGTCAGCCAGACGATCATCTCCCCGGCGATGCCGCGCATCGTCGCCGAGCTGGGCGGGATCGAGCACTACAGCTGGATCGCCGTCTCGACGCTGCTGGCGTCGACGGTCATCGTGCCGATCGTCGGTAAGCTCTCCGACCTCTTCGGCCGGAAGGCGTTCTACGTCGGCGGGATCGTCACCTTCATGGCGGCGTCGGTGATCGCGGGCGTGAGCCCCAACTTCGGCACCTTCATGGTGGCCCGCGTCGTCGAGGGGTTCGGCATGGGGACGATGATGCCGCTCTCGCAGGCCATCATCGGCGACCTCATCGCGCCCCGGGAGCGCGGGAAGTATCAGGGGATGATGGGCGCGGTCTACGGCCTGGCCTCGATCGTCGGCCCGTTCGTCGGCGGCTTCATCACCGATCACTTCACCTGGCGCTGGCTGTTCTTCATCAACATCCCCGTCGGCCTGATCGCGCTCGGCTTCATCGTGCCCTTCATGCGGCTGCCGCACGCGCCGCGAGAGCACCGCATCGACTACGCGGGGATCATCACCCTCACGGTGGGCCTGACCACCGCGCTCCTGGCCACGGTGTGGGGCGGCACGCAGTACCCGTGGGGCTCGCCGATGATCGTCGGACTCTACGCCACCGGCGCCGTCGCGCTGGCGGCGTTCGTATTCGCCGAGCGGCGCGCGGCCGAGCCGGTGCTCCCGCTCCGCCTCTGGCGCAACGGCATCTTCGCCACCGCGAACGTGGCCAACATGGCGGTGGCCATGGGCATGTTCGGCGCGATCTACTTCATCCCCATCTACGCCCAGGGCGTCATTGGCCGAAGCGTCACCGGCTCCGGCGCGATCCTCACCCCGATGATGCTGGCGCTCGTGACGATGAGCGCGATCAACGGGCAGATCATCTCGCGCACCGGACGCTACAAGGTGCCGGTACTGGTGGGCGTGGCGCTGATCGGGATCGGCTTCGCGCTGCTCACGCGGATGACGCGCGCCACGAGCTCGGCCGCCATGGTGCGGAACATGGTGGTGGTCGGCATGGGACTGGGGATGGCGATGCAGACCTTCACGCTGATCGTGCAGAACGCGGTTCGCCGCGAGGACATGGGCGTCGCCACCGCGGCCACGCAGCTCTTTCGCTCGGTGGGCTCTACGCTCGGCATCGCGATCCTCGGCACGATGATGACCAACGGCATGGCGCGCGAGATCCCCCGGCACCTGCCGCCCGAGGCCGCGGCGCAGCTCTCGGCGGCGGGGCTCGGTGCCGGCGCGGCGGCGGGGGGCGAGGGCGCGAGCGCGGTGCTCGACCCGGCGATGCTGGCCCGGCTTCCCGCGCCCGTCCGCGAGGGGATTCGCGACGGACTGGCGGCCGCGATGCATCCGGTGTTCGTCGCCGGGCTGCCGTTCATCGCGATCGCCTTTCTCGCGTCGCTCCTGATCCGGGAAGTGCCGCTGCGGCGCACCGCGCCCGCGGAGGCGACCGAAGCCGGTCGCGAGGTGCTGGCGGAGCTGGTGCAGAGCGGCGAGGACGACTCGGTCCCGGAGCTGGGCGCGGACAACCCGCTCTACTGCGAGCGCACGCGCCTGCTCTCGTCGATCTACGGACTCGTCGCCGCGCGCCCCGCCGGCGCGGTGGACGGAGAGCTCTCGCGCATCCTGGCCCGCCTCGGCGACGGCGACGCGACGCGCGGCCGGCATCGCCTGCGGCTGCTGTCGGACGCCCTGGCCCGCGAGGGGGGCGCCGACGGGCCGAACGTGGCCCCGTCGGAGCTGCTGGAGCGGATGCTGGAGCGCGCGCCGGCCGAGCTCCGCGCGCACGTCCGTGCCGTGATTCGCGGGGACGCGTCCGACGACCGCGCCGGGCTCACCCCGGCCGACATGGAGACGCTCGAGCGCGTGGCGGTGCTGGCCGCGGCGGCCGTGCTGCTCGAGGGCGGCGCCCAGGCGGCCGGCCGCCGCTCCGCCTAACGCGCCGCCCGCGCCGGGACGCCGGCGACGGCGGCCCGCTCGGCCGTGGTCGCCGCGCCGCCGTCCGCCCAGCGCTCGGCCGCGTCGTGCAGCGTCTGCACCTGCCGCGACAGGCGCTCCACGCTCGCCCGTACGATCGGCGAGAGCCCCGGGTCCGCCGGCGCTTCCGCGATCTCCGGCGGCAGACGACCCGGCGAGCGTCCGTCCGCCACCGCCGACGCGAGGTCGTCGAGCGCGCGGTCGGCGGCCGCGACGAACGGGCGCACCAGCGCTTCCGCCGAACCGTCCGCCGAGTGGCGGGCGAGCGAGAGCGCGGCCACCGAGGCGACGAACCGTCGCGAGTACGTGAGCAGCGTCATCAGCGGCCCCAGCTCCTCCGCCGGGCCGCGGTGCTCCCCGAGCAGCCGCTGGAAGGAGTCTTCGGCGTTCGTCACGGCGAGCCCGGCGCGGCGGCGCGCCTCGCGCAGTGCCTGCCCCGCCGCGTCGCTCCGGTCGCCGAACCGCTCCGACACCGCGCGCAGGTAGTCGCGGCTGACCCGCACCGCGGCCGCCAGGTGCGTCGGAAGATGCGCCGACTCGCGCGCCGGCCAGAGCAGCCGCGCGCCGACCAGCGCCAGCGCGCCGCCGATCAGCGTGTCGATCACGCGCACGCCGGCCAGGTGCCAGTCCCCCGCGCTCGCCTCGGCGAGCAGGACGAACGTGGGCGTCAGGAACACCGAGAACGCGGCGTAGTTGACCGGCAGCAGCGCCACCGAGATGACCGTGAACGGGAACGCGAGGAAGACGATCGCCCGCGCGTCGTGGAAGAGCGCGCCCAGTCCCGCGGCCAGCATCGCACCGAGCACCGTTCCGACGACGCGCTGGAGCGCCCGGAGCGTGGTGGCGCCGGTGTAGGGCTGGAGGATGATGACCGCCGTGATCGTCACCCAGTAGCCGTGCTTGAGCTGGAGCGCGGCCGGCAGCCAGACGGCGACGGCGGTCACGATCCCCAGGCGCAGCCCGTAGCGCAGGACCTGCGAGTCGAGCGAGAGCACGGCGCGGAGCTGCGTCCCGAGCGAGGGCGCCGCGGGGTCCACGTCGTGAACCACGCCCGTGAGCGGCGCGACCGGCGCGCCGCTGTTGAGCGCGGTCGCGGTGTCCCCCGACACGCGCGCGTACTGCGCCAGGCGGTCGAGCACGAGGGCCGCGTGCTCGTAATGCGGCCGCGCCGCCGCCGGACCGTCGGACGCGAGCGCGCGTTCGCGCAGCGGGCCACCCGTCCACGACACGCTCACCGCGGGCGAGCCGCGTTCCGCCTCGACCGCGTCGGCGATCTGGCGCGCGGTCGCGGCGAGCGCCTGCACCGCGCTCCCGATTGCTTCCTGCGCCGCCGGGTCGCGCGCCGCGCCGGGGATCGCGTCCACGGTGTCCATCAGCGCGACCAGGTGGCCGAACAGCTGGTCGGCCGTCTCGCGCAGCACCACCAGGCTCTCGCCGCGCCCGGTCTCGCCGGGCCGCCCGCGACGCAGCGCGGCGATCACGGCGCCCGCATTCTCCAGCCCCAGGCGCACCGCGGCCAGCCCGGGCGGCAGGTCGACGGTGCGCGGCTCGACGGGGGCGCGCGTCCGCCTGGCGATGTCGTCAGCCAGCTGCGCGAGCGCTCGATAGGCGGCGGCCGCGGCCAGCCGCGCCGGCCGGTACGGGCGCAGCGGCCAGAGGGCGAGCGAGAGCAGCATCGCCCAGAGTCCGCCGACGATCACGTAGCCCGCGCGGCGCAGCGGCTCCCCCGCGCCCTCGCCCGGAATCGCGAGCGAGATGACGAGCGTGTTGAGCACGGCCACGCCGAAGCCCGCGCCGGCGCTCCCCCACACCCGCGCCACGCTCCCCGCGACCGCCACCGCGAAGGTGAGCGGCACCGCGAGCCAGAGGCGGCCATAGCCCAGCGCGCCGAGCGCGGCGGTCGTCGCGGCGCCGAGGGTCAGCGCGCCCATCGCCACCGCGCGGCTGTGGTACGAGCCGCCGCGGTCGCTCAGCGCGACGGTGAATCCGGCGAGGCTCAACCACGTCCCCGCGCCGGCGCCGAGCGCCTGCCCCACCACCAGCGGCGCCACCGTGGCCACGGCCGCGCGCAGCCCGGCACCCCACGCGGGGCGCACGGGCGCGAGGGCGGCCGCCGCCCGGACGTTGTGGATCGTGCGTCGCATTCGTGCGAGGAACGATAGCGACGCGTGTCCCGGGAGGAAGCGGCGCGCCCGGCCGATCGCCGGCGTCTACTTGCCGCCCTCGCCCTCCAGCTCCCGCATGTCCGAGTCGCTCAACGTCAGCCCGGCCGCGGCGAC
>DATFPD010000319.1:0-4133 GCA_035265005.1 Gemmatimonadaceae bacterium | reverse complement strand
TGCCCGTCGTCGAACGCGCTGTTCACGCCGGGCACGAGCACGGCCGGCCCGTAGGCGCCGCCGCGCCACTCGCTCCTGTAAATGTCGGCGTCGCCCGTCAGCGCCCCGGACGCCTCGGCGGAGTAGCCGCCGGCGCGCGTGCTCGAGAAGTAGAGCACCCGCCCAACCGCCGGCTCTTCGAGCTCGAACGGGCCCGCTTCGTTGCCGGGGCTGTTTACCAGGCAGCCGAGGTTCTCTGGCTCGTCGACCGTGCCGTCCTCGCGGAAGCGCGTGACGTAGAGGTCGTCCCCGCCGCACCCGCCCGGCCGGTTGCTGGCGAAGTAGAACGTGTGCCGGTCGCGCGCGATCGTCGGGCAGAAGTCGTTCGCGGCGGAGTTGATCGGAGCGCCGACGTTGACCGGCTCGCCCCACGGCTCGTCCTCCCTGGCGCGGGTCGAGACCCAGATGTCGATCCCACCCAGTCCGCCCGGTCGGTTCGAGGCCATGAAGAACGTCTTCCCGTCCGGCGCGATGTACGGGCAGCCGTCGAGTGCCGCGGTGTTGAAGCTTGCGCTCGCGCCCGGTGGCGCCAGCTCGGCGCTCAGCGCCTGCGTCCACGCCCCGTAGGCGCCCTTTAGCCCGCGAGGCGAGGCGTCCCCGACCGTCATGGGTCCCGACACCGGATCGCTGCACGCGAGGCCGGCGCCCATGAGCACGAGGAACGACAGCGCGCGCAGCGCCCGGTGATTCCACTTGACTTGTGACATGGCTTGCTCCCTCACACGGTTGGGTGATCTGTGGGTCTTCTTCTTTCACCACCGTTTACGACAAAGGCGTCGGCGATCGGCTCACACGCGTGGGGAACCGAGGTAGCCATGGGACCAGGCAGCCTGTCGCGGCATGGAGCGGAGGCGCATCTTAGCTCGTGGAGCGACGCCGCTTCGCCGGGTAAGCCCGGCGTGCAGGGCACGGTGGCCCACGTTTGAAGGAGAGTTCGTGAGCCAAAGCCATCCCCAAGAGCAGACGGTGACGCGCCTCCTCCAGGAGCTGAAGTCGGGCGACCGCCGGGCCTTCACCGAGCTGCTCCCTCTCGTCTACGATGAGCTTCACGAGCTCGCCCACCGGCAGCGGCGGCGCTGGGACGGAAACGAGACGCTGAACACCACGGCGATCATCCACGAAGCGTATCTCCGATTGGCGGGCCACTCGGCGCCACAGTGGTCGAGTCATCCGCACTTCCTCGCCGTTGCCGCGACGGCTATGCGGCAGGTGCTCCTCGACTACGCCAAGCGGCAGCGCGCCGCGAAGCGAGACGGCAGTGGGCGTCCGGTTTCGCTCGACGAGGTCGAGGCCACGCTGAGGGAGGGTGGTGTCGTGTCCGAGGCGCGGTCGGAGGCGATCATCGCCGTGGAGGAGTCGCTGCGCCGACTCGAGCAGCATGACCCGGTGCAAGGGTGCGTGGTCGAGTGCCGGTTCTACGGCGGTATGACGATCGAGGAGACGGCGAAGACGCTCGGCGTCTCGCCGGCGACGGTGAAGCGGCGTTGGGCGATGGCGCAGGCGTGGCTTTACCGCGACCTCAAACGCGCGCGCGAGGGGACTGCGTGAGCGAGAAGACAGAGGTGCTGTTCGAGCAGGCGAGAGCGCTGCCGCGTTCGGAGCGCGCCGCGTTCGTCGAAGGGGTGTGCCGCGACGACCCGGCGTTGCGCGACGAGCTCGTGTCGCTTCTCGAGCATGCCGACGCTGCAGAGGAATTCTTCGATCTGCTGGGCGCCGCCGTCGTCTCCCCGTTGGCCGCGGAGCGCGGCGACGACTCGCGTCGCGGGAGGAGCGAAGGCCTCGCGCCGGGGCCGACCACAGTATCCGTGCTGGAACCAGACGCGCTGGTGGGACGCACGATCGGCGACTACGAGATCCTGTCTCGAATTGGCATCGGCGGCATGGCGACGGTCTACCGCGCGCGCGACCTGCGCCACCGCCGCACCGTCGCAATCAAGGTTCTGCACCCCGAGCTCTCCGCCGCGCTCGGCCCCGAGCGCTTCCTCAGGGAGATCGAGCTCACCGCCTCCTTGCAGCACCCGCACATTCTGCCGTTGTACGACAGCGGCAGCACGACAGCGGCGCAAGGCGGCAGTCCGGAGTTCTTGTACTACGTCATGCCGTACATCCAGGGGGAGACGCTCAGGGAGAAGCTCGATCGCGAGGTGCAGCTCGGCATCGACGACGCGGTGAAGATCACCACCGAGGTGGCGGATGCGCTGCAGTACGCGCACGAGCAGGGGGTGATTCACCGGGACATCAAGCCCGAGAACATCCTCATGCATAACGGTCGGGTGATGGTGGCGGACTTCGGGATTGCATTGGCAGTAAGTGCCGCGGCTGGCGGGCGGATGACGGAGACGGGGTTGTCGCTCGGGACGCCGCACTACATGTCGCCCGAGCAGGCGACGGCGGACAAGCACATCACCGCGCGCTCGGACATCTATTCGCTGGGCTCCGTGCTGTACGAGATGCTCGCGGGCGAGCCCCCGCACACGGGCGCGTCGGTGCAGGCGATCATCCTGAAGATCGTGGCCGACCCGGCGCGGCCGCTCAGAGAGCTTCGCCGGGCGGTGCCGCCGCACGTCGAGGCGGCCGTCGCGACGGCGCTGGAGAAAGTGCCGGCCGACCGCTTCGACAGCGCGAAGGCGTTCGCGGCAGCGCTCCACGATCCCGCCTTCGCGGCCACCGGCACGAGCGTCGCGCGCGTGCGGGGCGCGGGAATGCCGTCCGGTCGGCGTGTCGTGTCCGCCCTCATCGCCGTGGCCGTGCTCACCGCCGCGCTGGGCGCGTGGGGCTGGCTCCGCCCCAGCCGGTCGCTGCCCGTCGCCCGATATCCCATCACGCTCGGCGCATCCGGCGCCCTCGATGGGCTCACGTTCGGCGTGGAGGTGGCGCTCTCACCCGACGGATCGGCGCTGGTGTTCCGTGAGCCGCTCACCGGACCGGGGCAGCTCTTCGTCAAGCGCCGCGACGAGGTGACCGCGCGGCCCCTGGCCGGTACCGAAGGCGGCGCGGGGCCTTTCTTCTCCCCCGACGGCGCGTGGATCGGATTCGTCGCGCACGGCGAGCTGCGCCGGGTCCCGAGCACGGGTGGCGCGTCGCTCAAGCTCGCGGACTCCGTGATCCCCGTCTTCAACCGCGGAGCATGGCTGGAGGATGGCTCGATCTTCTACTACGACATCAGGACCCACTCCATCCTTCGCCTCCGGTCGGGAGAAGCCCGGTCGCAGGTGATCGCATCGCCGGCGATGCTGGGCGGGCGCTACGCAGCGTTCCCCACGCCACTTCCGTCCGCGCGCGGCGTGCTGTTCACGTCACATCTCACCAATTGCGTCGGGCCGGTGAGCTGTCGTCCGAGCCGAGTGTACGTGTACGATGCGCGGCGGGATACCGTGCGCGCGCTCTTCGACGACGCCATCGGCGCGTGGCACGTTCCCACGGGGCACGTGCTGTACCTCACCAGCGCGGGGGTGCTGATGGCCGTGCCGTGGGACGACGCGGCGCTCGCCCCCAGCGGCGCGCCCGTGCCGATCCTCGACGGGATCCAGGCACCGGGATTCACGATCTCGAACGACGGGACGGCGCTGTACCTGCTGGGACGGCCGGAGTTCGCGCCCGGCCCGACGCCCAACGCTGCCCTCGTGTGGCTGGATCGGAGCGGAAAGTTGGAGCCCGTCGATTCCACGTGGCAGGTGAATACCGGCGGGAGCTACGAGGCCGCGTCAGGAGTCGAGACCGACTGGGGGCTCGCCCTGTCGCCGGACGGACGCCGCATCGCCCTCACGCTCCTCACCGATCTCGGCACGGACATCTGGATCAAGCAGTTGCCCACCGGTCCCCTGTCGCGGCTCACGCTGTACCCAGGCGACGACCGAGCGCCCGCGTGGACCGCCGACGGCCGAGCCGTCACGTTCCTCTCGGACCGCCCTATCCCGCCCGACACCGCGCCGCGGGCGGGGCGGTTTGCTCTGTGGGAGCAGCCCGCCGATGGCACCGGCCAGCCGCGACTGCTCTGGACCAGGAACTCGCCGGCCGACGGCTTCCACAGCGCCGACGGGCGATGGATCGTGCTCGGCACCGTCGGGTCGCCGCCGCGCTCACCACGCGACATA
>DATFPD010000318.1:0-8460 GCA_035265005.1 Gemmatimonadaceae bacterium | reverse complement strand
GCTGAAGCTCAGGGTCACGATGACAACCGCCTCGGGACGCCAGGTGCCTCCCGAGGCGGTTTCGCATCCCGCGTCCCGCATCCCTCATCCCTCATCCCGTCTCCTTCACGTCCGCCGCGTCCACCGGCAGCCAGAGCGTGAACGTCGAGCCCTTTCCGAGCTCGCTCACCAGCGTCACGTCGCCGCCGATCAGGCGCGCCAGGCGGCGCGAGATGGGGAGGCCGAGTCCGGTGCCGCGGTTCATCGAGTCGCCGCGCGGGCCGGCGTTCACCTGCTCGAACTCCTCGAACACGCGCTCCTGATCCGCGGGGGCGACGCCGATGCCGGTGTCGGTCACGTGGAGCGCCACCCAGAGCCCCTCCGAGCGTGGCGGCGTGCGAGACGCCGGGGGGAGGGGCGGGGGAAACTTCGCGCCCGGCCCGGAGTGGCTCTCCAGCTCGGTCGTGATCTCCTTCACCGGCCCGGGGATCGGCGGGAGCTTTCCCGACGGGTCCACGAAGCGGCCGCGCACGGCGATCGTGCCGGGCGGCGGCGTGTACTTCACGGCGTTCCCCATCAGGTTGAGCAGGATCTGCCGCAGGTGCGTGGGGTCGGTGCGCACGCGCGGCAGCCCCGCCGGCACGCCGAGCGAGATGTTGAGGGCGCGCTCCCCCACCAGCGCCTCGACCTCGTTCGCCACGTCGGTGACGAACGGGCGGAGGTCGAGCGTCTCGGTGTGCACCTCGAGGCGGCCGGCGGCGATCTTCGCCAGGTCCAGGATCTGGTCCACGAGATGGCGCAGGTGGTTCGCCGACGCCTCGATCCGCTGCACGGGGCTCACCTGGCGCGGCGGCAGCTCGCCGTAGACGCCCTCCCGCAGCAGCTCGGCGAAGCCGACGATCGCGGTGAGCGGGGTGCGCAGCTCGTGCGAGACGTTGGCGAGGAACTCGTTCTTCGCGCGGTTGGCGAGGATCAGCTCCGACGACAGCCGCTCCAGCTCCGCCGTGCGCTCCGCCGTGCGCTGCCGCTGCCGGCGCTCGCGCATCAGCCCCCACGCGAGTGCGATCAGCAGCAGCGGCCCCACCGTCCACAGCGCCGCCCGCATCGGGCGGCCGGCGGGCTCGTACAGCACCACCACCTGCCACCGCCCGCCGCCGGGGAGGCGCGCGTCGGCGCCCCATCGCACCGCGCGCGTCGTGTCGATCGCGTGCTCGGCGGCGCGCACCACCGTGTCCGCGCCCGAGAGGACCACCACCTGCGCGCGCCTCGTGCGCTCGTCGATCGGGAAGCTCGCGAGCAGCGAGTCGAGGGTGATCGTTCCGCCGACGAAGCCGACCACGCGCCCCGCGACCACGACCGGGTCCAGGATGAGGAGCCCGCGCTCCCCGCTGAAGATGCGACCGGCTTCGGAGACCTGCGGCTGCCCGGTGCGCCGCGCGCGCTCGACGAGCGAGTCCGCGCCGAGCGTGCGCACCGTGTCGAAGTCGAGGCCGACCTGGAGGGGCGTGGCGCCGATCCCGATCACGCTGTCGCTCACCACGCGCCCGTCCGCGTCGGCGACCCAGACCCGGCGGAACCCCGACAGATGGTCGCCCAGCGTGCCGGCCAGCGCCGAGAAGCGCTCCCGCGTCACCGGCTCCACGCGCCGCCGCGCCGCCGCGCCGTCGGACGCGCCCGGCGCGCCCGGCGGGTGCGACGCCGGCACGTAGAGGCCGTGGAACGCGCGCAGCACCGCGGTGTGCACCGCCAGGAAATTCCCCACGAGCGTGGCGGACTCCACGGCCAGCAGCCGCGCCTGCGCGCGGTCGGCGCGCGCGAACGCCCGGTCCGCCGTGACCAGCCCGCCGAGGACGAACAGGTAGACCGCCACGGCGGCGGCGAGGGTGAAGCGGGTGCGCACGAGCTCGGGGCGGGTGGCGGGGATGTCTGTCAGCGGCCGGCGCAGGTGATTATTTCTCGGGGGCGCGTTTGGCAACCCCCGCCGCGCTCCCACGTCCCCAGCCGCGTCCGCCATTGGCCACCGACACCGCCGCGCCCCCGCCCCGGCCACAGCGCCTGCTCGAGCTCCTCGCCACGCGCTCCGCGCAGCGCGGGCGCTTCACCCTCTCGTCAGGCAGGACCTCCGACCTCTACATCGACGCGCGCCTGACGACGATGAGCCCCGAGGGGCTGTCGCTGATCGGCCCGCTGGCGCGCGAGGCGCTGCGCGCGGTGGCGTGGGGCGCGGACGTGCGCGCGGTCGGCGGCCTCACCCTGGGCGCGGACCCGGTGAGCTACGCGGTGGCGTACGCGAGCGCCCTGGCCGGCGACGACCCGCCGATCCGCGCCTTCACCGTGCGCAAGGAGGCGAAGGCGCACGGCACCGGCCGCCTCATCGAGGGGCCCTTCCGCGCCGGCGACCGCGTGGCGGTGATCGAGGACGTGATCACCACCGGCAGCTCCGCGCTCCGGGCGGTGGACGCCATCGCCGCGGCGGGCGGCGAGGTCGCGGGCGTGCTGGCGGTGGTCGACCGCGAGGAGGGCGGCCGCGAGGCGATCGAGGCGCGCGGCCTGCCGGTGCTCGCGCTAGTTCGCGCGCACGACGTCCTGGCCCGCCTGGACGTCGGGGTTCGCGGAGGCGACGGGGCCGCCGGGAGGTAGGGAGACGGGCACATCCAGGCAGATGGTCGAGCCCTCGCCGTGCACCCGGCCCCCCGACCCGGTGAGCATCTCCTGCGCGAAGGCGAGCGCGCCCATCCCGATCAGCCCCCCGTCCCCACGCTCCTGCGCCGGCGTGTAGCTCACCTCGACCAGGGCGTGCCGCTCGTAGACCGCCCGCAGTCGGACGACGATCGCCGTCCCGCGCCGCGCCGCGCCGAGCGCCGCCGCGATGACGCTCTTGAGCACCAGCTCGAAGTGCGTCGAGTCGGCGACCACCGGCGGCAGCGAGCCGATCACCTCGATGCGGCAGTCCGCCGCCTCCGCCTCGGCGCGCAGGTCGCGGCGCACCGCGCAGGCGATCTGCTCGAGCGACACCTCCTGGCGCGCGAACGCCGGCACCTGCGCCGACGCGTCGCTCAGGTTGTCGCCGATGAGCGAGTCGATGTTCTTCGCGTTCCGCGTCACCATCGCCCGGTAACGCGGGCTGTCGCGCAGCTCGGCCGGGATGGACTCGTCCTCCATCAGCGACACCGCGCTCTTGATGGTGCCGAGCGGGTTGCGCAGGTCGTGGCGCAGCGTGCGGTAGTGCTCCTGGAGGTCGCCGAGGTAGTCGTGCGTGAACCCCTTGGCCGCCGCCAGCCGCAGCAGCGACGACGCCAGATGCAGCCGCCGCGCGATCCCCATGGCGTCGGCCGCCTCGGGGCCGGGCTGCCCGGCGGCCTCGCGCTCGCCGCTCAGCTCGGAGACGGCGCGCTCGCAGGCGTAGAGGACCATGGAGGTGAGGAGGTCCACCTCCTTGAGCATCGCGTGCAGCGAGGTGCCCGCCATGTAGGCGGCGATCCCGTAGTCCCACCCCGAGTGCGCGACCGCTTCCTGGCAGCTCGGCTCGCCGCGCAGGTGGCAGACGAGCGCGTGGAGGATCGCCTCCGCCTCGGAGACGACCACCTGCTGCTCACCAGGGCGCGGGGCCACTGAATGAGCCTGCTGCTGCCAACGCTTGGCGAGGTCGGTGACCTCGTCGCTCAGGGAGTCGGCGATGCGATTCGCCAGGCGATCCGCCAACTGCGACACGAAGTGCTACGGCTGCTGATGTGAGAGGACGCCGGGAACGCCCCGGCGACTCCATAAACGCATCATGAGTGCCACGACCCGGCCGCGGACGCCGTCAGCGTGCGACCAGGATTCACGCCCGGACCGCCAATGAGCTTCGATCGAGCAACGGCGCCTCCCGATCCGGCGCGCGCCGCCGAGGAGCGCGACAAGGACTTCGTCACCTTCCGCCTGGGCGCGCGGCGGCGGCTGTGGAGCACGCTGCTGATCGGCGGCATGCTCATCGGCGGCGAGTGGATCGGACTGGCGGACGTCCCGCTGGCGCTCGAGCTCGGCCTGTTCGTGGTGGGGACGGCCGGTAACCGCGTGCTGGTCGCGATCGCCACCAACCCGCGGCTCTACCGCTGGTGGTTCCGCTACGTCTTCGCGACGTTCGACGTCGCGCTCATCAGCGCCGTGGTCTTCGCGTTCGGCGACCGCGGGCTCGCCGCACTCTACTTCCTCGCGATCGTCCCCTACTCGTTCGACCACGGCCGCGCGCTCGGCTACTTCGCGGCCGCGGCCTCCGCGGCGGGATTCGCGCTCGGCGCCTGGGGGCACCACCTCTGGAATCCCGCCGCCCCCTTCCTGCCGATGTGGGTCGGGCTCACCGCGGCGGCGGGACGCGGCCTCGGCCGCCGCCCAGCAGCGCGAGTCGGCCGCGGGGCTGAACGAGACGGCGGCGCAGCTGGCGGAGCTGGCGGAGCGGCTGAAGGTGGGCGTGGGGAGGTTCGTGACGTGAGTAGTGCTGCGTGCTGCGTGCTGCGTGCTGCGTGCTGCGTGCTGCGTGCTGCGTGCGGGTACCAGGCAATCCGGCGCTCGCTGCGCTCGACTGTCATCCCGAGCCGCAGCGCGGCGAAGGATCTGCTCTCGCGCTGCATGAGCCCGGGGTCCGGCGGATGAGAGCAGATCCTTCGCCGCTCCGCGGCTCGGGATGACAGCTCGCGCGAGTCGCGCCGTCGCTGCGTGCACCCGCACGCAGCACGCAGCACGCAGCACGCAGCACGCCTCATCTCTTCCTCCACCCCGTCGGCGGCGTCAGGGGCGTGAACTCGCGCAAGACCGGCAGGTGCGGCAGCACCAGCTCCTCGCGGAAGCGGCCGAGCATCCCCTCGCCGTCGTAGCGGTCGCGCAGCTCGCGGGCGGTGAGGCCGAGGATGGTGCGGACGTGGCGGCCGAAGCTCTGCGGGCTGGAGTAGTCGAGGTGGTTGGCGACCGTCGCCACGCTCAGGCCCGGGCTCTCGAACAGCCGCGCCGCCCGCGTTAGGCGCGCGGTCGCCAGGTAGCGCTTGGGCGCCGGGAGTCCGGCGCGGAAGAAGCGGCTGTTGAGGGTGCCCGGCACCACGCCCAGCTCGCGCGAGAGCTGCCGCACGGTGCAGGTGCGGGGCGCGGTGGTGAACAGCGCCTCGAAGAAGCGCCAGCAGTCGGGCGGGACGCCGGCCAGGTCGCGGCGGAGCTGTGCGACCGCCTCGCGCTCGAGGTCCGCGGCGCGGTCCGGGGTGAGCGCGGCCCGGAGCGCGCGCCAGCCGGCGGCCATCCGCACGTCCACCAGCGTCCGCACGCCGCCGCGGCCGAGCGCGAGCACCGTCTGCGGGGTCGAGCTCTCGACGTGGGTGAGCAGCGCCACCGCGGGGACGCGCGGGAACTCCCGCACCATCGCCGCCACCCGGGCCGCCTCGTGCTCGCCGCAGCGCGAGACCGAGACGAGCACCGCCGCCGCGCGCCGCTCGCGCACGTCGCGCACCACGTCGTCGATCGTGTCGCGGTGCATCGCGCAGTAGAGTCCCTGCCCCGCGGCGTCCACGCGCAGCCGCTCGTCGCGCGTCAGGATGGTCGAGACCGGCGGCAGCACGGGGTCGAGCAGCAGCTCGCGCACGAGCCGCGCGCGGCGGCGCCGGCGCGCGGGAGACGACGAGGCGGCGACAGCGTCGGGCGCGGCGGCGCCCAGGTCGGCGACGTGGTACATGCCCTCCCTCCCCGGTGGCGGTGCGCGCGGCCGGCCCCCAGCTCGGCCGCGGGGGAGCGATGGTAGGCGCCGCGGTCAGCCGAGCGTCACGACGCCAGCCCCGGCGCGTCAGTCCAGCGATTCGTTATGCGCGCGCCAGGAGCGAATCCACCACAGAGGCACGGAGAGCACAGAGGAGGGGCACGAAGGGAGGGGAGGGGCGAGGCGCGCCTCGCCCCTGCAACCGGGACGAGATGCTTCCTCGGTCTGAGGGGCATCTCCCGTGTGCCGTTCCTCCGTGTCCTCTGTGCCTCTGTGGTGGAACCGCAGTTCACGAAGTGTCCCGAGTGTGTAGATTCTCCCCATGCGTCTCCGCACACTGCTCACGGGATCTCTCGCCGCCGCCGCGCTCGCCGCCTGCGACTCCGCGCGCGACGCGGGGCAGGGAAGCAAGGGGGCGAATGCGCCGGCCGGCGCGCTCGCCGTCAACACGTCGCAGCGCACGGTGCTCCGCGTCGTCGGGCGCGACACGCTGTCGGACTCCGCGTACATCGTGCGGCTGGTCCCCGAGCCGGACGGCGACGCGGTGGCGTTCGTCTTCGCCGACCCGGAGCGGCGGATCCACGCCGGGCTCGGGATTGCCCAGCACGACAGCGCGTCGGCGCAGCTGCTCTGGCCGGACTCCGTGACGACGGTGTGGTGGGGCGGGCCGCACGCCATCTCCTTCAGCACCGAGACGGGGCGCGGCGCGTACGTCGTCGTCGACGTGCACGCGAAGGAGGCGAAGGTGGCGCCCCCCGACTCGGCGCGGCAGACCCCGCCGACGCGCGCCGACACCGCGACCGCCATCGCCACCGCGGCCGCGCACGACGCCGCCGAGCGGCGCGCGATCGCGTTCCTCGACTCGCTCCACGTGCAGCCCACCGGCCGCCCCCAGGGCGGTGCCGCGCTCCGCTACGAGGTGCGATCGGTGCTGATGGCTCGCGGCGGCCGATTCGGCGCCTTCTACGCGTCGGCCACCGACAGCGCCGGCCGCCGGGTGAACCCCGCCTGGTTCATCATCGACCCGCGGAGCGGCGCCGTCGCCCAGGTGGACGAAGTCGTCGGCCCCGCCTCGGAGCTTCCGGAGCGCGCTGGCGGCTGGACCGAGACCACGTTCGTCTTCGCGAAGCGGTTGGGGCTGTACGAGACGGTCGTGCGATGAACGACGCGCCGCGAATCGCGCACCGCGAATCGCGAATCGCCTGCTGACCATGGAGCTCGACCGCATCACCACCGCCCTCGCCCCGCTCTACCGCATCGAGGGCGAGACCCGGCGGGGGGCGCTGGGGGCGACGTACGCCGCGCACGACGGCGAGGGAGCGCGCGTCGCCGTCACGGTGCTGTCGCGCGACGTCGTCGAGATGATGGGGGACCGCGTCGAGCGCTTCCTCGAGGGCGTTGGGCGCGCGGGACGCGTGCCGCACCCGGGGTTGATCGCGATCGCCGGCGCGGGCGTCACGCCGGACGGGGACGTCTACTACGCCACCGCCTACCCGGACGGCGAGACGGCGCGCGAGCGGCTGGAGCGGCAGGGGATGCTGCACGCCGACGAGGTGGCCGCGGCCGGCGCCGCCCTGGCCGACGCGCTCTCGGCGGCGCACGAGGGCGGAATCATCCACGGCGCCATCTCGCCGGACGACCTCCACTTCACCGCCGCCGGCCCGCGGCTCGGCGCCCTCGGCGTGCATGGCGCGCTGCTCGACGCGGGACTCGACGCGCGGCGCCTGGGCGCGGTCCTCGGCGCTCCGCAGTACGCGAGCCCCGAGCAGCTCGCGGGCGCCCCGCTCGACGCCCGGAGCGACGTCTACGCCCTCGGCGCCTCGCTCTACGAGCTGCTCACCGGCAAGCCCCCGTTCGGCGGCCGCACGACGAGCGTCGTCATGGCCAGCGTCCTCGCCGACGAGCCCGCCGAGATGACCGTCACCGGCTCGCAGGCGCCCGGCCACGTCGTCAACGCCATCCTGCGCGCGATCGAGAAAGCCCCGGAGGACCGCTGGTGGTCCGCCGCCCTCTTCGCCCAGGCGCTGCGCGAGCCGGGCACCCCGAGAGATACGGCAGCGGCGAAGGCGGAAGAGAAGAAGGGTGCGGGGTGCGCGACGATGGTGCTGGCTGTACTCGGGGTCGGCTACGCGCTGCTTGAGCGGCTGAGCTCTTGAGCAGAGGCAGGACGCCGGGACGCCGGGGCGATCCTCTCCCTGTCATCCCGCAGGAAGCCCGTCCTGAGCGCAGCGAAGGATCGGGATCTACTGTCCCGTGCCCGACGCCGACTCCTGCGCAGTGAGAGTAAATCCCGATCCTTCGCTGCGCTCAGGACGGGCTTCCTGCAGGATGACAGGGACAGGGACGCGGCGCCAAGCGAGCATCATGACCGTCGTCCCGGCGTCCCGCCCTCTCCTCCACGGCAGCGCCTCCATCGCAACCCTGGGTAGTGGGTCAGTTCGAGGGCAGCCGCCGCGACGGCGACGGCGACGGCAACTGCAACTGCAGACAGGATGAACAGGATGAACAGGATGGGGGCCCCGGGAGGCGAGCTCGCCCGGGGCCCTCATCCTGTTCACCATCCTGTGCATCCTGTCAAAGCTGTTGCCGTTGCCGTCGCCTCGAACTGACCCACTACCCAACCCTGCACCGCCCCCCAGTACCAGCTATATTTCTCAGTGCGTTCGTTCGATCGGACGGTCGCGACACGGGTAATGCCGGTCGAGGAAAGTCCGGGCTCCATAGGGCAGGCTGCCAGGTAACGCCTGGGCGCATCCGCGAGGGTG
>DATFPD010000317.1:0-2994 GCA_035265005.1 Gemmatimonadaceae bacterium | reverse complement strand
AGCGTCGCACCCTCGCCCAGCACCGCCGCCAGCACCCGACCCGGCGTCGCCCCGAGCGCGACCCGGATGCCGAGCTCGCGCGTGCGGCCGCCCACCGCGTCGGCCATGACGCCGTAGACGCCGACCGCGGCCAGCAGCAGCGCCGCGGCGGCGAGCGCCGAGAGCACCGCCGCGTCGTAGCGCGTGCCGGCGGCGGCAGCGTCAACCCAGGCGGCGAGCGGGCGCCCGTCGTCCACGGCGAGGTCCGGGTCCACCGCCCGCACCGCCTCGCGCACCGCCCGCGTGAGCGCCGCCGGCTCGGCGGCCGCGCGCACCATGACGTAGGTGGACGCGTAGCCGAACTGCGCGAACGGCGTGTACACGTCCGGGCCGGCCGGCTCCCCCGGCGGCCAGTACCGCACGTCCCCCACTACGCCGACCACCGTCGCCGCCGAGTCGGCGGGGAGGGGCCCCGCGCCGGAGCCGAACCAGAGCCGCCGGCCTAACGCCTCTTCGCCCGGCCAGAGCGCGCGCGCCGCCGCCTCGTTGATCACGGCCACCCGCGGGGCCCCCTCACGGTCGGCGCTGGTGAAGGCGCGGCCGCGCCGGAGCGGGATGCCGAGCGTCGCGAAGTGCGCCGGGGCCACGTAGTGCCGTCCCACCGGGACGCCCTGGCGCTCGCCGGTGGCGAGGGCGCGGTCGCTCACCGCGCGGTAGCGGGCGCAGCGACTGCTGAGCGGCGTGCAGCGGCTCACCGTCGCCGACCGCACGCCGGGGACGGCGCTCACGCGCTCGAGCACTCGCCCGATCGCCGCCGGCGCCGCGGGCAGCGGGTAGCGCGTTTCCGGCATGCTCACCCAGAACGCCGTCACGCCGTCCGGGCGGAAGCCTGTCGGAACGCGCCGCAGCCGGGCCAGGCTCTCCAGCATCAGCGCCGCGCCGAGCAGCGTGACGAGCGCCAGCGCCACCTCCGCCATCACCAGCGTCCCGCGGGCGCTCACGCGGCGCGGCCGGCGCCCGGTCCCGAGCGCGAGCCCCGCTGTCGAGCCCTTGATCAACCCGGTCAGGTCGGTGCGCGCCGCGCGCAGCGCCGGGGCCAGCCCGAACATCACGCCCACGCCGGCCGACAGCGCGAGCGCGAAGGCGGCGACGCGCCAGTCCAGCCGCGCCGCGCCGAACTCGCTGAGCTGCGCGTAGTCGTTGGCCGGCGTGGCGGCGGCCCGGACGGCGCGCGCGTCGAGGACGCGCATGGCGGCCGCGGCGAGCGCCAGGCCGGCCGCCCCGCCGGCGAGCGAGAGCAGCGTGGCCTGCACCAGGAGCTGCCGCGCGATCCACCCGCGCCTCGCGCCGAGCGAGAGGCGGATCGCGATCTCGCGCGTGCGGGCGCGCACGTGGATCGCGAACAGGTTGGCGAGGTTCGCGCAGGCAATGAGCAGCACGAACGTCACCGCGCCGAGCAGCACCAGCAGGGCGTGGCGCCGCGCCGGGTTCGCCCGCGCCTCGTCCAGCGGCACCGCGGTGGCCGCGCGCTCGGTGCCCGGCTCGTCCGGCTCCTCGGCCGGCGCCGACAGCGCGACCGCGCGCCCGACCGCCGCCAGCTCGGCCTCCGCGCGCTCGGGCGCCACGCCCGGCGCGAGCCGCGCGACCACGTTGATGAAGTCCTCGCCGCTCGTGAGCTGGTCGGCGTAGAAGAGCGAGGGCGCCATCATGTCCGGCACCCAGAACGCGCCGCGCCCGCTCAGCCCCGCGAACCCCGGCGGCATCACGCCGACGACGGTGAGCGGCACGCCGTTGCCGCGCACCACCCGGCCGACGATCCGCGGGTCCGACCCGTACCGCGCGCGCCATGCGTCGTAGCCGAGCACGATCACCGGGTGCGTGCCCGGCGCCGCATCCTCCTCGGCGGTGAACGTGCGTCCGAGGAGCGGGCGGACGCCGAGCGTGGCGAAGTAGCTCGCCGAGACGGTCTCGCCCTCGACGCGCGCGGCGAAGTCCGGGGTGCCGAGGTTGAGCGCCGCGTGCGTCATCGACGCCACCGGCGCGAAGCCGCGGACGCGGTCGCGGAGCGCGCGGTACGTCGGGTAGGACCACCGCGTTCGGTACGAGCGCCCGTCCGGGAGCCGCACCGTGCGGTAGAGCATCACGAGCCGATCCGGCTCCCGGAACGGCGGCGGCCGGAGCATCGCGGCGTCCACCAGTGCGTAGATCGCCGTCGTCGCGCCCACGCCGATGGCGACGGTGGCGGCGACGGCGATGGAGAAGACCGGGCTGCGGCGCAGGACGCGGGCGGCATGCAACAGCTCTCGCATGCTCCTGAGATGCCGCGCGGCCGCGGAGTGCTTGGATCGACCAGCTGGCCGCGCTGAACGCGGACGGACGCGGATACTGCCGTCGCAGTATCCGCGTCCGTCCGCGTTCAGCGCGGCTGGCTGGTTACCGGCAGGTCGCGTCGAAGTGGACCACGTCCACGCTGCTGTTACCCAGCGCGTCGTAGCTCACTCGCAGCACCTCGTGGGCGACGATGTTGCCCGTGGCGCCGGGGCTGGTGAGGGTGAAGTTGTAGGTGAGGTCGTAGCTCGCCGGGAAGCCGGCGACGTCGAAGTCGAAGCTCTCCTGCGTCGTGCCGGCGGACTGGTAGCTGTCGCCGGTCACCAGGCCGACGCCGGTGACGCCGCGCGCGTTCACGTGCACGCGGACGTGCGTCGCGCCGGCCGCGGTCGACTGCTGCTGGAGGGACGTGTGCTCGGTGCCCGAGAGCACCACGATCTCGCGGCCGAGGCGCGAGCAGGGGATCTGGATCGGGAACTGGACCGGGAGGTCGGTCTCGTTGGTCGTAGCCTGCGCCGCGACGAGCGACGGGCGGCCGCCGGCGGCGGTGGAGGACGCCGACGGCATCGCCGTCGGCGCGTCGGCGCAGGCGGCGAGCGCCGCGAGGAGCGCGAGCGCGGCGGAGGTGGCGAGGACGGCTGCGCTGCGGTGCTGCGTGGTGCTGTTGCGGGACATCGACGATCTCCG
>DATFPD010000316.1:0-5564 GCA_035265005.1 Gemmatimonadaceae bacterium | reverse complement strand
GACGAACGTCCACAGCCGCCAGTGGCCGCCGATGTCGTCGACGTGCCAGCCGCGGCCGCCGGTGGTGCGCACGAGCGCTGGCGGCTCGCCCAGGTGCGCGGCCACGCGCTCGACGTTCTCCATCACCAGGTCGGGGCGCGGAAAGACGCGCTCGTTGATGCGCTGGAGCAGGTAGCGCGTCGCGCGCGGGCCGTCGGCGCAGCGCACGATCCACGACCGGTTGATGTGCCCGCCGGCGTGCCGCTCCACGCCGGCGATCGCCCCGGCGGTGGCGAAGTGGCCGGCGGCGGCCAGCGCGTCGGCGTCCGCGGTCATCGCCAGGCGGGACACGGGTACTCGCCGCGCGCGACGAGCTCGCGCACCACGACGGCCACCCGCGGCAGATCCTCCGGGTGCGTCACGCCGCACCATGGTCCCGCGCCCCGCAGCACGCGCACCCGGGCGCGGCCGCCGCGCACCAGCTCCTGCACGTAGCTCGGGAGGAAGAACTCGGCCTTCGGCTCGCCGATCCGCTCGGCCAGGAAGCGGCGGAAGCCGGCGTCGAGCTCCTCGAACAGCGGCGGCGCGAACCCCCACATGTTCATGGACACCGGCGCGTCGCCGGGGATCGTGCGCCTGACGCCGTCGGCGCCGGTGTAGCGCCCGTCCTCGTCACCCGCGCGCTCGATGCCGATGACCTCCTCGGACGCCTCCATCCAGCCGTCGGCGTCGGTGCGAAGCAGTGCGCGGTTCACGCCGCCGGCCGGGGCGAGCGTCTCGCGCAGCGGAAAGCCCACCGCCGCCCAGGTGCGGCCGTCGGTGTCCTGCCGGTCGGCGAGGAAGCGGTGCAGCGTGCGGAACGAGGCCGCGCCGTAGAAGTCGTCGGCGTTGACGACGCCGAACGGGCCGCCCACCGCGGCGCGCGCCGCGAGCACCGCGTGCCCGGTGCCCCAGGGCCGCGTGCGCTGCGCGGGGCGCGCGAACCCCGCCGGCAGGTCGTCGAGATCCTGCTCCACGAGCGCGATCTCCAGGCGGTCGCGCCAGCGCGCGGCGATGGTGGACTCGAACGCGTGGCGCAGCTCGGGCCGGATGACGAGCACCGCCCGGCCGAAGCCGGCCCGCCACGCGTCGTGCAGCGTGTAGTCGAGGATCGTCTCGCCGCCCGGGCCGACCGCCTCGAGCTGCTTCGGGCCGCCGAACCGGCTCCCGACCCCCGCCGCCATCGCCACCAGCGCGACCGTCATGGGTGTCGAATTGGTTCCACGGGCGTATAATAGCTTCCCTCGCTCTTCCAACAGCGTCGAGCCGCGGCCTCCGCGGTTCAGGGTCGTGAGATGAAGCCTACTGACGACAGCCGCCGCGACTTCCTGCGTGCCACCGCCGCCGCGGGCCTCGGTGCCGCGCTCGCCCACCTCGGCGCCGACGACGCGCAGGCGTCGCCCATGTACGCGCCCGCGCCCGGCCCGCTCGCCGCGCCGCCGGTGGAGAAAGTGCGCATCGGCTTCGTCGGCGTGGGCGGGATGGGGATGGTGCACGTGGGAAACCTGCTGGCGATTCCCGGGGCCGAGATCCGCGCGGTGTGCGACGTCGTGGAGGAGAAGGTCGCGAAGGCGCAGGAGCAGGTGGTGAAGGCCGGGTTCGCGAAGCCGGCCGGCTACTCGCGCGGCCCACGCGACTTCGAGCGCATGTGCCAGGAGGAGGAGCTCGACCTCGTCTACACGGCGACGCCGTGGGAGTGGCACGTGCCGGTGCTGGTGGCCGCGATGAAGGCGGGGAAGCACGCCGCCACCGAGGTGCCCGCGGCCTACACCGTGGACGACTGCTGGCTGCTCGTCGAGACGGCCGAGAAGCTCGGCAAGCACTGCGTGATGATGGAGAACTGCAACTACGGCCGCAGCGAGCTGCTGATGCTGAACATGGTCCGGAAGGGGCTGTTCGGCGAGCTGCTGCACGGCGAGGCCGGCTACCTGCACGACCTGCGCGAGATCAAGTTCAGCGCCGAAGGCGAGGGGCTCTGGCGCCGGGCGCACGCCACGCGCCGCAACGGCAACCTCTACCCCACCCACGGGCTCGGCCCCATCGCCCAGTGCATGGACGTCAACCGCGGCGACCGCTTCGACTTCGTGGTGTCGATGAGCTCGAACTCGCGCGGGCTGCGGCTGTACGCCGAGGAGCACCTCGACGCGAGCGACCCGCGCCGGCGCGAGACGTTCAAGCTCGGCGACGTGAACGTCTCCCTCATCCGCACCGTGAACGGGCGCACGATCTACCTGGCGCACAACTGCGACGACCCGCGCCCCTACAGTCGGATCAACACGCTCCAGGGCACGCGCGGCATCTTCTCCGGCTACCCGGACCGCGTGCACATCGAGGGGCGGAGCCCGAAGCACCAGTGGGAGGCGCTGGACAGGTACTACGCCGAGTTCGAGCACCCGCTGTGGAAGGACGACGAGGTGAAGGGCTCGACGTCCGGTCACGGGGGGATGGACTTCCTGGAGGACCGCCGGCTGATCGAGTGCCTGCGCGCCGGCGTGCCGACCGACATGAACGTCTACGACGCCGTCGCGCTCAGCGTGATGTGCCCGCTCACCGAGCGCTCGGTGGCGAACCGCAGCCGGCCGCAGGACGTCCCGGACTTCACCCGCGGCCGGTGGAAGACGAACCCGCCGCTCGGGATCATCGGCGAGTGAGAGGAGGAGTGACGTGATGCGCGACCAGCAGCTCCGCCGCGGCGCGATGGCGCTCGTGATCGCCGCGACCGCGACGGCGGGCGCCCAGCAGCAGCCGCCGCAGCAGCAGCAGCAGTCGCCCAGACCCGCGTCTCCACCGCCGGCGTGGCGGTTCGCGCTCCCACCCGGGCCGAACGGGGTCGGCTTCCGAATCGTGGACTTGCGGGACCCGAGCCGCAGCGTGGCGAGCCTGACGAGTGGCGCGCCGCGTCCGCGACCGGTCCCGGCGAGCGTCTGGTACCCGGCGGTGCGCGGCGCGGGCGGCGCCCCGCTGCGCATCCGCGACTACGTTCGCCTGGAGGCGCTCGTCGACGGGCTGGGTGCCCTCACGCCGGAGCGCGGCGGCGCGGCCGAGCGGCCGTACCTCGCGTTCCCCGACACGGCGCGCACCCGCGTGGGGCTCGACGCGCCGACGACCGCCGTGCGCGACGCGCCCGCCGCGGCGGGGCGCTTCCCCGTCGTCATCTACGGGCCGAGCCTCAACGCCCCCGCGTGGGAGAACTCGGTGCTCGCCGAGTACCTGGCGAGCCAGGGGTACCTCGTGCTCTCCAGCCCGTCGCGGGGCTGGGACGGCGGGCCGATGACCACCGACCTCGGCGACCTCGAGGCCCAGGCGCGCGACATGGAGTTTCTGCTCGGCTACGCCCGCACGCTGCCGAACGCCGACAGCACGCGCGTCGCGGTGGCGGGCTTCAGCTGGGGCGGACTCGCCGACGTGCTCGTGCAGATGCGGAACCCCTCGGTGCGGGCCGTCGTCTGCCTCGACGGGTCGATCGCGTACTACTGGGGGAAGGCGAAGGCGCTGCCGCTCGCCGACCCGTCGCGGATGGACGTGCCCGTCCTCTTCCTCAAGCAGAAGCCGCAGAGCGTACCGGCGGACACGGCCGCGAAGTACGGCAGCGACACGAGCTTCGCCTTCTACGACCAGCTCCGCTACGCCGATACCTATCGCGTGGACTTCAACCGGCTGCTGCACCAGAACTTTGGCGCGCACTTCATCCGGCTGCTGCCGCGCAACCCCGCGTCAGGCGAGGGCGACCAGACGACAGTGGAGCGGGGCTACGAGGCCGTGGCGACCTACGCGCTCCACTTCCTCGACGCCCACCTGCGGGGCGACTCGGCGGCGCGCGCGTTCCTGGAGCGGGACCCGGCGCAGAACGGGCTCCCGGCCGGCTTCGCCACCCTCTCGCGCAAGCGGCCGACGGGGCCGGCGCCCACAATTGCCGCCTTCACTCGCTTCGTCGGCCCGGGCGGCCTCCGCTCGGCCGACTCGGCGATCGCCGCGATCCGCCGCCGCGGCGACCCGGCGTACCAGCTTCCCGAGGGGGCCGTGAACGGGTGGGGGTACGAGCTGATGCGGCTGGGCCGCTACGACGACGCGGTGGGGGTGCTCCGCGCGAACGTGCTGCTGTACCCCGAGTCGTCCAACACGTACGACAGCCTGGGCGAGGCGTACATGACCCGCGCCGCGCAGCCCGACCGCGTGCTCGCAATCGCGAGCTACGAGCGCTCGCTGCGCCTGGACCCGAAGAACGAGAACGCCGAGCGCCGGCTCCGCATCCTGCGGGGCGGGAAGTGACTCGCGCCGCGCTCGCGATTGTCGGCGTCCTTCTGCTGGGCGGCGGGACCGCCGCCGCGCAGACTCCCGCCGCGCAGACTCCCGCCGCGCAGGCGATCTCGACCTACCGTCCGTTCGGCACGCTCCGCGAGCAGGCCGCGCTCCAGCAGCGCTGGCTGGAGCGGCGTCTCGACACGGTGCTCCCCGCGCTGATGCGGAAGCACGGCGTGGACATGTGGGTGATCCCGATGCGGGAGTACAACGAGGACCCCACGTTCACGTCGCTCGTGTCGCCGACCACCTTCGCCGCGCGGCGGCGCACGATCTACGTCTTCTTCGACCGCTGCGCCCCGCGCGGCGCGGCCGTCGACTCCGCCTGCGCGCGCGGGCCCCGCGGCGGGGTCGAGCGGATCGCCCTCGGCGGCACCTCGCAGGGCGGCGCGTACGACGCCGTGCGGGCGACCAAGCCCGTGCCGGCGCCGGCCGCCGGCGGCGAGGGGAACGAGCGCACCGCCGAGCTGTGGGGGGACGAGCAGTGGCAGGTGCTGAAGCGGGCGGTGGAGGAGCGCCGGCCTAACGCCATCGCCGTCGACGTGTCCCGCACCTTCGCCTTCGCCGACGGGCTGAGCGCCGGCGAGATGGAGGGGATGGGTGAGGCGCTCGGCCCCGAGTGGACGCGGCGCTTCGTGCGTTCGGAGGCGATGGCGGTGGACCTCATCGCCACGCGGCTCCCCGAGGAGGGGGAGGCGTTCCGCCGGATGACCGCGCTCGTCTGGGCGATCATCGACACGGCGTTCTCGCGCGCCGTCATCACGCCCGGCGTGACCCGCACCGACGACGTGGTCTGGTGGATGCGCCAGCGCGTGAACGACCTCGGGCTCGGCAGCTGGTTCCACCCGTCGGTGAGCGTGCAGCGCCGCGGCGCGACCGAAGCGCAGCTCGGCGACAACCCGGTGATCCTGCGCGGGGATGTGCTGCACTGCGACTTCGGCATCGTGGCGATGCGGCTCAACACCGACACGCAGCACATGGGCTACGTGCTGCTGGAGGGGGAGACCGACGCGCCGGCCGGGCTCAAGCGCGCGCTCGCCAGCTCGAACCGCCTCCAGGACATCGTCGTCGCCGAGCTGCGTGCGGGGCGCACGGGGAACGAGGTCCTGCGCGCGTCGCTCGACCGCGCCCGCGCCGAGGGGATCGACGGCACCGTGTACACGCACCCCATCGGGCTCCACGGCCACGGCGCCGGCCCGCTGATCGGCCTCTGGGACTACCAGGACGGCGTCCCCGGCCGCGGCGAC
>DATFPD010000315.1:0-6650 GCA_035265005.1 Gemmatimonadaceae bacterium | reverse complement strand
GGCCGGCCGCCCGAGCCGCCCGCCCCGCCGGAGCTGCCGGAGCCGCCGGCGCGGCCGCGCCCGGGCGATGCCAGCCTCCTGGCCGGGAGCTGGGAGCTGGAGCTCCGGGGGAACGCGGGGCTCCCGTTCGGCTCCTTCCTGCCGCGCTTCGGCCCGCTGGCCACCGCGCGCGTCACGCTGGCGGTCGCTCCCGAGCGCGATTCCGCGGGGCGTCTCGTCCCATCGCCCGGCGAGCTCGCGGGCACGTTCGCCTTCGCGGGAGACCCGCAGCCGTGGCTGGGCGCGCGCCCCGCGGGCGATTGGGCGGGCGCGTTACTGGAGGCGGACGGGCGGGTGCGGCTGCAGCTGAACCCGTTCCCCTGCTCCGACTGCGGCAACCTGATGCTCGACGGCCGCCTCCGCGGCGGGCGGGTGGAGGGGCGCTGGACGCGGGAGTTCGCCAGCGACGGGCCGGGCGGCGCGTTCACCCTCCGGCGCATCGGGCGTTAGGCGGACGAGTGGCGAGATGATTCGACCTCGTGCGTTGGTTCTCGCGCTGGCGCTCGGGCTGGCGCGGGTCGAGCGCGTGCTGGAGGCGCGCCGGCCGCGGCGGGACGACTGCGGCTGACGAGCGACGACCGGCGCCCGCTCAGCAGTGCACCCGCGGGTTCCACGGCGCGAACAGGCCGCTCGGGTTGGCGCGGTGCGTCCAGACGTGAAGGCCCCACAGGCCGAAGGCGTCGTCCACCAGGAACTTCTGGCCGAAGAGCATCGGGGCCGGGGACGTCCTGGGGACTTCCGAGAACGGGACGATGAACTCGACGCCCACGAGGCTCATCTCGCCGTTCGTGCCGGGCTCGTAGATGAGGACTTCCGGACGGAGCGGGTCGACGACGTCGTCGAACAGCGTGACGTCGCCGAAGTGCACGCCCATGGCCCCGATGTCGCCGTTCGACATGCAGTCCGTGATGGCGGTGTTGTAGCCGGCGCTCTTCGCCCGGCCCAGGCTCGAGAACGGGGCCAGCGACGCGCGGAGCGTCTCGACGTCGGCGGGGAGCGCCGCCGGCGACGTGGCCTTGTCGCCGGCGCTGCTGCACGCGCCCGCCCACGCGAGCGCGAACAGCGTGGAGAACAAAATGAGTCCGGTGGTGACTTTCATATACGTATCCTCTTCGATGTGTGAGTCCGCGTGTTCGTCGACGTAATCAATCGGCGCGGCCTTCGTGCACGAATGACTGGACGTCCGCGTCCCTTGCCCGCGCGTCCGCGCGCGTCGAGCGGGTGCGACAGGGGGTGACGACTCGTGGATCCGCTGTCGGATGTGCTTCGCGCGGTGCGGCTGAGCGGCGCCTTCTTCTACCTGGTGGAGGCCGGCGACCCGTGGTCGGTGTCCACCTGCGCGGCGCGCGAGCTGGTGCCGAGGGTCCTCCCCGAGGCCCAGCACCTCATCTCGTATCACGTCCTGGTCTCGGGCAGCTGCTGGGGAGGGCTGGACGGCGAGTCCCAGGTGTGCATGCGGCCGGGCGACGTGATCGTCTTCCCGCACGGCGACGCGCACCTCCTGTCGAGCGCCGAGGGGCTGCGGGTCGACGCGGGGCAGCGGGGCACGGCCCCCGAGCGCTACCCGGGAACCGTCTTCCTCGGCCCGGGCGACCGGCGCGAGACCACGTTCGTGTGCGGCTTCCTCGGCTGCGACGTGCGCCCCTTCAACCCGCTCCTGGCGTCGCTGCCGCGGCGCATGCACGTCCCCGGCATCGCCGGGGGATGGCTGTCCCAGTTCCCGCGGCAGGCCGTCGCCGAGTCGCGCCTGGGGCGCGTCGGGAGCGAGACGATGCTCACGCGCATGGCCGAGCTGATGTTCATCGAGGTCGTCAGGCACCACCTGGAGCATCTCCCGCCGCAGCACACCGGGTGGCTGGCGGGGCTGCGGGACGCCGTCGTCGGCCCGGCGCTCTCACAGCTGCACGAGCGTCCCGCGCACCCGTGGACGCTGGCCGAGCTGGCGCGCGCGATCGCGTCGTCGCGCACCGTGCTCGCCGAGCGCTTCTCGCAGCTCGTGGGCGTGTCGCCGATGCTGTACCTCACGCGATGGCGGCTCCAGCTCGCGGCGGAGCAGCTC
This sequence comes from Gemmatimonadaceae bacterium, assembly GCA_035265005.1. GTDB lineage: Bacteria > Gemmatimonadota > Gemmatimonadetes > Gemmatimonadales > Gemmatimonadaceae > DATFPD01. The sequence continues at coordinate 4,552 of DATFPD010000315.1, read as the reverse complement.
CGGCGGAGCTCGGCGAAGGTCGCCGCGATCGGGGCGCAGGTGGGCTACGAGTCGGAGGCCGCGTTCAGTCGCGCGTTCAAGCGGGAGGCCGGGCTGTCGCCGGCCGCGTGGCGGCGGGCGCGACAGGGCGCGTAGCCGCCGCGCGCGGCGCTAGATTGCGGGCCTGAAGCTCCCTTCTCACTCGTGAGGTCCGGGATGGTCGACGACGGTCGGGAGCAGTCGCGCCGCGACTTTCTCGGGCGGCTCGGCGAAGTCGGCGCCGCGGCGGCGCTCGCGGGCGGCGCCGCCGCGCCAGCGCTCGCGCAATCGCCCGCGCAGGTGCCGGCCGGCGCGTGGGACCTGACGTGGGTGGAGCGCGTGCGGCGCGCCGCCCACCGCGCGGTGTTCGACGCGCCGACGCGCGACCTCGTCCTCATGCTCGCCGCGCGGTACCTGGACAACGTGCGGACGGTCTACGGCGCCGGCGTCGGGGCCGGCGACGTCTGCGCGGTGCTCAACCTCCGCACGCGCGCGATCTCGCTCGCGCTCGGCGACGCGGCGTGGCAGAAGTACCCCGTCGCCGAGGACTACAAGGTGAACGACCCGCTCACGAGCGCGCCGGCGCGGCGGAACGTGGACTGGCGGCCGGCGGCCGGCGCGAGCGGCCCCGAGGCGGACGCGACGCTGGAGCGCGTGCAGCAGCGCGGGGCGGTCGTGCTCGTCTGCGACTTCGCGCTCGGGCACCTCGCGACGCGGCTGGCGAAGCAGGCCGGGTCGAGCGCCGACGCGGTGCACGCGGAGCTGCGCGCGGGACTCATCCCCGGGGCGGTGCTGGTGCCGTCCGGGATCTGGGGCGCCGCGCAGGCGCAGAACGCCGGGTGCGCGTTCATCCCGGCGTGAGCGGCCCCGTGGTCGCGACGCGCCTAACGGTTGGGGCGGCGCTGGCCGCGGCGCTGCTCGCCGGCGGCACGGCCGGGTGCGAAGGGTCGCGCCCCGGCGGCGGCGGCGCCGCGGACACCCCGGCGGCGCGGCCCGCAGCGGCGACCGCCGCCCCCACGGCGGCCGGAGCGCCCTGGGTGGTGGTGGTCGAGAACCCGTCGATCCGGATGTCGATCGACACGTCGCGGGTCGCCGCCGCGGAGGGGCACCCGCGGCTCTGGCTCGGCTTCGACCTCGCCGAAGCGTGGCCGGCGGTGGAGGAGCTGAAGGCGCCGTACCGGCACTACGAGTCGCACCAGGAGCTGGACTGCGCCGCCGGCCGCGCGCGCGGGCTGGCGATGCGCATCGTCGACACGACGGGCGCCGCCTACGCCCGGCCGGCGCCGGACTCGGCGTGGACGACGTTCGCCGAGCATCCACTGTCCGAGCCCGCGCTGCGCTCCGTCTGCGCGAAGCTCGCGGAGCTCGGCGGGCCCCGCGGCCGGTAAACGTCCGGGACGCGCACCGTGCCTGACGGGCTGGCGACGCTCTACCGCCCGGTCGCCACCGAAGTGGTCGCGGAGTTCGGGCCGTGACGATCCGCGCCCGCGCGCTCCGCTGGCTCGCCCTCGCGCACCGGGTGCGCGACGGTGACATCGTGACGTCGCGCTACTACCCGGCCGCCGAGTCGTGGACGGGGCGCGACGCGTGGTGGCTCCAGGTCCCGGTGCATCGGGTGCAGGCGCTCGGCGGCGGCGCGGTGCACCTGGTGTGCGAGGCGGCGCCCGGGTCGCCGGACTTCCACTACCTGCGCGTCCCGGCGGCGTTTTTCCGCGACCACCTTCCGGAGCTCGATGTGCCCGGGGACGGACGCATGGTCAGCCTCTTCCTCTCCGCCGAGCCGGCGACCCGGTTCCGCGACGAGCGCGGGGCGGGGAACATCGATTTCGCGGGGTTCGTGCGGTAAACGGGACGCGGGATGTCCCGGGCGGCCGTTATCCCGCATCCCGCATCCCGCATCCCGCATCCCGCATCCCGTGCCAAACCATCCGCGCGATATTATTGTCTACCCCGGAAACGTTCCGGGGAAGAGATGAATCCATTCGATGGGATCAAACGCGTCTTTCGGCTCGGGCCCACGCGCCGCGCCGGGGGCGCCGCGGGCGGCGCGGGCGGTGACGTCGACGACGAGCTGCGCTTTCACCTCGAGATGCGCGCCGCCGAGCTGCGGCGGCAGGGCGCGGGCGCCGAGGAGGCCGAGCGGCAGGCGGCGCGGGAGTTCGGCGACCTGCGCGAGGCCCGCCGCGAGCTGGCGGCGATGACCCGGCGGCGCGCCGAGCGGGAGGAGCGGAGCGACTTCCTGGCCGGGCTCTGGCAGGACGCGCGCTACGCCGTGCGCAGCCTGCTGGCGCGGCCCGGGTTCACCGCCGCCGTCGTCGCCACGATCGCCCTCGGCGTCGGCGCGAACGCGGCCATCTACAGCGTGGTGGACGCCGCGCTCCTGCGCCCGCTGCCGTTCGCCGGGCCGGAGCGGCTCGTGCACCTCTGGGAGCGGCCGGCGACCGACGCCGGGCCCGGGAGCGGGCCGCGCTACGAGACGTCGTACCCGGACTTCCTCGACATCCGCCGGCGCGCCACCACGCTGGCCGGCGTCGCCGGCTACCACGGCGGCCGCGTCACCCTGGCCGCCGGCGACCGCGCGACGGTGCTCTCGGCGGCCAAGGTCACCGCCAACTTCTTCGACGTCCTCGGCGTTAGGCCGCTGGCCGGCCGGACGTTCGCGGCCGGCGAAGACGAGGTGGGCGCGCCGAAGGTGGTGATGCTGACCCACGGCGTCTGGCGGCGCCTCTTCGGCGGCGACCGCGGCATCGTCGGCCGCGTCGTGCAGCTCGACGGCCAGCCGTACACCGTCGCCGGCGTCCTCCCCGAGCGATTCCACTTCGCCGCCGTCGGCTCGGCCGACGTCTGGGTGCCGATCGACCGCCCGCCGTCGATGCGCGAGCGGCGGTCGTCGCACTGGCTCAAGGCCGTCGCCCGCCTGCGCGACGGCGCGACGGTGGACGCGGCGCGGCGGGAGCTGGCCGCCATCGCGGGCGAGCTGGCGCGCGAGTTCCCGCAGAGCAACGCCGGCCAGGGCGCCGAGGTGGTGCCGCTGCGCGACGAGCTGGTGGGGACGGTGCGGCCGCTGCTGCTCACCCTCTACGGCGCGGTGGCGTTCGTGCTGCTGGTGGCGTGCGGCAACGTCGCCAACCTGCTCCTCGTGCGCGGCGCCGCCCGCCAGCGCGAGCTGAGCATCCGTGCCGCGCTCGGCGCCGGCCGCGGGCGGATCGCGCGGCAGCTCCTGACCGAGAGCACGCTGCTCGCGCTGTGCGGCGGCGCGCTCGGGATCGTCGTCGCGCACGCCGGCATCCGCGCGCTCGTCGCCGCCATCCCGCCCGAGCAGGCGCGCGCGCTCCCCTACCTGCGCGACGTGGGGCTCGACGCCGGCGTGCTCGGCTACGCCGTGCTGGTCTCGCTCGTCGCCGGCACGCTCTCCGGGCTCGTGCCGGCGCTGCGGGCGTCGCGCACCGAGCTCCAGGCGGCGCTGCGGCAGAGCACCGGCGGCGGCGCGTCGGCCGCCGGCTCGCAGCGGCTGCTGCGCGACGGACTCGTGGTCGCCGAGCTGGCGCTGACGGTGGTGCTGGTCTCGGGCGCGGCGCTGTTCGCGCGCAGCCTGACGAGTCTCCTCGCGGTGGACGTCGGCTTCCGCGGCGAGGGGGTGCTGACGATGATGGTCCCGCTGCCGCGCTGGAGCTACGCCACCGAGCGCGCGCAGCGGCAGTTCTACCAGTCGCTGGAGGCGCGCGTGTCGGCGCTCCCGGGCGTGCGCAGCGTCGGCCTGGTGTCGAAGCTGCCGCTCGACTACGGCAACAGCACCAGCTACTCGGTCCCCGGCGCCCCGCCGCCGACGCCGGGCCAGGAGCCCTCGGCGAGCTACCGGGTCGTGAGCCCGCGCTACTTCGAGACGCTCGGCATCCCGCTGCTCGGCGGGCGCACGTTCACGGCGACCGAGGACAGCGCCGCGGGGGGCGTGGTGGTGATCAACCGCGCGCTGGCCCGCGAGGGGTTCGGCGACCGCGACCCGGTGGGCCGCGAGATCACGGTCGGCGGGCGGCCGATGACGGTCGTCGGCGTGGTGGGGGACGTGACGATCGGGAAGCTGGAGGACGAGATCCCGCCGACGATGTACTTCTCGATCCTCCAGGCGATGGACCTGGCGATGCGGCTCGCGGTGCGTGCCGAGCGCGGGACCGACCCGCACGCGCTCGCGGTGCCGATCCGTGCCGCGCTCCGCGACCTCGACCCGTCGGTCGCGACGTTCCAGGTCTACACGATGGACGAGCTGGTGGGGCAGTCGCAGTCGGTGTTCCTGCGCCGCTACCCACTGGTGCTCGTCGGCGCGTTCGCGGCGATCGCACTCGTGCTCGCGCTCGTCGGCACGTACGGCGTCATCAGCTACGCGGTGACGCAGCGGCTGCGCGAGCTGGGGATCCGGATCGCGCTCGGCGCGCGCCCGGAATCGATCCGCTGGCTGGTGCTGCGGCACGCGGGGGCGCTGGCGTCGCTCGGCATTACCCTCGGCGTGATCGGCGCGGCGGCGCTGTCGCGTCTGGCG
>DATFPD010000314.1:0-32005 GCA_035265005.1 Gemmatimonadaceae bacterium | reverse complement strand
GTTGACGGTCTGGCGCGCTGCCTCGTGCTCCGGGCTGGCGTAGAACGAGCCGCCGAAGGGGAGGATCGTCGCGCCGTACGCGCGGATCCCGCGCGAGTGCGCCCGCGCGATGATCTGCTGGTACGCGGCGATCAGCCCGCGCGCCACCACCGCCGACGAGTCGGCCCCCTGCGCGCCGCCGATGTCGTTGACGCCCTCGAGCACGATCAGCCACCGCGCGCCGCCCTGGTCGAGCACGTCGCGCTCCAGCCGCGCGAGCGCCGCCGGGCCCAGGCAGTCGCGGAGGACGCAGTTGCCGCCGATCCCGGCGTTGAGCACCGCGACGCGGGCGGTGCGCGGGTCGGCCTGCAGCCGGCGCGCCAGGTTGTCCGGCCAGCGGTTCTGCCGGTTCGTCCCCGAGCCCCGGCCGTCGGTGATCGAGTTACCTAACGCGACGACCGCCGCGCTGGCGACCCCCGCCTCCACATCGATTCCGGCGAGGACGTACCAGTGGTCGGTCCTGGCCGCGTCAGGCATCGCCGGCGCCGACACGAGGTCGCCCGGCTGGAGGTAGGAGGTGGTGCGCGAGCCGGGGTGCCCGGTGACGTCCCTGGCCGTCTCCGCGAACCGGACGGTGACCGCGACGTTGGCGAGCGGGGCCAGCCCGTAGTCGAGCGGGTCCGAGACGACCGTCCCGCGCGGGGGGATCGTCACGGACGACTTCCCGCCGAAGGCCAGCGCCCGCTCGCTCGCCGACTCGATCGTGTCGCCGCCGACCGACCGCGCGAGGTGGGCCGAGGTGATGGCCACGGGCGCGTCGCCGAAGGCGTTGGAGAACCGCACGCGCAGGCGCGTCCCGCCGATCGAGACGTGCACCACCTGGCGCAGCGTGCTGCCGGCGAGCCCCGGCTCGGGCGGCAGGTTCCTGGGCTCCGTGAGCTGCTGCGCGGCCGCCCACGTCCCCACCCACTCTCCCCTCGCCGCCGCCGCCGCCGCCGGCTCGCCGCCGGTCTTTGCCCGCGCGCAGCCGGCGCCGAGGAGCAGCATCGCGACGAGGCGGGCGGCGTGCAACGGCCGGACACGGATGCACACGGAGCGCTCCCCGCGCCATTCAAGGCCCCTCTCGGGCAGCCAGGGGAAGCTTTGCCGCCGCCGGGATGCGTCTGTGTTCATCCGTGCCGTGTCCGCGTTCATCCGTGTACCCTAACGAGCAATTCCCCGCCCCGCGATCTCCAGGGCGTAGACGGCGACCGCCCCCGCCGGCCGAGTGGCCGGGAGCGTGACGGTGAGTCCGGCGGCATCGCGCGCGTGCTCGAGCGGGCCGCCGCCGAGGAGCCTGACGCGGCCCACCTCTCCGGGCGCGAGCGGCGAGCCCGAGGCGAGCGACCGGATGGTGACGCGGCGGTCGCCGGGCCAGCCGAGCACCAGGGCGTACAGCGTGTCGCCCCTGGTCGTGAACCGGACGTCCTGCGCCGTGAACGCGGACGTCTGCGACTCGTTGAACATCCCGCCGCCGACCTGCGTCGGCCCCTCGCCGTAGGCCGTCCACGGGCGCGTGCCGTAGATCGCCGCGCCGTTGGTCGCCATCCACGCCGCCATGTCGTCGAGGATCCGCAGCTCGTCCTCGTCGACCGTGCCGTCGCCGCGCACGGGGACGCTGAGCAGGAGGTTGCCATTCTTGCTCACCGTGTCGCAGAGGCGCGCGATCACGCTCTGCGCGCTCTTGTAGCCGTGGCGCTCGAACAGCGAGCGGTCGTAGTGCCAGTTGCCCAGGCAGGTGTCGGTCTGCCACGGGAGCGGGCGCAGCGCGTCGCCGAAGCCGCGCTCGACGGTCTCCACCACCGCCGTGGCGTGCGCCGGGGCGAGCCGCTTCGCGGTCACCACGGCCTCCAGCGCGCCGCCGTGCCAGCGCATGCTCTCGTTGTAGTACCACGCCGTCGCGTCGAGCCCCGCCCGGCCGAGCGGGAGCTCGTAGTCGTCGAAGTAGAGGAAGTCCGGGCGGTACTTGGCGAGCAGGTCCTGGCAGCGGAGCAGCCAGCGCCGCGCGTACTCCGGGTCGTTCGGCGGCGGCGTCTCCAGCCACTGCGCGTCGTTCGCGTCGTGCCACGCCCGCGCCGCCGCCGCGGTCGTGATGCCGTCCGGCATCACCATGTGCGGGCCGGTGTAGAGCTCCCGCGGGTCGAGCCCCTCCCACCACGCGCCCGCGCCGTCGGCCCTCGTCAGGCGCGCGGCGTCGTAGCGCACGCCGGCCAGCGGCCCCTCGGGGTCGTAGCCGTACGCGGTCTGGTACCAGTGCCACGCGTGCGCCGAGTGGTTGCTGACGCCGAAGCGCAGCCCGCGCGCCCGCGCCGCCCGCGCCCACCCGCCGACGACGTCCCGCTTCGGACCCACGCGCACGCTGTTCCAGGCGTGGTGCGCCGAGTCGTAGAGGTCGAGGTTGTCGTGGTGGTTGGCCATCGCCACGAAGTACCGCGCCCCCGCGCGCTGGTAGAGCGCGACGATCGCGTCCGGGTCCCAGCGCTCGGCCTTCCAGCGGCCGATCACCTCCATGAAGCCCGAGCGCGTCGGGTGGCCGTACGCCTTCAGGTGGTGGTCGTACTGGTAGTGCCCCTGGATGTACATGTGCCGCCCGTACCAGTCGCCGAGCTCCGGCTGGCACTGCGGCCCCCAGTGCGCCCAGAGTCCGAGCTTGGCGTCGCGGAACCAGTCGGGCGCGGTGTAGCCGGCGAGCGACTCCCACGTCGGCTCGAACGGGCCGCGTGCCGGCGCGATGCTCGTTCGGCGCGCGCACCCGAGCGCGGCGGCAGCGGCGGCGGCGCCGTAGCCCAGGAACTCCCGGCGCGAGAGGGGCAGGCTCATCGACCTCGCGAATGGCGAACGGCCGAGACGCCGGCGCTCAGTTGACCGGGTGGTCGACCGGGTCCCAGCGCTGCACCGCGTCGCGGATCCCCTCGAGGTGGGTCCGCATCCGCTCGACCGCCAGCGCCTCGTCGCGCAGCTCGATCGACTCCAGGATCGCCAGGTGCTCCTCGTGGTCCCGCTCGCGCGAGCCGAAGATCCGCAGGATCAGCCCCTGCTCCTCGACGAACAGGTCGTGGAGCACGTCCAGCATCTGCGCCAGCACGGTGTTGCCTGACGCGGCGGCGATCTGGCGGTGGAACGCCGTGTTCACCGCCTGGAGCACGTCGTCGTTGCCGAGGTTCTGGGTGGCGCTCCCGAGCAGACGCCGCATCTCGCGCAGATGCTCGTTGGTGGCGTTCACCACCGCGCAGGAGACCGAGTGCACCTCGAGCAGGAGGCGGGTCTGGATGAGGTCGAGCAGCAGCTCCTTGGTGACCGTGCCGGCGTAGTCCCGGCTGGCCAGCACCAGCACGTCCTCGCTGCGGGTCACGTAGACCCCCGAGCCGTGCCGGATCTCCACGACCCGCATCGTCTCCAGCGTCTTCAGCGCCTCGCGGATCGTCGGATGCCCGACACCGAACTGCCGGGCCATCTCCATGATCGTCGGCAGGCGGTCGCCCTGCTTGTACTCGCCGCGCTGGATCAGTCCGCGGATCTGTCTCGCGAGCCGGTCCGCCAGCGTCTCCTTGGAGAGCGGCCGGATGACCGCGTCCCGTATCGTACGACCACCCATGAAAAGCTCCTCCGGTTCGCACTGATGTATTGCTGCGCACCGGCGCGGCGGCGGGGGGCGCCGCTCGCGCCGAGGATTCACGATCTGCCCGGTACTCCGAACCCGGCCGGCAGCGCCGGCAGCGCCGGCAGCGCCGGCCGCCTGCCGCTACGCCGGCCGAATGACCTCTCGCGGCGCCGACGGCGGGGGCGCCTGCTGCCCTTCCCGCACCACCGCGTCGAACGCCGGCTTCGGACGCCCCGCGCGGTCGAACACCAGCGGGTGGTTCGTGCGGCCGCGCACCGGCCAGTCGTTCAGCCAGGAGTCGCCGTCGCGCACGCCCCAGAACGTGATCCGGTCGATCACGTCGCGGTGCCTCAGGTACACGCGGAACAGCTCCCCGTAGCGCGCCGCGTGGGCCCGCTGCACCGAGTCCGGCAGGGCGGCGGCGTACGGATTCAGCTCCGCGCGCGCCTCGGCGCGCATCGACACGTCGGCGCCGGTGTTGCGCGTCGGCCGCGGCAGCACGTCCACGTCGAGCTCCGTCACCGCCACGCGCACGCCGGTCGCCGCGAACGCCGAGAGCATGGAGTCCACGAGCGCCACCGAGGGCCAGTCCAGCTTGTTGTGCTCCTGCGTCCCGATCGCCGCCACGCGCACCCCCGCCGCCTGGAGCCGCCGGACGAGCGCCACCGCACCGTCGCGCTTCGCCGGGTTCTCGAGGGAGTAGTCGTTGTAGTATAGCTCCGCGTCCGGGTCCGCCTCGTGCGCGAACTGGAATGCCTTCACGATGTAGTCGTCGCCGATGATGTTGCGCCAGGGCGAGCGCCGGAGCGTGCCGTCCTCCTCCAGCGCCTCGTTGACGACGTCCCACCCCTTGATCCGCCCCTTGTAGCGTCCGACCACGGCGTGAATATGGTCGCGCATGCGGCCGAGCAACGTGTCGCGGCTCACAGGGTTCCCCGCGTCCTGGAAGACCCACCGCGGGACCTGGCTGTGCCAGACCAGCGTGTGGCCGACGACGAACATGCCGTTCCGCACGCCGAACTCGACGTAGCGGTCCGACGGGCCGAAGTCGTACTCCCCGGGGCGCGGGTGCACGTTCTCCCACTTGAGCACGTTCTCCGGCGTGATCGTATTGAAGTGCCGCCGGATGAGCGCCACCCCCACCGCGTCCTGCTCCCCGAACTGCGCCGGGTTGAGCGCGGCCCCCACCATGAAGTCGTTCCTGAAGACGTCCTTGAGCGCCGGCTCCGCCGGGCTCGCGCCTGACGCGGCAGGCGTGGCTGCCTGACGCGGCGGCGCGCATGCCGCCACCGCGACGGCGAGGGCGAGGGTCAGATTCCGTCTCATGGCGTCACCGGGGAAGCGGAGGGAGCGTACTTCGCGCGGCGCTCGGCCAGCTCGTCCTGGATCTGGACGTTGAGCGCGCGCGTGATCCTGTAGAAGATGAGGCAGACGACGACGATGCCGAGGAAGACCGCCGGGTAGACGCTGACCGTCAGGCGAATGCCGAGGAGCGATCGCGCCGTCTGCGCCGCGTTCGCCTGGTAGCCGTAGGCGCCGAGCAGCCAGCCCGCGATCGCGCCGCCGAGGCTGAGCCCCAACTTCAAGCCGAACAGGATCGTGGCGAAGACGACGCCGGTGATCCGGCGCCCGGTCTTCCACTCCGCGTAGTCGGCGACGTCGGCGAACATCGCCCAGATGAGCGGGATGGTCGGGGCGTAGCTCAGCGCGCGCACGGCCTCCAGCAGGTAGGTCGCGCCGATCGAGTCGCTCGGCAGCAGGATGAACGCCGCCCCCAAGACGGTGGCCAGCGCGAAGCCGACCAGCGCGACCGCGCGCTTGCCGAATCGGATCGCGAGCGCCGCCGAGCACGCGACGCCGACCACCGTGATGAACTGGCTCCAGATGTTGAAGAGGCTGAAGCCGACGGAGCCGATGTTGCTCCGGTCGGCGTTCACGATCAGGCCGAACGTCTTCAGCAGCCCGGTCGGCTCCGGCGCCCCGGGCGCGGTCGCCAGCCCCAGCCCCTGGAGGAAGCCGAACAGCGCCTCCCTGTCCACGTAGTAGTCGAAGTAGTAGAACATCGTGCCGCCGCGCATCGCCACGAAGATGAAGTGGGCGAGCGTGAGCACGAACATCGCGACCCACGGCGCGTTCTTGAGCAGGCTCGCGAAGTCGCCCTTGCCCGAGGCGTGCTGCCCCGGCGGCGGCTGGATCCGCTCCCGCGTCGTCGCGAAGGTGATGACGAAGCACACGATGCAGACGACGGCCCACAGTCCCATCGTCAGCTGCCAGCCGCGGGCGTTGTCCCCCTGCCCGAGCTTGGCCACCAGCGGCAGCGTGAAGCCGCCGACGACGAGCTGCGCCAGCATCGCCGCGACGAAGCGGTACGACGACAGCCTGGTGCGCTCGGCGCCGTCCCCCGTCATGACGCCGCTCATCGCCGAGTAGGGCGTGTTGTTGGCGGAGTAGAGCGTCATCAGCAGGATGTTCGTCAGCGCCGCCCAGACCAGCTTGCCCGCGGTCCCGAAGCCGGGCACGGTGTACGCGAGCACCATCGCGACGCCCCACGGCAGGGCGGTCCAGAGCACCCACGGGCGGAACTTCCCCCAGCGCGTGTTCGTGCGGTCCGCCAGGACGCCCATCATCGGGTCGAAGAACGCGTCCCAGAGGCGTCCGACGAGCAGCATCGTGCCCGCGGCCGCGGCGGTGATCCCCAGCGTGTCGGTGTAGAAGTTCAGCTGGAAGAGGATCATCGTCATGAAGACGAAGTTCGCCGCGGCGTCCCCGAGGCTGTACCCCGCCTTCTCGACGAAGGAGAGCTTCACGTCGCCGCGCGTCGCCGGCGCGGCGGCCGGACCGCGCACCGGCGCGGCGGTCGTCGAGGGAGCGGTCATGGCTCCACCGTCAGCGTCAGCGTCGTGAGGTCGGCGTCGCGCGACGACGTGCCGACCATGATCGAGAACTCGCCCGGCTCCACCACGTAGTGCATGTCGATGTCGTGGAAGGCGAGCGAGGCGGGGGTGATCTCCAGCTCCACCGTCATGCGCTGGCCCGGGGAGAGGCGGACCTTCCTGAAGCCCTTGAGCTCCTTCACCGGGCGCGTCACCGAGCTCACGCGGTCGCGCACGTACATCTGCACGACCTCGGTCCCCTCACGGTCGCCGCTGTTGGCGACGTCGACGCTCACCCGCGTCGACCCGTCGCGGCGGATCGTCGCGTCGGCCAGGCGGGCGTTCGTCAGCTCGAAGGTCGTGTAGCTCAGCCCGTAGCCGAAGGCGTAGAGCGGCGACACGTCGTCGAACAGGTAGCCGCGGCGCGCCGAGGGCTTGTGGTTGTAGAACGCCGGGATGTGGCCGACCGAGCGCGGGATCGTGATCGGCAGCTTGCCGCCGGGGTTCACGTCGCCGAACAGCACGTCGGCCACCGCGTGCCCGCTCTCCTGCCCCAGGTACCAGCACTCGACCACCGCCGGCGCGTTCTGGCAGAGCGTGGTGGCCGAGAGCGGCCGGCCGTTGAACAGCAGGGCGACGACCGGCTTGCCGGTCGCCAGCATCGCCCGCACCAGCTCGTCCTGCCGCCCCACCAGGTCCAGGCTCGTGCGGTCGCCCATGTGCTGGAGCGACCACGCCTCGCGCGACGTCTGCTCGTTGCCGCCGACGGCGAGCACGATCACGTCCGCCTGCTTGGCGACCTGCACCGCCTCGGCGATCTGCCGGCGGTCCTCGTCCGGGTCGCTCGGCACCACCAGGTCCTCGTTCCACGAGCCGCCGAGAGTGATCTTGCACCCCTCGGCGTAGAGCACCTTGGCGCGCCCGTCGACCCGCGCCCGGATGCCGTCCAGCACCGTGACGTTGTGCTTCGGCACGCCGCTGTAGCCGCCCAGCAGCCCGCGGTTGGCGTTAGGCCCGATCACCGCGATCGTGCCGAGGGACTTCAGGTCGAGCGGGAGGACGTTGCCGTCGTTCTTGAGCAGGGTGACCGTCTCGTGCGCCGCCTGCAGGGCCAGCTTCCGGTTGGCGTCGGAGCCGACCACCTGCTCGGCGCGCGCCGGGTCGACGTACGGGTCGTCGAACAGCCCGAGCTTGAACTTCCAGAGGAGCATCGGCGCGACCAGGTCGTCGAGGTCGGACTCCCGGAGCGCCCCCTCGCGCACCAGCTCCACCAGGTGCTGGTAGCAGTCCGGCTCCGGCAGCTCGATGTTGACGCCGGCGCGCACGGCCAGTGCGCACGCCTCCTTCTTGTCGGCGGCGACGAAGTGGCCGTGGGTGTCCGGGCGGTAGCTCAGCTCCCAGATCGCGTAGTAGTCCGAGACGATGAAGCCCTCGAACCCCCACTCCTTGCGCAGCACGTCGCGCAGCAGCCAGCGGTTGGCGTGCGAGGGCACGCCGTCCACCTCGTTGTACGAGGCCATGACGCTGGCCGCGCCCGCCTCCTGCACCGCCGCCTTGAACGGCGGCAGGAACACCTCGCGCAGCTCGCGCATCGAGACGTTCACCGGCGCGCAGTTCTGCCCGGACTCCGGCTGCCCGTGGGCGACGAAGTGCTTGAGCGTGGCGAGCAGCCGTGTCTTCCCGCGGAGGGTCGCCTCGCTGGCATCGCCCTGGAAGCCGCGCACCGCGGCGATGCCTAACCGCGAGACCAGGTACGGGTCCTCGCCGAAGGTCTCCTCGACCCGCCCCCAGCGCGGGTCGCGCGCGACGTCCACCACCGGCGTCAGCGCCTGGTGGGCGCCGCGCGTGCGCGTCTCCTCGGCGGTCATGGCGTAGAGCGCCTCGACCAGCTCTGGGTTGAACGTGGCGCCGAGGCCGATCGGCTGCGGGAAGCTCGTGCCGCCGACCGCCGCCTGGCCGTGCAGGCACTCCTCGTGGATGATCACCGGGATGCCGAGGCGGGTCTCCTCGGCGAAGAACTTCTGGACCGCGTTGGCGAGCTCCGCCTGGCCGCGGGCGTCCTTGCCGCGCCACGGCTCGGCGGGGCTGCCGCCGGCGTCGCTCAGCCGGCCGACCTGGCCGAGCCCGTGCCCGTCCTTGAACGCCGCGCGCGCCTTCCCGGGGTCGAAGTTCCCCTCGGCGTCCACCAGCATCTCGGCCTTCTTCTGCCAGATGCCCACCATCTGCGCCGCCTTCTCCTCGAGCGTCATGCGCGACAGGAGGTCGGCGGCGCGCGCCTCGGCGGGGAGCGAGGGGTCGCGGTACGGCGGCGTGGCGGTGGCGGTGGCGGTCGCGGAGTCGGTAGTGATGTTCATCGTTTGGTTGTCATCCTCGCGAAAGCGGGGATGACGTGTGAGGCGTTACAGGGTGTCTAGCGATAGCGATAGAGTCGGACGCGCTGCATGCTGTACTCGCCGGGGCCGAGGCTGACGTGGCGGCCCTGGTGCGTCTGGTCGCCGTTCATCCGGCGCTCCGTGACCCAGCGCCCGTCCACGAACCGGCCCTCGTGGCTGCTCAGGATGCCGGCGAGCGGATCGCCGGGCCCGTTCGGCGTGAACGTCACCACGAGGCCGGTGCCGGCGATGAGGAACTCGTCGGGCGCGAGCGCGATGATGATCCCGCCGCGCGGGGACGAGGGACGCGGCGCGGCGGCGGGCGCGGCGGGCAGCGTCGCCCCCGGCATCCCCGGCGAGAAGCTCACCGGGCCCTCCTGCCCCGCCGGCGTGCCGGGCGGCGCGGTCGTGGGCGGCCCCGGCGGGTTGGCGAACGACACCGTGAGGGTGTAGCCCGCGCCCTGGAGCGCCACCCGCTGCGGGGCGTCGTCCACCGTGCCGTCGAACGCGACCGGCGGCATGACGCCGGTCATGCTCCCCCGGCCCTGGTGCCGCGCGATGAGCGGCGCGAGCTGCGCCAGCAGCGCGTACGAGCGCTCCAGCGCGGCGCCCCCGCCCTGCTCCGGGTTCGCCCCCTCGATCGCGAACGGGCTATAGCCGATGGCGTCGTGCCGGCCGAACGCGTACAGCGCGTCCACGCCGGCCTGCGGCGTCAGGCGCGCCTCGGGGATGAACAGGGGGTTCCCCGACCGCGCGTACTTCGCCGCCCACTCGGCCACGTTCGGGAAGTAGATGTCGGGCGAGATGAAGTCGAGCGACGGCGCCGCGGCGCGCCAGACGTCGATGAGGTGCGGCAGCGGCCCGGCGCTCACGTAGCGGCCGGGGAGGTAGCCGGGGCGGATGAGCGCCGCGTTCGCGTACATCGGCAGCGGGTACTCGGCCTTGCCGGCGGCGGCCACGCGCTCGGTGTATCGCGCGAAGTGCCAGGCCATGAACAGCTCGTCGGTGTGCACGTCGGCGCCGAAGAGCTTTTCCCAGGACAGTGGCGCCCGCGAGTCGCCCACGGTCGGGAACTTCGCCCGCATCTCGGGGGCCAGCGAGTCGTAATGCGCGGCGAGGTACGAGAAGAGCGCGTTCGGCACCGGCCGCGCGAAGAGCGAGTCGGCCGCGCCGCTGTGGTCGCGCGCCTCCGGGATCATGCCGATCTCGTTCTCGACCTGCACCATCAGCACCGTGTGCCGCGTGCCGTCCACCGCGCGCAGGTGGCGCATGAGCGCGGCGAAGGCGCGCGCGTCGGCGGCGGCGTTCGCGTCGCTGAACGGCGAGAGGATCTCCTGCCCCTGCCCCTTCGTCGCCTCGGTGCGCGGGTACTTCGCCTGGTTCGTCTTCACCCACGCCGGCACGTACGACGACATGCTGTTCTTCCAGCTGCCGAACCAGAGGAGCACGACCCGCATGTCGTGCCGGCGTGCGTCGGCGACGAGGCTGTCCACCATGCGGAAGTCGAAGCGGCCCTCCTCCGGCTCCACGAGCTCCCAGTAGACCGGCGCCACGACGGTGTTGAGCCGCAGCGCCTCGAGCCTCGGCCACGCGGCGCGCATGTCGTCAGGGCTGGACGCCGTCGAGTTCCCCAGCTCGCCGCCGCGGATCAGGAACGGCTCGCCGCCGACGACGAGCTGCGTCGCCGTCCCCTGCTTGCGCAGCTGCGGGATGCCGCCCGGGGCGGCCTGCGCCCCGCCGGCCCGCGCGCCGCCGGCGACGAGCGCGGCGGCGAGCGCGGCGGCGACGCAGAGGAACGCAGACGCTCGTCGATGCGTCCCGGCGACGTTCAAGGCCGCTCCCTCATGGTCACAGAGCCCACGTCGCTCAGTACCCCGGGTTCTGCGGGAAGGACTCGATGCCGCCCTCCGTGCGATCGATCTGCGTCTGCGGGATCGGCCGCAGGACGTGGAACGGCTTGATGTTCGCGCCGCCGCCCGGGTTGAACTTCTGCACGCGGTCCACGAGCTTGCCCAGCCGCGTCAGCGTCCACCACCGGAACTCCTCGGCCGCCAGCTCGCGCTCGCGCTCGTCGAGCAGGAAGTCGATCGGGCTGGCGTTCAGCTGCGCGAGCTCGGCCGTCGACAGCTCGTTCGCCGCCTCGTGGCCGGGCTTCGCGGCGCGCCGCCGCAGCATGTTGAAGTCCGGGATCGCCGCCGCGACGTCGCCGCTCCGGATGTTCGCCTCCGCCCGCAGCAGGTACGCGTCCGCCAGGCGCCAGAGATGGCGGTCGCGCTTGCCGGCGAACGTCGCGGGGTTCGCGCGCGTCTGGTCCAGCCACTTCTTCACCGTCGGGAAGAGCACGGCCGTGTACTCGCTCTCCCCATACTTCTTCCCCTGCCCCGTCTTGTCCGCCACCGGCGTGCCCGGGAAGTAGATCGCCGTGTCGCCGTTCGGCTGCTGCCACAGCGTCTGGAACGTCGCGTCGTAGCGGCTGTCGTCGGCGCGGTTGTAGATGCGCAGCAGATGCAGCGTCGGGCGCAGCCGGCGGAAGGGCCGGCCGTACTCCACCGTGCGCGCGAGCGTCGGGACGGCGACGCCGCCCAGGTCGTACGCCATCGTGTAGTACAGGTGCAGGCTGTTCCCGAACTGGTCGGCCGACTCGTCGCCCGTGAACTGGACGCTGAAGATGAATTCCGGGTCGGTCTCGTTCGCCGGCACGAAGTCGCACGCCGCGCGCACGCGCTCCGGGCCGCAGAAGAGCGAGCGGTAGTCCGGCTTCAGGCGGTACTGGGTGTTGCCGATGACCGCCGTCGTCAGGTCGCGGGCGAGGGCGAAGTCCCCGGTGGCGGCGCGCGTCAGGTAGGCCTCCGCGAGCAGCATCTGCGCGGCGCCCTTCGTGGCGCGCCCGAACTGGGGCTGCGTGGCCGGCAGGTTGGCGATCGCGAACGTGAGGTCCGGGACGATCACCTCGCTGTAGATCTGCGCCGCCGGGGTGCGACTCGCCTGGATCGCCACGCCCGTCGTCGGCACGAGCAGCAGGTGCACGTCCCCGTAGGTGCGCACCAGGTTGAAGTAGTACAGGGCCCGGAGGAAGCGCGCCTCGCCGAGGCGGATGTTCTTCGTGGCCTCCGGGATCTGGCTCGACCCCTCGATGAAGAAGATCGCCGTGTTGGCGGCGTCGATCGCCTGATACGAGTTCTGCCACCAGTTGAGCAGGTGGTTGTTGCCGCCCGCGCTCGGCGAGAGCTGCGACGTGTAGTCGTTCCAGTACGAGTCGGCCCCGAGCTCGCCGCCCTTCTCCCAGCTGTCGGTGCCGAGCATCGTCATCGCGACTTCCCGCTCCTGCCCGTAGAAGTTGCGGAGCCGGTTGTACGCGCCGGTGACGGCCGCGTCGGCGCCGGCGGGCGTCGCGAAGTAGGCGCCGGTCACGCCGGTGACCACTTCCTCCGTCAGATCTATGCAACCCGCCAGCGCGACGACGGTGGCGAGGCCCAGGACTGCGAGTCGCTGTCTCATCGTGTGTCTCGGTTCCGGTGCGCCGTGGGTCAGAAGTTCGTGTCGATGCCGAAGAAGAACGAGCGGTACGTCGGTCCGCCGACGTCGATCTGCGACGCGGTGCTGTTCGGGTTGCCGGTGCTGAAGCCGGACTCCGGGTCCCAGCCCACGAACTTCGTGAACAGGAACGGGTCCTGGGCCCTCGCGTAGAGCCGGGCGCGGCCGGCGCCGCCGACCGTGCGGAGCAGCGACGACGGCAGCTCGTAGCCGAGCGTGATGTCGCGGATGCGAACGTGCGAGCCCTCGCGGAGCGCGAGCGAGGCGCCGTAGTTCCCGATGCCGAGGGTGCTGGGCCGCGGGTACTCGTTGCTCGGGTTCTCGGGCGTCCAGTAGTTGACGTCCCGGTTGTTGAAGCGGCCGATCAGGTTCGTGTACGCCGAGATGAAGGGGCTGTTGATCGTGTAGCCCCAGCGCGCGGTCGTCAGCACCGAGAGGTCGAAGCCGCGCAGGCGGAACCGGTTGTTCAGGCTCCCCTGCCACTTCGGGAAGTTGTAGTGGTTGCCGATGAACGTGCGGTCGTCGCCGTTGATCTTGCCGTCGCCGTTCAGGTCGGCGACGCGGATGTCGCCGGGCTTGAAGCCCATCCCCTTCGCCTCGGTCGAGTCGGCGAGCTGCCAGATCCCGATGAACTTGTAGTCGTAGTTGACGCTGATCGGCTGCCCCACGAAGCGCGAGTTGCCGACGTCGGCCGTCAGGCCGCCGGCGAGGCGCACGATCTTGTTGCGGTTGGTCGAGAAGGCGAAGTCCGACGTCCACTCGAGCCCGTGCCAGCCGGTCAGGTTCGTCGTCGAGAGCGCGAGCTCGAAGCCGCGGTTCTGCGTGGCGCCGACGTTCTGCAGGACGCTCGCGAAGCCGGTGGTGTAGGGGAGCGCCCGCGACAGGAGCAGGTTGTCCGTGTCCTCCCGATAGAGGTCGATCGCGCCGCTCACGCGCTGGGAGAACAGGCCGAAGTCGAGACCGAGGTTGTACTTGTCGGTCGTCTCCCACTGCAGGTCGGGGTTCGGGATCGCGCCGGGCTGGTAGCCGAGCGCAGTCGGGATCTGCGAGCCGAAGGTGTACCAGACCTGGTTGAGCGTGCCCTGCGTCTGGTACGGGCCGATGGCGCTCGTCCCGGTGCGGCCGGCGCTGACGCGCAGCTTCAGGTCGGTGATCGCCGGCACGCGCGACATGAACGGCTCGTCGCCGATCTGCCAGGCGACGGCCCCCGCGGGGAAGAAGGCGTACTTGTTGCCCTCGGCCAGCACGCTCGAGCCGTCCACGCGGCCGAGGAGCGTGAAAGTGTAGCGGTCGCGAAGCGTGTAGTTGGCGCGGGCCATGTACGACTGGAGCGCCGACTCCTCGAACTGCGAGCGGACCGTGTAGCCCGTGCCGCTGCCGAGGTTGTACCAGAGCTGGTGCGGGTAGGGGAGGTTGCGCGACGCGGAGCTGTCGTAGACCTGCCGGGTCTGGGCGATCTCGTAGAGCAGCGTGCCCTGCAGCCGGTGATCCTGGCCGAGAGTGCGATCGAGCTCGAGGTAGTTGCTCAGCGTGTAGCTGCGCCGCGACGTGTTGTCGAGGCCCGCGAACGGCTGGCCGGCGCCGCGCAGCTCGCGCGTCTGCGTCCCGACGAACCAGCCGTCGGAGACCTCCGAGTACTGTGGGCCGAAGTTGACGACGGCGCGCAGCCCCTCGAACAGCCGGTACGAGGCGTTGATCGCGCCGAGGATGTTGATGCGCTCGAGCTCGCGCTTGTTGTCGAGCGCGTCGGAGACGGGGTTCACGCGGAGCCCGTCCTCGGTCGGCAGGAAGACGAGGTTGCCGGCGTCGTCGCGGACGCGGCCGAGCGGGGCGTTGAAGAGCGCCTCGTCCCAGATGCCGCCGCCGCGACCGGCCGTGCGCAGCGTCTGCCCGACCTGCGCGCTCGCCTGCAGGTTCAGGCGGCCGGGCGTGTGCGTCAGGCTGAGGGTGGCCGTCTTGGCGTTGTACGCCTGCGTGATGGCAATGCCCTTCTGGTCGAGGTAGCCGGCCGAGGCGCGGAAGCGCGTGTTCTCGGTGCCGCCGGCGACCGCGAGGTGGTGGTCCTGCATCGCGCCAGTGCGGAGGAGCGCCTCCTGCCAGTCGGTGTCGACGCCCGCGGCGAGGTTGGCGCGCATCGTGGCGTCGAGTGCGACGGCGTCGCAGGGGGCCGGGTCGGTCAGGTAGTTCGCGCACGCGGCGTTGCCCGCCGCGCGGTACGCCTCGCGTCGGAAGTTGGCGAACTCCTGGGCGTTCATCATGTCCACCTTGTTCAGGATGGACGACCCGCCGGCGGAGCCGGCGTAGCTGACCTGCGTCGGGCCCGCGCGGCCCTTCTTCGTCGTGACGAGGAGCACGCCGTTGGCGCCGCGGCTGCCGTACGTGGCGGCGGCGGCGGCGTCCTTCAGCACCTCGATGGACTCGATGGTGCTCGGGTCGAAGTCGCGGAGGTCGCCGGTGAGCGGCACGCCGTCCACGACGAAGAGCGGGGCGCTGCTCGCCGTGATCGAGCGCGTGCCGCGGATGCGGATGTTCGCCGCCGCGCCGGGCTCGCCGCTCGTGGTCGTGACGTCCACGCCCGGAAGCCGGCCCTTGATGGCGTCGACGGGGTTGGCGGACAGGACCTGGGTGAGGTCCTCACTCTTGATGCTGGAGACCGCGCCGGCGAGGGTGCGGCGGTCCTGCGTGCCGTAGCCGACGGTGACGACGCCCGCGAGCTGCACGGCGGTCGCCTGGAGCTGGAAGTCGGCGGTCGCCGTCGCGCCGTCGGCGATGGTCACGGTCTGCGTGCTCGCGGCGAAGCCGAGGCGCCGCGCCTGCAGCTGCCGCGTGCCGGCGGGCACGCTGGCAATGACGAAGCGACCGGAGTCGTTCGTGACCGCGCCGATGGTGGTGCCGACGACCAGGATGTTGACGCTCGAGATCGGCCGGCCGCCTTCGGCGGTGACCATGCCGGTGATCCGGCCGGTGGCCTGCGCCCGGGCGCGTGCCGCGGGCAGCGCGGGCAGCGCGAGCAGCAGGAGGGGGAGGAGGACGAGGAGCACGTGCCGGCGTCGCATCGGAAGGCCCTCCGAGGCTTGGATTTGTACAGCGGGACGACCAGGGGCGCGATCGCGAGGCCGAGCGCAGCGATCGCGAGAACGGACAGACATCTGGAGTCGCACGGGCGGGAGACTTGGCGGCGCTGACGGGAGGCTTCGTCAGGTCAACAAGTCATAAGGTGACTACTATGAGTGCGACGGTCGGCGCTGTCAAGCAAAAGTTTTTTCGCTGAACAGAAGAGGGCTGGGTAGTGGGTCAGTTCGAGGCAACGGCGACAGCAACAGCGACGGCATTTTGACAGGATGAACAGGATGGTGAACAGGATGAGGGCCGCTCGGGACGCGTGGCCTCCCGAGCGGCCCTCATCCTGTTCACCATCCTGTGCATCCTGTCAAAATGCCGTCGCTGTTGCCGTCGCCGTTGCCTCAAACTGACCCACTACCGAGGGCTGAACCGCGGTGGGCACGGCGGGCACGGCGCTTCAGCCCTTCAGGATGCCGAAGCGGCCTCGACCGGCAGCGCGCTCGCCTCGCTCTCCCCCACGCCCGCCATCATGCGCAGCAGGAGGTCCTGCGTCGCCCGGCCGCGCGGCACCTCGCCCACCATCCGGCCGGCGCGCAGCACCAGGATGCGGCTCGAGAGGCTGAGCACCTCGGGGAGCTCGCTCGAGATGAGCAGCACCGCCGCCCCCTGCGCCGCCAGCTCGTCGATCAGCCCGTGGATCTCGGCCTTGGCGCCCACGTCCACCCCGCGCGTCGGCTCGTCCAGGATGAGCACCTTCGAGCGCGCGGCCAGCCACTTCGCCAGCACGATCTTCTGCTGGTTCCCCCCGGACAGCCCGGCGACCACGGTGTTCACGCTCGGCGTGCGCACCCGCAGGCGGTCGAAGTAGCGCTCGGCCAGCGCGCGCTCCTCGTCGCGGCGGAGCCAGGAGAAGCGCGACAGCCAGCGCAGGATCGGCAGCGACGTGTTGTGCAGCCCGCTCGCCTGGAGCACGAGCCCCTGCCGCTTGCGGTCCTCCGGCACCAGCCCGATGCGCAGCGCGATCGCCTGACGAGGGCTGCGGACGCGGACCTCCTTCCCCTCCACGAACAGCCGCCCGCTCATCTCGGGCTCCAGCCCGAAGATCGCGCCCGCCACCTCGGAGCGCCCGGCGCCCACGAGGCCGGCCAGCCCCACCACCTCGCCGGCGCGCAGCGCGAACGAGACGTCCTCGAACTTCCCCGGGACGGTGAGCCCCTCCACCCGCAGCAGCTCGTCGCCGGGCGCCGCGTGCAGGTGCTGCGGGAAGTACTCGGCGAGGGAGCGCCCGATCATCATCTGCACCAGCTCCCCCTCGGTGAGCCCGGCCGTGGGGCGCGTTCCCACGTGGCGCCCGTCGCGGAGCACGCTCACCGCGTCGCAGAGGCGGAAGATCTCGGGCATCCGGTGCGACACGTAGATGCAGGTCACGCCGCGCGCCTTCAGCCGGTCGATCAGCACGTAGAGGCGGTCCGCCTCCCCCTGACTGAGGCTGCTCGTCGGCTCGTCGAACACGATGATCCGCGCCCCGCCCCCCACCGCCGCCGCGATCTGCACCATCTGCTGCTGGCCGATGGTCAGCGCGCCGACCGCGCGCCTAACGTCGAGGGTGGTGCCGATCTCGGCCAGCATCGCCTCGGCGCGCCGGGCCATCTCGTCGAAGTCCACCATCCCCCGCTGCGCCGGCATCGCGCCCAGGCAGAGGTTCTCGGCCACCGAGAGGTTGTCGCAGAACGCCAGCTCCTGGTGCACCATCCCCACCCCCGCGGCGAGGGCGTCGCGGGGGCTGGCGAAGTGGACCTCCTTCCCGTGCACGAACAGCCGCCCGCCGTCAGGCGCGTAGATCCCGGCCAGGATCTTCCCCAGCGTGCTCTTCCCGGCGCCGTTCTCCCCGCACAGCGCGTGGCAGGAGCCGGCCGCGACCTCCAGCGTGACGTCGGTCAGCGCCTGGACGCCGGGGAATCGCTTGGTGATCTGGTCGTAGCGGACGGCGGGGTCGGTCATTGGGCGACGAGGGACGAGGGACGCGGGATGCGGGACGCGGGATGCAGGGCGCTCGGACGGCTCCGTCCCGCATCCCCCATCCCGCGTCCCTCGTCTTTCATCAGGTCTTCAGATCCAGGTACTTCTGCGGCACGTCGGTGAAGCCCCACTCCTTCAGCTGGCGGGCCCACGCGCCGAGGTTGTCCTTGGTGACGCGGACGAGCTCCATCGGGATGACCGGCTGCGGCGGGTCCTTCTTGAAGTGCACCTTGTCGACGATCGTCTCGACGCCCACGTAGCCCCACTTGTAGACCGGCTGCGCGAGGAGCACCGGCGCGATCCCCTTCTCCACGTACGCCAGCTCGGCCGGGAGCGCGTCCACCGCCACGATCTTCATCCTGGCGGGGTTGATGTCGGTGAGCAGCGTCTGCGTGAACAGCGGCCACCCGCCGATCATCGCCCACCCGGCGATGTCCGGGTAGGCGTTGTTCACGCGCACGACCTCGCCCGCCGCGTCCTGCGGGGTCTCGATGTGGTTGAAGGTCCCGGCGACGGAGATCCCGGGGTACTTCGCCGCCTCCGCCTTCACCCCCTGCACGCGCTTCTGGAGGTTGGGCGCGTTCTGGTTCCCGGCGAGGATGGCGACCTTCCCCTTGCCGCCCATCGCCTTCGCCAGCTCGGCCATCGTGGCCTGGCCGGTCTGCATGTCGTCCACGCCGTAGAAGGCGAAGCGCTTGGACTGCGGCGCGTCGCTGTCGAAGGTCATGACGACCACGCCGCGGTTCACCGCGTCGTCGATCGCGCCTGTGAGCTTGCTGGCGTCGGAGCAGGAGATGAGCACGGCGTTGGCGCCGTCGTTCACCGCCTGCTGGATGCGCTGCGCCTGGACCTGGCCGTCCTCCTGCGGCGGCGTCAGCCACATCACCTCGACCTTGATGTTGTGCTTCGCCGAGAGGTCCTTCGCCGCCTGCTCCGCGCCGGTCCGCGCGGCGAGGAAGACGGGGTTGGTCGAGCTCTTCCCGATCACCGCGATCTTGATCTGATCCCCCGCGCCGCCCGCGCTCGCCTGCCCGCCGGCGGCCGCCCCCGTGTCCGTCCCCTTCTTGTCGCCGCCGCCGCCGCCGCACGCGGCGACGAGAATCGCCGCACCGATCGCGCGCAGCACCGCGCGTCGTCCCCATCGCACTCGCATCTGCATTCGTTCGCTCTCCGGATTTGGGAAGGTGCAGAACAGCTTAACAGCAAAGACAACGGCTTCGACAGGATTGACGGGATGAACGGGATCGAAGCGGATGAAAGCCGCTCGGGACATAGAGCATCCCGGGGCTCTCATCCGCTCTCGTCCTGTTCATCCTGTCAATCCTGTCAAAATGCAGTTGCGGTTTTCCATCACGCCGCTGCCGCTGGCGTGCGCGTCTCGCGGCGGGCGGCTTCGGCGGCTTGCGCCAGACGGCGGGCGGTGAGGCGGGTGCTCCACTGGTCGATCACGACCGCGATGATGATCGCGCAGCCGATCACGATCCACTCGTAGTTCTGGTCGAAGTGGAGCGTGCGGATGGACTGGCGGATCAGCACGATCAGGACCGCGCCGAGCATCGCCCCCACCGCGCTCCCCTTCCCGCCGATCAGGCTCGCCCCGCCCACCACCGCCGAGGCGATCACGTAGAGCTCGTAGCCCTGCGCGTCGCCCGAGGAGGCCGAGCCGTAGAAGCTCGCGCCCAGGAAGGCCGCGAGCCCCGCCGTGAGCCCCGAGAGCGTGTAGACGCCGATCTGGATGCGGTTGAGCGACAGCCCGGCGAAGCGGCTCGCCTCGAGGTTCCCGCCGAAGGCGAAGACGTGCCGCCCCATCACGGTCCGCGTCAGGTAGATCTGGCCGACGATGGTGAGGGCGATCATCGTCAGCATCGGCACCGGGTAGAGCCCGCCGCCCATCCCGAGCGACGCCTTCGTCACGGCCGTCAGCGACTGCGGCACCAGGATGCTCTCGGCCTTGGTGGCGACGAACGCGATGCCGCGCAGCACCCACATCGACCCGAGCGTGATGATGAACGGGTGCACCTTGAGGCCGACGACGAGCGACCCGTTGAGGAGCCCGCAGAGCAGCCCCACCCCGAGGCAGACGGCGAGCCCCAGCAGCACGCTCCCCGTGCCCCCCGTCGACCCGGTGCTCCGGAGCACGATCGCCATCGTGGTCCCGGCGAGCGCGTAGATCGAGCCGACCGAGAGGTCGATCCCGCCGGAGATGATGACCACCGTGGCGCCGATCGCCATGACCGCGAAGAAGCTGGCGTCGGTGGCGGTCTGGATGAGGGTGTACGAGTTCCAGAAGTTGTTGACCTGCTCGCCGCTGTTCCGGTCCAGGTGCGAGCCGGCGAGCGCGGTCAGCATGATGGTGACGAGCGTGACCACGATCACGAGCCCGGTCTCCTGGGAGCCGAGCAGCCGTCGGGCGAATCCGCGCATTGTGGGTCGTTAGAGAACGGTGAGTGCGGGAGAATACACTGCGTGGGTCATTCCGACCGAGCCGCGCAGCGGCGACGGAGGAACCCCCGTCCCGACGGAGGAGCCGTAGCCATTCCCCCGCTTGTAACGGCGATGACTCCTCCGCCGGTCAGGGGGTTCCTCCGTCGCCGCTGCGCGGCTCGGTCGGAATGACCCTTTCGCTCCTACTTGAACCTCTGATCTTCGCCCCGCGAGTCCCTACTGCCGCTTCCCGATGACCGCCGCCGGGTACGCCGCCCGGAAGCGCGCATACGGCTCGTCGTACGCCGCGTGGGCGCCCGGGGCGGGGTGCTCGACCGGCGCCCTCGTTAGGGTGGCGCGCGCGGCGGCCGCCAGCTCCGGGAAGGCGCCGGCGCCGACCGCCGCCAGCAGCGCCGCCCCGTAGGCCG
The DNA here is from genome assembly GCA_035265005.1 of Gemmatimonadaceae bacterium. Classification (GTDB taxonomy): domain Bacteria; phylum Gemmatimonadota; class Gemmatimonadetes; order Gemmatimonadales; family Gemmatimonadaceae; genus DATFPD01. Next base: position 11,673 of record DATFPD010000314.1, on the reverse strand, counting down.
GCCCCTCCTCGCGGTTGACGGTGCTCACCGGGAGCCCGAACACCTCCGACTGGAGGCGGCGGATGAAGGGACTGCGCGCGCCGCCGCCCGTCAAGAGGAGCTCGGCCGGCGACATGCCTAGCTCACGGAGGATCGAGAGCGAGTCGCGGAGCGCGAAGCAGACGGCCTCCAGCACCGCGCGCGTCAGATGCGCGCGGCCGTGCGCGAGGCTGAGCCCCAGAAACGCGGCGCGCGCCGCGGCGTCGCGATGCGGGGTGCGCTCCCCCTGGAGGTAGGGGAGGAAGGTCACGCCGTCGGCCCCCGGGGGGACCGTGGCAGCCTCCTCGTTGAGCCGCAGGTCGCGGTCGCCCGCCCCCGCCGCCAGCTCCCGGGCGAGCTGGTCGCGGTACCACGCGAACGCGCCGCCGGCCGACAGCACGACGCCCATGATGTACCACATCCCGGGCACCACGTGGCAGAAGGTGTGGGCGCGGAGCCCAGGGTCCACCCGCGGCTCCGCCGTCGGCGCCAGCACCGTCCCCGACGTGCCCCAGCTCGCGACCGCCTCGCCCGGCGCCACCACGCCGACCCCGGCCGCCCCGCAGGCGTTGTCGGCGCCGCCGCCCACGACGGGGGTGCCAGCCCCCAGCCCGACCTGCCGCGCCGCCCCCTCGGTGATCCGCCCCAGCACCTCGGCCGAGCCGCCCACCGGCGGCAGCAGGCTCTCGCTGAGACCCACCGCCTTCATGATCTCGCTGCTCCAGCGCAGATGCGCCGTGTCGTACATCAGGGTCGCCGAGGCGTCGGAGGGCTCGGTCGCCATCTCCCCCGTGAGGCGCCATCGGACGTAGTCCTTCGCCAGCAGCACGCGCGACAGGCGGCGGAACGCCTCCGGCTCGTGATTGCGGAGCCAGAGCACCTTGGGGAGGGTGAAGCCCTCCAGCGCGGGGTTGGAGGCGAGGTCGCGGAGCCGCGCTTCGCCGCCCACCCGCTCGGTGATCTCGCGGCACTCCTCGGTCGTGCGGCCGTCGCACCAGAGGAGCGCCGGCCGCACCACCTCACCGCCGCCGTCGAGGAAGACCGAGGAGTGCATCTGCCCCGAGATCCCCACCGCCGCCACCCGCGCGTCCGGGCGCGCCGCCATCAGCGCCCGGATGGACTGGACGCTCCCGCCCCACCACGCCTCCGGGTCCTGCTCCGCCCACCCGGGGTGGGGGGTGCTCATGGTGAGCGGGGTGGTGGCCGACGCCACCACGTCCCCGCGCTCGCTCACCAGAATGGCCTTGACCCCGCTCGTGCCGACGTCGAGGCCGAGGAACACCGACGGTTCGGCCACGTCAGCGCACCCCGAGGACGATCTCCATCGTGAGCTGGTCGAGCCGCTCGTAGCCGTAGCCCTGCGTGCGGATCGCCGGCAGGTCGAGCGTCTGCCCCTTGAGCGCCTTCGCGCGCTCCGGGCTCCAGGTGATGCGGCCGTTCCCACTCCCGTCCTGGCCGCGCGACCGCAGCTCGCCGACGAGCTGCTGGATCTCGCGGTCGGCGTTGAAGCGCTCCGCCTTCTCCTTGAAGATCAGGTAGGTGCGCATGCAGCCGCGGGCGAAGTCCCAGACGCCCTGCTCGTCCTCGGTGCGGTAGGCGTGGGCGTCGAAGTGGCGCATCCCGTCGTACTTCGCGTCCTCGAGCAGCTTCACGAGGAAGAAGGTCCCCTTGGGGTCCTCGCTGCCGAAGCGGTGGTCCTGGTCGTAGCGCCCCGGCTTCTGCCCGTTGAGGTCGATGTGGAAGAGCTTCCCGGCGTCGAGCGCCTGCCCCACGCCGTGGGCGAAGTCGAGCCCGGCGATGGTGTCGTGCGCCACCTCGGGGTTGAGTCCCACCATCTCCGGGTGGTCGAGGGTGGTGATGAACGCCAGCGCGTGGCCGATCGTCGGCAGGAAGATGTCGCCGCGCGGCTCGTTAGGCTTGGGCTCGAGCGCGAACCGGTAGTCGTAGCCCTGGGACCGGGAGTACTCGCAGAGGAAGTTGAGCGCGTCGCGGAACCACCGCATCGCGTCGCGCGGGTCCTTGGCGGCGTTGGTCTCGGTCCCCTCGCGCCCGCCCCAGAAGACGTAGATCGTCGCGCCCAGCTCGACGCCCAGGTCCATCGACCGCATGGTCTTCTGGAGCGCGTACGACCGCACGCGCGCGTCGTTGCTGGTGAACGCGCCGTCCCGGAAGGCGGGGTCGGAGAAGAGGTTGGTGGTGGCCATCGGCACCTTCACCCCGCTCTCGTCCAGCGCCGCCTTGAACTCCTTCACGATCCGGTCGCGCTCGGCGGCCGAGGCGTCGCGGGGGACGAGGTCCTCGTCGTGGAGGTTCACGCCGTAGGCGCCGAGCTCGCCGAGCGTGCGGACGATCTTCGGCGCCGGGATCGGCGCGCGCACGGCGTCGCCGAACGGGTCGCGGCCGACGTTGCCCACCGTCCACAGCCCGAAGGTGAAGTGGTGCTCGGGGCGCGGCGTGTAGGCGTCCTGCTGCTTATTGGGAGTCATTGGAGAATGAAGTTGCGGGGGGTGGGGAGACTAGGTGGTTCGAGTTCGGTTGTCGAGCGAGCGGGACCGGAACTGCTCCGTCATCCTGAGGGTGTGGCGCGAAGCGCCGCCCGAAGGATCTCCAGAGCGCACCCCCTGAAGATCCTTCGGCTCGCCGCCGCGCGGCTCGCCTCAGGATGACGGCGGGGTCACGGCACTCCCTCGCACCGCGGCCTGGTGACATCGGAGGGGCAGCGCAGCTTCAAGTAGTAGTCCAGCGAGTGCGCGGGCTGCTCGTACTGGGCGGGGACGGGCATCCGGGAGAAGGTGGCGAAGTAGGAGAGCGCGGCGTCGCGCCACCAGCGGGCCTCGCGCTCCTGGATGGCGAGGAAGTCCCGCACCTGGGCGAAGCGCTCGGCGTCTACCCGTCCCTCGAGCGCGTTCCACGTGCGCTGCATGGCGCGCACCGAGTCCACGCCGGCGTTGTAGCGGTACGCCAGCTCATCCCACAGCGTGCGCCCCGAGCGCATCCGCTCGCCCCAGCCGACGCGGTGGAACCAGAGCAGGAGCGAGTCGGGGACCGTGGCGCGGCTGGCGTAGCGGTCGCGCACGGGCGGAAAGTACTGCGCCACGGCGTTGCTCCCGCGGGCGGTGCGGTCGAAGCCGACGCCCAGCGTGTCGGCGCGGTGGTAGTACGCCGGGTTCCACTCGGGGCGGGCGAGGTTGGCGACCCACGGGCCCGGGCCGTAGTGGTGCCCGGTGGCCATGATGTGCGTGAGGCCGAGCGGCGTCATGTAATTCACCACCACCTCGCGCGAGGTCATCATCATCCCGCGGACGGCCGACACCACCTCGGGGTCGTTCGAGAACGTCTGCCGCACCCACTCCTCGGCGATGCCTGACGAGGGGAGCGCGGGGTCCCAGGCGAGGCGGCCGTAGGCGTACCAGTTGGCCTGGTTGAACTGCGACCCCGTCCAGTTCCGGTCGTCGCCGATGTTCGAGACCCCGGCGATCCCCGTGCGCGCACATTCGCGGAGTTTACCCTGAGCGGAGCGAATGGGCTCAGTGCAGGCTCGTAAGGAACCGTCGATCACCCGCGCCACGGTGGAGCCCTTCCCCTTCGCGTACGTGTCGGCGCGCAGCACCTCCTCGAAGTAGGCGCCGAGGTAGACGAGGTGGGTGTCCTGGCCGAGGTACTCCTTGGTGACCTGGAGCTCCATCATGAGCGGCGTCTTCGGCATCGCGCCGAAGAGCGGGTGGAACGGCTCGCGCGGCTGGAAGTCGAGCGGGCCGCTCTTCACCTGCACGAACACGTTCTCGCGGAACCGCCCGTCGAGCGGCTGGAACTCGTCGTACGCCTGCTTCACGCGGTCGGTGGGCGACTCGGCGCTGTACACGAACGCGCGCCACATCACGATGCCGCCGTGCGGCGCGAGCGCGTCGGCGAGCACGTTGGCGCCGTCGGCGTGGGTGCGCTTGTAGTCCTGCGGCCCGGGCTGCCCCTCGGAGTTGGCCTTCACCAGCAGCCCGCCGAAGTCGGGGACGTACGTGTAGATCTCGTCCACCTTCTGCTTCCACCAGGCGCGGACCGCGGGGTCGAGCGGGTCGGCCGTCTTCAGCCCGCCGATCTCGAGCGGGGCACTGAAGCGCGCCGTGAGGTAGACCTTGATGCCGTAGGGGCGGAAGACGCCGGCCAGCGCGGCCACCTTCTTCAGGTACTCGGGGGTGAGCACGCGGGCGTTGGCGTTGACGTTCGTCAGCACCGTGCCGTTGATCCCGAGCGACGCGTTGGCGCGCGCGTAGTCGCGGTAGCGCGGCGAGAGCGAGTCCGGGAGGGCCTCCCACTCCCAGAGCGACCGTCCGGCGTAACCGCGCTCCACGCTGCGGTCGAGGTTGTCCCAGTGGTCCAGCATCCGGAGCCGTATCTTCGGCGCGCTGGCCACGTTCAGTGCGCGGAGCGACTGGCTCGTCTGCATCCGCCGCAGCAGCGCGAACGCGCCGTACAGCGCGCCCGCGTCCCGATTCGCGGCGATCACCGTCACCCGCTTCCCGCCCACGGTCGCGGAGCGGATCAGGTAGCCTTCATCCCCCACCTGCTTCAGCGCGGCGGCGAGCCCGAGCGACGCGACGACGCGCGAGCTCGCGGGAGTGCCGACGACGAGCGCCCCGCTGCGCGTCGGCTGCCGCACGACCGGGACGTCGGCGCCGAGCAGCCCGCGGAAGCCGCGCACGAGCTCGTCGCGCGCGGCCGCCATCGTCGGCGAGCCGTCGGCGATCACGATCTCGGTGATCGCGGTGCGGTACTCGCGCAGCCGCGCCGTGTCGGCCACCGGCTGGTAGCGAAGCCAGAGGTCGTAGCCGTCTTCCGCCCGTAACACGGTAGGGGCGCTGCTCGCGAGCAGTGCGCCAGCGACGAGGGCTCGAATGAGAATCGTTGATTTCATCGAAGTGGTGGGTCCCTCTCTCAGGACGCGTTCAGAAATCGACCACAGAGACACAGAGGACACAGAGGAACGGCACACGGGAGATTGTCCCTCATACCGACGAAACATCTCGTCCCGGCAGGGGGACACTCTCCTTGGTGCACTTCCTCTGTGTCCTCTGTGTCTCTGTGGTCGATTCCGCCGTTCGCGTCCCGGCCGAGGGCTCAGAAGGGGATGCGCGGCCGGCGGGCGTCGGCGGGGTCGGCCCAGGACTGGTTGGGGATCAGCGGCATCCACCCCGGCCGTAGCGGGTCCTGGTCGTAGGGATAGGTGCCGAGGCGCTTGAACAGCTCGTGGTACTCGCCGACCTTGTCGCGGTCGAGCCTAACGCCGAGTCCGGGCGCGGTCGGCACGGCAATCGAGCCGCCGCGGTACGGCATCAGGCCGCCCTCGATCACGTCGTCGGCCAGGTGGTGGTAGTGGGCGTCGGCGGCGAAGGCGAGGTTGGGGACGACCGCGCCCAGGTGCAGCATGGTCGCCAGCTGGATGCCGAGCTCGCCCGACGAGTGCACGGCGATGCCGAGCTGGAACGCCTCGCAGATCCCGGCCGCCTTGACGCAGGGGCGGATGCCGCCCCAGAAGGTGGTGTCGAGCAGGATCACGTCGACCGCCGTCTCCAGCACGTTGGCGGCGAGCTGCTCGAAGCCGACGACGACGGTGTTGGTGGCGAGCGGCATCCGCACCTTCTCGCGGGTGCGCCGCATCCCGTGGAGCCCGTAGACCGGGTCCTCGAGGTAGTCGTTGTTCAGGTCCTCGATCCGCCGGCCGAACCAGATGGCCTGCTCGGTGGACCAGACGCCGTTGGGGTCGAAGCGGTAGCTGTCCCCCGGCAGCGCCTCGGCGACGGCGCGGTAGCACTCCAGCTCGTACTCGGGCGGGAAGACGCCGCCCTTGAGCTTGTGCGCGGTGAAGCCGTGGCGCGCCTTGAGCGCCTTCGCCTCCCCGACCAGCTGATCGACGGTGCGGACCTCGCCGGATCCGTCGCGCGGGTTCGGGTAGCGAAAGAACAGGTACGACGCGAAGGGGACGCGGTCGCGCACGCGGCCGCCGAGGATGTCGCACACCGGCACGCCCCACTTCTGCCCGAGGATGTCGAGGCAGGCGAACTCCAGGGCGGCGAGGATCTGCGTGCGGTTGTTGTAGAGCGAGGCGGTGGGGTTGGCGATGAGGAACCGCATCTCCTCCAGCCGCGCCGGGTCGCGCCCCACGAGGTAGGACTTGAGTCCGGTGAACGCGGCGACCGCGCTCTCGCCGCCCCCGCCCATCTCGCCGAGCCCCGTGATCCCCTCGTCGGTGTCGACCTCGACGATCGTCCGAACGAATCGCCCCCAGTGGCAGCCGTTGGCGTGTCGCAGCGGCGCCTGCAGTGGCACCGTGACCGGGGTGGCGCGGATGTCGGTGATCTTCATGCTGAGCTCGGTCGAAAAATCAAGTCATCTTATCACTCGGTATATGGGGTGGGTTCGGGGGTGGATGTCAAGCGTGGCCCGGGATGGCGCGAGCGATCGTCCCGACCTCGGTCCGCCGGTGGGGCGACGCGTGTGTCGTCCCTGCCTGCGCCGCCGTTCCCCGACGACCGCGCAACGTGGGTGCGGGCGGAACGGCGGACCACGGCGGACCACGGCGGACCGCGGCGGACCACAGCGGACCACGGCGGGGAACGGCGGATGGGAACTACAACATCAACGGCGGGGGCGACGCGTGCGTCGCCCCTACCACATCCGTCCGGGACGCGTCCCGGGGGTCATTCCGGCCGCATCGCTTCGACCGGATCCACCGCCGCCGCGCGCAGCGCCGGGATCCACGACGCCACCGCGGCTACCAGCATCAGGACCGCCGGCACGCCGAGCAGCACTGGCGCGTCGAAGCCCTTCCCGCGTTCGGCGTGGATGTAGACGAGGTACGCGAGCACCCAGCCCACCAGCGCGCCGATCCCGACCACGCGCAGGCTCTCGCGGACGATCTGGGCCACCACGCGCCGGGCCGTAGCGCCTAGCGCGAGCCTGACGCCGATCTCGGCGGTGCGGCGGGCGACCGCGTAGGCCACCACCGCGTAGATGCCGACCGCCGCCAGCGCCAGCAGCATCGGCCCCAGCACCACGAACATGCGCGCCGGGATCTTCCGGAAGACGAGGTTCTTGTCGACGTGCTCGTTGAGCGTCCGCACGTCGTACGCGGGCACCACGGGGTCCAGCTCGCGCACCAGGCGCCGCACCTCGGGCGCGAGCGCGGTCTCGGCGCCGGGTCGGGTGCGCAGGTGGACCTGCCCGAAGTTCGCCGAGCCGACGCGGTACGAGAGGTACATCATCGGCTTCGGGGACTCGCCGAACGAGTCGTAGAGGGAGTTGCGCGCCACGCCGCGAATCACGTACTCGCGCGCGCCGAGCTGGAGGCGCCGCCCCACCGCCTCGGCGCCGCCCAGGAAGCGGCGGACGAACTCCTCGTTCACCACCGCGTCCGGCGCGGCGGTCGTGTCGCCGAGGTCGACCAGATCGGCGCCCGCGCGCAGCGGGATCCCCATCATCGCGAAGTAGCCCGGCGTGACGGTGTTGACGAGCGCCTGGTCGCTCCCCGCGGCGTCGCGGGCGTGCCCTTCGAGCGTGAACGCGCGCGTCGGCATGCCGTGCACGTCGAGCGGCACCGACACCGCGATCGCCGCCGCCTCCACGCCCGGCAGCGCGCGCACGCGCTCCAGCAGCCGGCGCGTGAACTCGCGGTTCGCCGCCGCGGGCGTGCCGCGCCCGCCCAGGTCGTACGCGACGAGCAGCACGCCGTCGCGGCGGAAGCCGGTGTCGGTGCCCTGCGTCTCCCGCAGGTTGCGGAAGAAGATCGCGGCGACGACGAGCACCATCATCGCCAGCGCCACCTCGGTGCCGACGAGCGCGCTCCGCAGCGCGCTGCGCCCCGAGCTGCGCGCCCCGGCGCGCAGCGCGAGCTGCGGGTCCACGCGCGCGAGCTGGAGCGCCGGCGCGAGCCCGAACACGAGCCCCGACGCCAGCCCGAGCCCCGCCGCGACGAGCAGGCTGACGCCGTCGAGGCTCGTCTGGAAGCGGATCGGGAGCCCGCCCGGCCAGGGGACGGCGCGGAGCGCGGTGGTGCCCCACACCGCGAGCAGCGCCCCCAGCGCGGCGGCGACGAGCGCCATCGTCAGGCTCTCGGCGAGCAGCAGGCTGACGACGCGCCACCGGCCGGCGCCGAGCGCGCGGCGCACCCCGATCTCGCGCTGGCGCGCCGTGGCGCGCGCGAGCAGGAGGTTCGCCGTGTTCGCGCAGACCGCGAGCAGCAGCAGCAGCATGAGCCCCTGGAGCACCGCCAGCCCGCGCACGAGGAAGCGCTGCGGCCCCCGCGGCGCGCCCCAGAACGGCAGGACCTCGCCGCGCATCCCGGCGTTCGACTCCGGGTACCGCCGCGCGAGCTCCGCCATCGCCGCGTCGAGCTCCGCCTGCGCGCCCGCCAGGCTGGCGCCGGGTCGGAGCCGGCCGGTCACCGAGTAGCCGCGCACGCCGTGCGACTCGAGCGAGCGCGCGTTGCCGGTCAGCACCGGCGACATGGTCGCCGGCACCCAGAGGTCGAAGTACAGGCCGAGCACCGTCCCCTGGAAGCCCGCCGGCGCGACCCCGACGATCGTCAGGTCGCGGCCGTTGACGCGGAGCGTCCGCCCCAGCGCGTCGGGCGCGCCGGCGAGCCGGCTCTGCCAGTACCCGTGCGAGACGACGACCACCGGCTCGCCGCCCGCGCGCGACGCGTCGTCCGGCCGCAGCAGCCGCCCGAGCGCGGGCCGCAGCCCCAGCGCCGAGAAGTAGTTCCCGGAGACGAGCTGCCCGTAGCTGCGCTCGGTCCGCCCCGCGTCCCCCACCGTGAGCGGCGTCGACGCGTACGCCGCCAGCTCGCGGAACGAGCGCAGCTGCTCGCCCAGGTCGCGGTACTCGGGCCACGACACGCCGGGCTGTGAGCCCGCCTCCGAGCGCGGCTCGACGAGCTTGAACGCGCTCGCGTCGCGCACGCCCGGGATCGGCCGCAGCACCACCGCCTGCACCCACGAGAAGATGGTGGTGTTCACGCCGATCCCGATCGCGAGCGACCCGATCACCACCGCCGCCAGCCCCGGCATCCGCAGAATCGCGCGCCACGCCTGGCGCACGTCGCGCCCCACCTGCACCAGCACGTCGGTCAGCATCTCGATGAGGAATCTGGTTGGTTGAATCGAGCCCTCGCCCGGAGTGATCGCGTCGCTCGCAGAGTACGCTTCCCCACGAGCGCGAATGTCAGAATGCGATAAGAACTCCGGTGTCTCTGCCGTCGCGTCTGCACTTGCCTGACTCGGAGATTCATCCTATGTTGCGACGAGACGCATCACCTTCGCCCGAGAGCGGGCACCAGAATCCTGCCATGATACGCTTCTATCTGCTCACCTCTTCGACCCGCCGGCTCGCGCCGACGGCGTTCGCGCGCAAGGGCGAAGTGTGCCCGCTCGCGCGGATTTCCGGCGGTCGCGCCGCCAGAGGACGAGCACCCTAGAAGACCAGGATTCCATGTCGTGATCCGGCCTTTCGGGTGCTAGCCAGCCCCGAAAGGCCGTTTTGCATCTCCGTCCACGGATCACGGACATGGACCAGGCAATCATCTCCCGATACATACATCAGCCGGACCGACTCCCCGCCGACCTGCGCGCGACGATCGAGCGCGACTGGGGGAGCCAGCCGGTGCAGCTCTACGCGCTCGCCGACCTCGACCACACGCACCGGCTCGGGGAATCGTGGCTCGCGCTCGGCCCCCGGCACGTCGCGGTCGCGCGTCAGGCGGGCGGCGGCGGCTGGGACGTGCGCTCGGTGGAGCGCGCGCGCATCCGCGCGGTGCAGGAGTCGCCCGGGCTGAGCGCCAACACGCTGCTCCTGCTGGGCGCGCCTGACGACCCGCCGCTGGCCGCGGTGCGCTACACGCAGCGGCAGCGCGGCGCGGTCGAGAACATCCGCTTCGTGCTCGAGGAGGCGCTCGCCGGCCGCGCGGTGGCGGGCGTGGCGCCGGAGCACGCCGACCGCGTCTACGCGGACGCGGTCGCGCGCCCGGTGCGCGAGGCGCAGGCGCTGGTCTCCGGGCGCGGCTCGGCGGTCATCCTGCGGCTGCTCGGCTACCTCGCGCGCTACCGGCGGCAGCTCGTCCTCGGGCTCTCGGCGGCGGCGCTCGTGACGCTGGCGAGCCTCGTCCCGCCGTACCTGGCCGGGCACCTGATCGACGGCGTGATCCGCCGGGCGAACGAGGGGACGATGGCGCGCGGCGCCGCGGCGACGGCGGCGTGGATCGCCGTCGGCGCGATGGCGGTGCTCTACGTGCTGCGCCAGGCGGCGGCCCACGTCAGGCTGCGGCTCATGGCGGTGCTCGCCGAGAACGTCATCCGCGACCTGCGCTCGGAGCTGTACGAGCACATCCAGCATCTGAGCCTGTCGTTCTTCTCGCGGAAGAAGACGGGGAGCCTGATCACGCGCGTCACCAGCGACACCGACCGGCTGTGGGACTTCATCGCCTTCGGCGTCGTGGACGTGTCGCTCTCGCTGGTGATGCTGGTGGGGCTAGGCGCGGTGCTGCTGACGCTCGACTGGCGGCTGGGGCTCGTGATGACGCTGCCGGTCCCGCTCTTCTGCTGGCTCATCTACCGGCACGGGGAGCGGCTCAACGCGCGCTTCATCCGGGCGTGGCGGAAGTGGTCGCGCGTGACCGACATCCTGTCGGACACGATCCCGGGCATCCGCGTGGTGAAGGCGTTCAACCAGGAGGAGCGCGAGATCGCGCGCTTCGGCGAGCGGAACGACGACGTGGCGGCCGAGTCGAACGAGATCCACCGGATCTGGACGACGTTCTGGCCGATGCTGATGCTCGCCGTGCACACGACGACGGTGCTGGTCTGGCTGTTCGCCGTGCCGCGCCTGCTGGGCGGCGGCGAGGGCGCTCCGCTCTCGGCCGGGGTGTTCGTGTCGTTCCTGCTCTACACGACGATGTTCGTCGGGCCGATCGAGGTGATCGGGCAGATGGCGCGCACGGTGAACCGGGCGACGTCGTCGGCGCACCGCGTGTTCGAGGTGCTGGACAGCGAGCCCGAGGTGCGGGACGCGCCGGAGCCGGTGCGCCTGACGCCGGTGCGCGGGCGGGTGACGTTCGAGAACGTCTCGTTCGCCTACGACGGCGTGCGGCAGGTGCTGCGCGGGGTCTCGTTCGACGTGGCGCCGGGGGAGCTGATCGGGCTCGTCGGCCCGTCGGGCGGCGGGAAGTCGACGGTGGTGAGCCTCATCGCGCGCTTTTACGACGTCACTGGCGGCGTGGTGAAGATCGACGGCGTGGACATCCGGGCGCTGGACACGGGGCACTACCGCCAGCAGCTCGGCATGGTGCTCCAGGACCCGTACCTCTTTCACGGCACGGTGCTGGAGAACGTCCGCTACGGCCTCCCCGACGCGTCGCTGGCCGACGTGATCGCGGCGGCACGGGCGGCGAACGCGCACGACTTCATCTGCAAGCTGGGGCAGGGCTACGACACGGTGGTGGGGGAGCGCGGGCACACGCTCAGCGGCGGGGAGCGGCAGCGCATCTCGATCGCCCGCGCGATCCTGCACGACCCGCGCGTCCTGATCCTGGACGAGGCCACGAGCGCGGTGGACACGGAGACCGAGCGGGAGATCCAGGAGGCGATCGAGCGGCTGATCGCCGGCCGCACG
>DATFPD010000313.1:0-19369 GCA_035265005.1 Gemmatimonadaceae bacterium | reverse complement strand
GAGCGGCCGGCGGCGAACCACACCGAGGTGAGCACGGGCTACTTCGGCACGATGCGCATCCCGCTCCTGAAGGGGCGAGACTTCGCCGACCAGGACCGCGCCGGCGCGCCGCTGGTGGCGGCGGTCAGCGAGACGTTCGTGCGCAAGCACTTCCCCGGCGAGAACCCGATCGGGCGGCGCATCCGCATCGGCGACCAGACGTCGCCGCCGGTCGAGATCGTGGGCGTGGTGGGCGACGTGAAGTTCTACTCGCTGAAGGACACGTCGATGGCGGCGATGTACGTGCCATTTGCGCAGTCGGTCTCGAGCGACTTCTCCCTCGTGCTCAAGACCGCCGGCCGCGCCGAGGACGCGGCGGCCCTGCTCCGGCGCGAGGTGCGCGCGCTCGACCCTGACCTGCCGGTCACCGACGTGCGCACGATGGACGACCTGCTCGCGCGGTCGGTGGCGCCGCAGCGCTTCAACGCGTCGCTGCTGATCGGCTTCGCCGCGATGGCGCTCATCCTCGCCGCCGTCGGCCTCTACGGGGTGATCTCGTACATGGTCACCCAGCAGACGCACGAGTTCGGGATCCGCATGGCGCTCGGCGCGGCGCGCGGGCAGGTGCTGCGCCAGGTGGTGGCGCGCGCGATGCGGCTCGCCGGGGCCGGCGTTGTGCTCGGCGTGATCGGCGCGCTGCTCATGACGCGGCTCCTCGGCAAGCTGCTGTATGGCGTCAGCGCCACCGACCCGGTGACCTTCGTCGTGCTGGCGGCGCTGCTGGCGGCGGTGGCGCTCGTCGCGAGCTACGTCCCGGCGCGCCGGGCGACGAAGGTGGACCCGGTGGTGGCACTGCGCAGCGAGTAGCTGGTGTGGTAGTGGCCCTCGATGAATCGAGGGCCCACGAGCCGTCTCACAACTGACCCCCTTCCCCATGATGCACTCGGTGCTGTCCGACTTCCGCTACGCGCTGCGGACGCTGCGGCGCTCGCCAGGGTTCGCGGTGGTGGCGGTGCTCACGCTCGCGCTGGGGATCGGCGCGACGACGGCGGTATTCACGGTCGTGAACGGCGTGCTCCTGCGGCCGCTGCCGTACGCCGACCCAGATCGCCTGGCGCTCGTCTGGATCAGCGGGCCGGCGACCACCGGCCCCGCCCCCCGACTGCCGTTGTCGGCCGGCGTCTTCACCGACGCCCGCGAGCGCGTGCGTACGTTCGACGGATTCGCCGCGTTCCGCTCCCGGTCGTTCGCGCTGGCGGAGAACGGCGAGGCCGCCGAGCAGGTGCGCGGAGCAGGGGCGAGCGCGGGACTGTTCGAGGTGCTCGGCGTGAAGCCGCGCATTGGGCGCACTTTCTCGGCGGCCGAGGACCGGCCGGGTGCCGAGAAGGTGGTGGTGCTCAGCGACGCGCTCTGGCGGCGCAAGTACGGTGCGTCGCCGTCGGTGCTGGGTCGGCAGATCACGCTGAGCGGCGACCGCTACACCGTGATCGGCGTGATGCCGCCCGGGTTCGCCTTCCCGCGGGGCGCCGAGCTGCCGGGCGCGCTCCAGTTTCCGGCGCGCACCCAGCTGTGGACGCCGATGGCGTTCACCGAGCTGGAGCTGAGCCCGCAGCGGAAGGGGACGCTCAACCTGGCCGCCGTGGCGCGGCTTCGGCCGGGCGTCACGCCTGAGCGCGCCGAGCAGGACCTCTCGGCGGTGTCCACGGCGCTCCGCGACTCGTGGGGGGGCTTCGCCCGCGGCTACGGGATGGTCGCTGTGGGCCTGCGGGAGCAGGGGGTGGCGCCGGTGCGCTCGCGGCTGCTGCTCCTGCTCGGCGCGGTGGCGCTGGTGCTGCTGATCGCGTGCGCGAACGTCGCCAACCTGCTGGTGGCGCGGACGGCGGCGCGCCGGCGCGAGATGGCGGTGCGCTCGGCGCTCGGCGCCGGCCGAGGGCGACTCGTCAGGCAGATGGTGGCGGAGAACGTGGTCCTGGCCGCCGCGGGGGCGGTGCTCGGCGCCGTGCTGGCGATGTGGGGAAAGGACGCGATGCTGGCGCTGGTGCCCGGCGACCTGCCGCGCGCCGACGACGTCGTGATCGACGCGCGCGTGCTGGCGGCCACGCTGCTGCTCGCGGTCGCGGCCGGGGTCGCGTTCGGCGTGGTGGCGGCGGCGCACGCGGCGCGGGCGCGGATCGGCGAGGCCCTCTCGGCGAGCGGCACCAAGGTGGCTGGCGGCCCGCGGCAGCTCCGGATGCGCCGGACGCTCGTGGCCGCCGAGGTGGCGCTGTCGCTGATGCTGCTAGTGGGCGCCGGGCTGCTGGGGACGAGCTTCGCCCGCCTGCAGCGCGTGCCGCCGGGCTTCGAGCCGGCCGGGGCGATCACGGGCGGGCTGCTGCTGCCGTTCACCGGCGAGTTCAATCCGGCGCGCGACGGCGCACGCTGGCGCACCACCTTCGACCGATACCTCGAGCGCGTGCGCGCGCTGCCCGGAGTGCGCTCGGCGGGCGGCGTGAGCTCGCTGCCGCTCACCGGGGCCGTGGAGTTCACGGTGTTCGCCGTGGACGGCCGGCCGCGCCCCGCCTCCGCGGAGGACGCGCCGAGCGCCGCCTACGCGGTCGTGACGCCGGGCTACTTCGAGGCCGCGGGGATGCAGATCCGGCAGGGCCGTCCGATCACCGACGCCGACCGCGCCGACGCGGCGCCGGTGGTGGTGGTGAACGAGGCGCTGGCCCGCAAACACTGGCCCGGCGAGAGCGCGGTGGGCAAGCGGATCACGATCGGCTTCGACGAGCGGGTGTCGCGCGAAGTGGTGGGCGTCGTCGGCGACGTGAAGCTGATCTCGCTCGACGCCGAGACCACGCCCGCGGTCTACTTCCCGCTCGAGCAGGTTCCCTACCCCTTCCTCTCGATCGTCGTGCGCACGCAGGGCGCGCCGGCCGCGCAGGCGCCGGCGCTGCGCGGCGCGCTGCGCGAGACCGACCCCGCGCTGGCGTTCGATGAGCTGCGCACGCTGGACGACGTCTTCGCCGCATCGCTCGCCACGCGGCGCTTCAGCATGGTGGTGCTCGGGTTCTTCGCCGCGCTGGCGATGCTGCTGGCGATGGTGGGACTGTACGGCGTGATCTCGTACGCGGTGGCGCAGCGCACGCGCGAGATCGGCGTGCGCATGGCGCTCGGCGCGCGGCCGGAGGACGTCGCGCGGATGGTGCTCGGCGAGAGCGCGCTGGTGGTCGGCGCCGGGCTCGCGGCGGGCGTGGTCGGCGCGCTGCTGCTCACGCGCTTGCTGCGCAGTCAGCTCTACGCCGTGAGCGCCGCCGACCCGTCGGTCTACGCCGCGGTGGCGCTGTCGCTGGCGGCGGTGGCCATGGTGGCGGCGTACATTCCCGCCCGGCGGGCGACGAAGGTGGATCCGATGGTGGCGCTGAGAGAGGAGTAAAAGCATTTCGAGTTGCGAGGTGCGAGGTGCGAGTAGAGCCTCGGGTGGCTCGGCAAGGCGCCCCGGTCCCCTCTCGCACCTCGCACCTCGCAACTCGCACCTGGTGAGGCCTCCATGGACGCTCTGCTGCGCGACGTGAAGTTCGCCGTCCGGACGCTGGGGCGGGCGCCCGGGTTCGTGCTGGTCGCCGTCGTGTCGCTGGCGCTCGGGATCGGGGCGAACAGCACCTTCTACAGTCTGGTGAGCGCGGTGCAGTTCCGGCCGCTGCCGTACGCGGACGCGGACCGGCTGGTGGACGTGAGCGAGCGGAACCCGGAGGCGCTGTGCGCCGGGTGCGCGGTCGGGACGTCGTACCCCGCGTACCTCGACCTGCGAGAGCGAGTGACGGCGTTCGAGGCGGTGGGCGCGTACCGGGAGGATGCGTTCGCGCTAGCGGGCGATGGTGTAGAGCCGGAGCGGGTCTCGGGGACGGCGGTCTCGGCGTCGCTGCTGCCGCTGCTCGGTGTGGCGCCGGCGGCCGGGCGGGCGTTCGAGCAGGGCGAGGACCGACCCGGCGCCGCACGGGTCGTGATCCTCGGGCACGGCCTTTGGCAGCGGCGGTTCGGCGGCGACCGGTCGGTGGTGGGGCGGACGCTGCGGGTGAACGGGGAGCCGCACACCGTGGTCGGGGTGATGCCGCCCCGCTTCAAGTTCCCGGAGTTCGCGGAGCTGTGGGTGCCGCTGGCCTCGCGGCTGACGGACGGGCAGCGCGCCGCGCGCGACGACCGCAACACCGGCGTGCTGGCGCGGATCGGCGACGGCGTCACCCCGGCGCGCGCGGCGGCCGAGGCGGCGGCGCTCGGGAGCGCGCTGGCGGCCGAGCATCCGGAGACGCAGCGCGGCTGGAGCATGGCGGCGACGCGGCTGCGGGACGACCTGGTCGCCGACTCCGGGCCGCCGTTCTGGCTGCTGCTGGGCGCGTCGGGCTTCGTGCTGCTGATCGCCTGCGCCAACGTGGCCGGCCTGCTGCTCGTGCGCGCGGCGGCCCGCGGGCGCGAGATGGCGATCCGGGTCGCCGCCGGCGCCGGCCGCGGGCATCTCGTCAGGCAGCTCCTCACCGAGAGCGTGCTGCTGGCGGCGGCGGGCGGCGCGGGCGGCCTGCTGCTGGCGATGTGGGGGGTGGACGCCACCACCGCCGCCTTCGCGGCCCAGGGGATCGAGGTCCCGGGGTGGATCGAGCCCGGCGTCGACTGGCGGGTGGTGGCGTTCACCGCGGCGCTGGCGCTCGGCACGGGCGTGCTGTTCGGGCTGGCCCCGGCGCTGCACGCCTCCCGGCCTAACGTGCAGGACGCGCTGCGGGAGGGCGGCCACGCGGCCTCCGCCGGCGCGCGGCGCGCCAGGGTGGGCGGCGCGCTCGTGGTCGCCGAGGTGGCGCTGGCGGTGGTGCTGCTGGCCGGCGCCGGGCTGATGGCGCGGACGTACGCCCGCGTCAGCCGCACCGACGACCTGGGGTACGACCCGCGCGGCGTGCTGTCGGCGCAGGCGCGGCTGCTGGAGTCCCGGTACGACGACCCGGCGCAGCTGCGCGCGTTCGGCGCCGCGGCGCTGGAACGCCTGACGACGATGGCCGGCGTGCGCGCGGCGGCGCTCGAGCACACGGAGTTCCTGGGGACATTCGACCGCCCGGAGAGCGTGGTGCGCGCGGACGGCTGGCCGGCCGGCGTGCCGAACGAGTCGGCGCCGCGCTTCGGCCACGCGGTCACGCCCGACTACTTCGCGCTGCTCGGCGTCAGGCTGCTGGCGGGCCGGGCGCTCGACGCGCGGGACGGCCCGGGCGCCCCGGGGGCCGCCGTCGTCACCCGCGCCGCCGCGGCCGCGCTGTGGCCGGGGCAGTCGCCGCGGGCGGTGCTCGGCAGGCGCTTGCGGCTCTCCGCCGACTCGGCGGCGCCGTGGCTCGCGGTGGTGGGCGTGGCGGCCGATCCGATCGGCAGCCCGCTCGGGCGCTCGCCGCTGCGCGCGGTGTACTCCGCGTTCGCGCAGCGCCCGGGCCGGCCGGTGGCGATCCTCGTGAAGGCGGCCGGGGCCGCGCCGCTGGCGCTCGCCCCGGCGCTGCGCGCGCAGGTCGCGGCGGTCGACCCGGACCAGCCCCTCGACGACGTGATGACGATGGAGCAGGGGCTCGCGCGGTGGGTGGCGCCGGTGGCGTTCATCTACCGGCTGCTGGGCGGACTCGCCGCGGTGGCGATCCTGCTGGCCGCGGTCGGCGTCTACGGCGTGATGGCGTACGCGGTCGGACAGCGGACGCACGAGATCGGGATCCGCGTCGCGCTCGGCGCCCGCGCGCCGCACCTGCTGCGCCTGGTGCTGGGCCGCGGGCTCGCGCTCGCCGGCGGCGGGCTGCTGCTCGGCGTCGCGGGCGCGCTCGCGATCACCCGCGTGCTGCGCAGCATCCTGTTCGGCACCGACCCGGCCGACCCGCTGGTGCTGGCGGCGGTCGGCCTGCTGCTCGCCGCGGTCGCCGCGGTCGCGTCGCTGCTCCCGGCGCGGCGCGCGCTGCGGGTGTCGCCGATGGTGGCGTTGAGAAGCGAATAGTTCTGCGTGCTGCGTGCAGCATTCCCACAGCGAGCCTGCCATGGATACGCTCCTCCAGGATCTGCGCTTCTCCCTCCGCTCGCTGCGGCGGAGTCCGGGGTTCACGCTGGTGGCCGCGCTCTGCCTGGCTCTCGGCATCGGGGTCAACGCGACCGTCTACAGCATCGTCGACGCGATCCTCCTCCGGCCGCTGCCGTTCGCGGAGCCGGAGCGCCTCGTCGCGCTGACGCAGGTCGACGTCGAGCGCGGGCGGAACACCGAGAGCGTCGCCTACGCGAACTTCGTCGACTGGCGCGAGCGCAGCCGCTCGTTCGAGCAGATGGCCGGCTTCGACAACCGGAGCATGACGCTCGGCGGCGGCGAGGAGCCCGAGCGCATCGTCGCCGGGCTGGTGAGCTGGAACCTCTTCGCTACGCTCGGCGTGCAGCCGGCGCTCGGCCGCGGCTTTCGCGCCGACGAGGACCGGCCCGGCGCGCCCGGCGCGATCGTGCTCGGCGACGAGCTCTGGCGGCGGCGCTACGGCGCCGATCCGTCGGTGGTGGGGCACGTCGTCCAGGTGAATGGCGCGCCGTACACCATCGTCGGCGTCATGCCGCGCGAGTTCCGGTTCGTGAACCGCGAGGAGGCCTGGACGCCGATCGGGCCGGTGCAGCACGCGAGCCCGCGCACGAGTCGCGAGCTGGGAGTGGTCGCGCGGCTGCGGCCGGGCGTGTCCCTCGCGCGGGCGCGCGGCGAGCTGGCGGCGGTGGCGCGCCAGCTCGAGGCGGAGCACCCGGCGGCGAACCGCGGGTGGGCCTCGCACGTCAGGCCGTTCCGCGACTCGATCGTGAGCGGCGACACGGACCTCGTGGTCTGGACGATGATGGGCGCGGTGACGTTCGTGCTGCTCATCGCCTGCGCCAACGTCGCGAACCTCCAGCTCTCACGCGGGGTGTCGCGGGCCCGCGAGATCGCCCTGCGGGCCGCGCTCGGCGCCGGCCGCGGGCGCATCGCGCGGCAGCTGCTGACGGAGAGCATCGTGCTGGCCCTGCTCAGCGCGCCGATGGGCGTCGCGCTGGCGTGGTGGGGGATGGACCTCGTGGCCAGCGCGGTTCCGAAGCAGGACCCGATCCCCACGTACCTCCAGTGGCGGCTCGACGGCCGCGTGCTCCTCTACGCCGTGGTCGTGTCGCTGCTGACGGGGGTACTGTTCGGGCTCGCGCCGGCGCTCCAGGCGTCGCGGCGCGACCTCCAGCGCACGCTCCGCGAGGCCGGTGCCCGCGGCGCGGGCGGGGGCCGGCAGCGGCTGCGCGGGGCGCTGGTGGTGGCGGAGGTCGCGCTGTCGCTGGTGCTGCTGGTGGGCGCGTCGCTCTTCGTGCGGAGCTTTCTGAACGCTCAGCGGGTGGGCGGCGGGTTCGACACGCGGCCGCTCATGACGATGCGCTTCTACATGTTCGGCGAGCGCTACGGGACCGACGGCGCCCGCGCGCGCCGGGTGGACGACGTGGTGCGGCGGGTCGAGGCGCTGCCGGGCGTGGCGGCGGCGACGGCGTCCAACCAGGTTCCGCTCGGCGGCGGCGGCGACGTGGTGCGCGTGGCGGTGGAGGGGCGGCCGGCGCCGGCGGGCCAGGAGCCGACGCTGTTCTTCAGCGGCGTGACCGCGCACTGGCTGCGCACGTTAGGCGTGCCGCTGGCCGCCGGCCGCGACTTCACCGACGCCGAGGGGCGCGACAGCTCCGGCGTCGCCATCGTCAACCGCACGATGGCGCGGCAGCTCTGGCCGGGGGCCGGGCCGGCGGAGGTGCTCGGCCGGCGCTTCCGCGTGCTGCGGGACCGGAGCGGCCAGTGGATCACCGTGGTCGGAATCGTGCCCGACATCGCGGACGACCAGAAGCTCCCGGGCGTCGAGCCGACGCCCAGCGCGTACGTGCCGTACCCGTACGTCTCCACGCGGAGCACGGCGCTGATCGTGCGCGTGCGCGCGTCCGGCGCGGGCGGCGCGGCGGACCCGGCGTCCGTCGCCCCGGCGGTGCGCGAGGCGCTGCGGGCGTCCGACCCCACGCTGCCCGTGTTCGACGTCATGTCGATGGACGAGGTGCGGGCGATCAGCTACTGGTCGTACCAGCTCTTCAGCTGGACGTTCGGCATCTTCGGCGGCGTCGCACTCTTCCTGGCGCTGATCGGCGTCTACGGCGTGATCTCGTACGGCGTCTCGCAGCGCCGCCGGGAGATCGGCGTGCGGATCGCCCTGGGCGCGCGCGGGCGCGACGTACTGCGCCTGGTCGTCGGTCACGGCGTGGGACTGGCGCTGGCCGGCGTCGGCCTGGGGCTGCTCGGGGCGCTCGGCGTCACGCGCGTCCTCACGTCGATCCTCTACCGCGTGAGCCCCAGCGACCCGCTCAGCTTCGCCGGGACGGCGCTGGCGCTCATCGCGACCGCCGCCGCCGCCAGCTACGCCCCGGCGCGGCGCGCGACGCGGCTGGATCCGATGGTGGCGCTGCGGGAGGACTGATCCCTCCCGAACGCCAGGGTTGACGGCGGGGTCGCTCGGCGGTTACTGAAGGTGCCGGCCCCGCCTCGCCCCCGCCGCATCACCCCTCCTTCCCGGAGCCAACATGACGAAGAAGGACCCTCGCGTCGACGCCTACATCGCGAAGTCCGCCCAGTTCGCGCGCCCCGTGCTGACCCACCTGCGCGACGTGGTGCACTCGGCCTGCCCGCAGGTGGAAGAGACGCTCAAGTGGGGCGCGCCGCACTTCATGTACGAGGGGATGCTGTGCAGCATGGCCTCGTTCAAGGCGCACTGCGCGTTCGGGTTCTGGAAGGGGTCGCTGATCGTGGACGGGAACGGGAAGAACGTCGAAGCGGCGGGGCAGTTCGGGCGCATCACCGCCGTCGCCGACCTGCCGCCGAAGAAGGTGCTGGCCGGCTACGTGAAGCGGGCGATGGAGCTGAACGAGCAGGGGGTGAGGCCGCCGGCCCGGTCGAAGCCGAAGGCGGCGAAGCCCGAGCTGGATGTCCCCGAGTACCTGGCGTCGGCGCTAATGGAGAACGAGAAAGCCCGGGCGACGTTCGACGGCTTCCCCCCGAGCCACCGCCGGGAGTACGTCGAGTGGCTCACCGAGGCGAAGGGCGAGGACACGCGCCGCCGCCGCCTGGAGACCGCCGTCGGGTGGCTGGCCGAGGGGAAGTCGCGCAACTGGAAGTATCAGAAGAGCTGACCGGAGTCCGCCGCATGCGTCCGACGCTGGAAACCGCCTTTCGCGAGCTCGCCGAGCATCCGCTCGCCGCGCTCTCGCCCTTTCTGGAGAGCGTGAGCTTTCCCGAGGGGAGCTGCATCTTCACGGCGGGCTCCGCCGCCGACGCCTGCTACCTGATCGACGAGGGGCGTGTGCGGATCGAGCTCGATCGCTCGGAGCTGGACTCCGACGACGTGCTGGCAGTGCTCGACGCCGGCGCGATCATCGGCGAGCTGAGCCTGCTCGACGGGCTCCCGCGCTCGGCGAGCGCGTACGCGCACACGAGCGTGCGGGCGCGCAAGCTGACGCTGGACGGCATCGACCTGATCGCCGAGCGCGACCCGACGCTGCTGGCGACGCTCTACGCCGCGCTCGGGCGCAACGCCGCGCTCAAGCTGCGCCACACGAACGAGCGGCTGGCGGACGCGGTGTTCAGCCACAGCGACCCGGAGGTCGAGGAGCTGGTGGCGCGCGCGGCGGCGGCGCAGGCCGCAGTGGCCGACTGGCCGGAGGCGCGCGTCGACGAGCTGCTGCTGGGGATGGCGCAGGCGGTCGCGGCGGCGGCGCGCGAGCTGGCGGAGGCGACGGTGCGCGCCACGCGCATGGGGAACGCGCCCGACAAGACGGTGAAGAACCTGTTCGCGAGCATGGGGGTGTACCGCGCGATCGAGGGGAAACCGGCCTCCGGCGTCACGCACGCGGACGACGCGCGGCGCATCACCGAGATGGCGTGCCCGGCCGGGGTGGTGTTCGGGCTCGTCCCGGTCACCAACCCCGTCGCGACGGCGATCTTCAAGTCGCTGATCGCGGTGAAGGGGCGCAACGCGCTGATCCTGAGCTTCCACCGCCGCGCGCAGCCGCTGGCGTCGATGGTGGGCGAGCTGATTCACGACGCGCTGCGCCGCGCCGGCGCCCCGACGGACCTCGTGCAGTGGGTGCGCGGCGGCGCGTCGCGGCGGAAGACCGAGCTGTTCATGCGGCACGCGAAGGTCTCGCTCGTGCTGGCGACGGGCGGCGCGAGCATGGTCAAGGCCGCGTACAGCTCGGGCACGCCGGCGATCGGCGTCGGCCCCGGGAACGCGCCGGTGCTCGTCTGCGCGGACGCCGACGTCGAGCACGCGGCGCAGAGCGTGGTGCTGGGGAAGTCGTTCGACAACGGGCTGATCTGCGGCTCGGAGAACAACCTGGTGGCGGTGGACGCGGTGCGCGACGCGTTCGTGGACGCGCTGGTGCGCGCCGGCGCGGCGGTGCTCACGCCTGACGAGGCGGCGCGCTTCGCCGCGGTGGTGGTCGACCCGGCCGGGGGGCACCTGCGCGCCGAGGCGGTGGGGCAGACCGCGCAGGCGATCGCCGGGTTCGTGGGCCTGCGGCGGCCCTACGCGATTCGGGTGATCGTGGTCCCGGCGAGCGGCGTGGGGCGCGAGAACGCCTTCGCCGGCGAGAAGATGGCGCCGATTCTCAGCCTCTTCTCCGTCACCGACGAGGACGCCGGGATCGCGCTCTCGCGGTCGCTGCTGGAGCGGGAGGGGACGGGGCACACGGCGATCGTCCACACGCGGAGCCGCGCGACGGCCGAGCGCTTCGCGGCCGCGATGCCGGCCAGCCGGGTCCTCGTCAACTCGCCGGGCGCCCACGGGATCATGGGCTTCACCACCGCGCTCGAGCCGTCGCTCACGTTAGGGTGCGGCACCTTCGGCGGGAACTCGACCACCGACAACGTCACGTACCGGCATCTGCTGAACGTGAAGCGGGTGGCGGAATTCCTGCTGTAGAGGAGCCATGACATCCTTCGACCTCTCCGCCCTGTTCGACGAGCACCTCCCCGCCCGCCTCGACCTGGCCGAGCGGCACTTCAACCCCGGGCTCGCGCAGGCGCTGCGGCTGCTGGGGCTGGACCGCGAGTACGCGCGCGCCGAGGGGTGCTACGTCTACGACGCCGAGGGGAATCGCTACCTCGACATGCTCTGCGGCTACCGCGTGCTCAACCTCGGCCACAACCATCCCGTGGTGCGGCGCGCGGTGGCCGAGGCGATGGAGCGCTGCCTGCCGAGCATGGTGCAGGTGGAGGTGTCGCCGCTCACGGCGCTGCTCGCCCGCGAGCTGTCGGCGCGCGCCACGCCCGGACTCGACGTGGTGCGCTTCGGCAGCTCGGGGTCGGAGGCGGTGGAGATGGCGATGAAGTTCGCCCGCCGCGCCACCGGGCGGCCGCGGCTGCTGGCGGCGCGGCACGGCTACCACGGCCTCACCTACGGCCCGCTCTCCCTGTCCGGGCGCCCCGACCTCTGGCAGGAGGGGTTCACGCCCGTCCTCCCCGCCTGCGACACGGTGCCGTTCGACGACCCGGAGGCGCTCGAGCGCGCGCTCTCGTCAGGCGACGTGGCGGCGTTCATCGTCGAGCCCATCCAGGGCGAGGCCGGGATCGTCGTGCCGGGCGACGACTACCTGCCCGAGGCCCAGCGGCTCTGCCGCCGCCACGGGACGCTGTTCGTGCTCGACGAGATCCAGACCGGCCTCGGGCGCACGGGACGCTTCCTGGCCGCCGAGCACTGGGGGCTGGAGCCGGACATGCTGTGCCTCGCCAAGGCGCTGAGCGGCGGGCTGGTGCCGGTGAGCGCGACGCTGATGCGGCGCGAGATCGCGATGCGCGTCTTCGGCGGCGTGGACTGCTGCGCCATCCATTTCTCGACGTTCGAGGGGAACACGCTGGCGATGGCCGCCGGCCTCGCGACGCTCCACGTGCTGGACAGTGAGGGGCTGGTGGAGAACTCGGCGCGCACCGGGGCGCTGCTGCTCGACCGCCTGCGCGAGCTCCAGCAGCGCCACGAGTGCATCGCCGAGGTGCGCGGGATGGGGCTGTTCGCCGCCGTGCGGTTCAGCGAGCCGCGCTCGCTCGGGCCGCGCATGGCGTGGAAGCTGACCGAGGAGACCGGCGAGGGGTTCTTCGCCCAGTGCGTGGTGATGGCGCTGTTGCGCGACCACCGCATCCTGGCGCAGACGGCCGGCCACGACCCGGACGTGCTGGACTGCACGCCGGCGCTGATCGCGGGCGAGGCCGAGGTCGACTACTTCGTGCGCGCGCTGGACCAGGTGCTGGCCGGGTGTTCCGACGCCGTGAAGCTGCCCGCCGAGATGGCGTGCGCGGTGATGAAGCAGGCGCTGGCGCTGGACGTGCCGCTGGCGTCGCTCCAGCTCTCGCGCGCCTGACGAGGCGGCTGGGGCCGACCCCGCGCGCGGCGCTCGGGCTCGCGCTGGCCGCCGCGTGCGGGCGCGGGAGCGACTCACCGCCGCCGCCGCCGCCACCCACGGACTCCGTCGCCACGGCGGCGGCGCCGGTGGAGAGTACGCGCGCGCCGGTCGAGCCGCCGCCACCCGCTGTCGACTCGGCCGCGCCGCCTCCCGCGGACAGCACGCCGGCATCGCCAGACCCGGTGCCGAGCGAGGCCGAGCTGGACGGGCTGCGCGCCGCGCTCGTGATGCCCCTGGAGGGCGTGGACCCCACGAAGCTGGAGCACACGTTCGACGAGGCGCGCGGGGGCGGCACGCGGCGGCACGAGGCGCTGGACATTCCGGCGCCGCGCGGCACGCCCGTGCGGTCGGCCGCCGCGGGGCGCGTGCTGAAGCTGTTCACCAGCGAGGCCGGCGGCCTGATGGTCTACGCCGCCGACCCCACCGAGCGCTTCGTCCTGATGTACGCCCACCTGGACGGCTACGCGCCCGGGCTCGGCGACGGCGCGCCGCTTCGGGCCGGCGAGACGATCGGCTACGTCGGCACGACCGGGAACGCGCCGCCCGGCGTGCCGCACCTGCACTTCGCGATCGCGCGCGTGGGCGACGTGTCGAAGTGGTGGACCGGCACCCCCATCGACCCGCGGCCGCTGCTGCAGCCGGCGCCGCCGGCGCGGTGACCCGCGTCCAGCTTGACGAGTTGACCGGACGGTGGGACGAACGCCTCCCGGCGGCGCGGAGCCCACTGTAGCGTGAGGCGGACCCCCGCGCACCCCGGAGAGATCTACTGCATGGACTCGCTCCTCCGCGACGCCGCCGTCGCCCTCCGCTCGCTCCGCCGCTCGCCCGCGTTCGCCGCCGTCGCCGCGCTCACGCTCGCGCTGGGCGTCGGCGCCACGACGGCCATCTACAGCGTGGTCGACGCCGTGCTGCTGCGCCCCCTGCCCTACGCCGCCGCCGACCGGCTGGTCGTCGTCAGGCAGCACCGGGCCGTGGACGCGCGGACGCCGATGGAGGTGTCGTACCCGGACTTCCTCGACTGGCGGGCGCAGGCGCGGTCGTTCGAGGCCGTGGCCGCCGTGCCGTCGAACGTGTCGCGCTTCGTGTACGAGGCGGCCGGCGGCGGCGACGCCGAGCAGATCTACGGCGCGCTCGCGTCCGGCGAGCTCTTTCCCACGCTCGGCGCGCGGCCGCTGCTCGGGCGGACGCTGACGCCCGAGGACGACCGCGCCGGCGCGGCGCCGGTGGTGGTCGTCGGACACCGGCTGTGGCGGACCCGGCTCGGGGGCGAGGCGGCGGCGGTCGGGCGGGCGATCACGCTCGGCGGCAGGTCGTACACCGTAGTCGGAGTGATGCCGCGGGGGTTCGAGTTCCCGCGCTCGGCCGAGCTGTGGATGCCGCTCCTCCCGGCAATCGACTCGCTGGCGCAGTCGCGCCAGGTGGCGTTCCTGAACGTGGTCGCGCGTCTGCGCCCCGGGGTGAGCGTCGCGCAGGCGGACGCCGAGATGGACGGCGTGGCGGCGCGGGTGATGGCGGCGAGCGGCCCGCCGGGGCTGAGCGTGGGCGCGACGGTGACGCCGCTGTCGGAGGAGCTGCTGGCCGGCGCGCGGCCGGCGCTGCGCATCCTGCTGGCCGCCGCGGCGCTGCTGCTCGCGGTGGCCTGCGCGAACGTCGCCAACCTGATGCTGGCCCGCGGCGGCGCCCGCCGCACCGAGATGGCGGTGCGGGCCGCCCTCGGCGCCGGCCGCGGACGACTCGTCAGGCAGATGCTGGTCGAGGCCGGGCTGCTCTCGGCGGCGGGGACGCTCCTCGGGCTGGTGCTCTGCACCGCCGGGTTGAGCGCGCTGGTGGCCCTCGGTCCGGCGCGCGACCTGGCAGGCGCCGAGCGGATCGGCGTGGACGCGCGGGTGCTGGCGTTCGCCGCCGCGCTGTCGCTGCTGACCGCGGCCGCGTTCGGCGTGATGCCCGCGCTGCGCGGCGCGCGCACCGACCCCGCGGAGGCGCTGCGCGGCGGCGCCGCGGCCGGGCGCTCCACCGTCGGGGCGGCGGGGCGGCGGGTGCTGCGCGCGCTCGTCTCGGCGCAGGTGGCGCTCGCGGTCGTGCTGCTGGTGGGCGCTGGGCTGCTGGCGCGGAGCTTCGCGAAGCTGCGCGGCGTGGAGCTGGGCTTCGACCGCGGGCGCACGGTCACCGCGCAGGTCTACCTCCCCGAGGCGAAGTACCCGGGCCCCGCCGAGGGGCGCGCGTTCTACGACGAGCTGGTGGCGAGGGCCGGCCGGCTGCCCGGCGTGGAGGCGGCAGCCGGCGTCCTGATCCGCCCGCTCGAGGGGCCGGACGGCTTCGACTACCCCTTCACCATCGAGGGGCGCGGGGCCGACGAGCAGGCCCGCAACCCGCTGCTCAACTACGAGGCCGTGACCCCGGACTACTTCCGGGCGATGGGCATCCCGCTGCTTCGCGGGCGGGGGTTCACGGTGGACGACCGCGCCGACGCGCCCCCGGTGGCGTTGGTCGGCCGCGCAGTCGCCGACCGCTTCTGGCCTAACGGGGACGCGGTGGGCCAGCGCATCAAGTGGGGCGGCCCCGCCTCCAGGCGGCCGTGGGTCACGATCGTCGGGGTGGCGGGCGACGGCCGCTACCGCGGCGCGCAGGACGTGACCCTCGACGTCTACGTGCCGCACACGCAGAGCCCGTGGCCGCTGAACCACGTGGTGCTCCGCGCGGCGGGCCCCGGCGGCGCCCCCGCGGCCGCCGCCGCGCTGCGGAACGAGCTGCGGGCGATCGACCCGGGCGTCCGCGCGGTGGACGTGGTGACGGTCGGCGAGATGCTCGACCGCTCGCTCTCGCGCCCGCGCTTCAACGCGCTGCTGCTCGGCGTGTTCGCGGCCGCGGCGCTGCTGCTGGGCGCGGTCGGCATCTACGGCGTGACGGCCTACGCCACCGCCCAGCGGGCGCGCGAGATGGGGATCCGCGTGGCGCTCGGCGCGCGCTCGGGCGACGTGCGGGCGCTGGTGGTGCGCGAGGCGGCGGTGATGGCCGGGGCCGGGATCGTCGCCGGCGTCGCCGCCGCGCTTGCCGCGTCGCGGCTGCTCCAGGGACTCGTCTTCGGGGTCAGCACCGCCGACCCCCTCACGTTCGTCGCCGTGCCGCTGTTCCTGGCCGTGGTCACCGTCGCCGCCGCGCTCGGCCCCGCGCGCCGGGCGACGAAGGCGGACCCGGTGCAGGCGCTTCGGAGCGAGTAGATACTGCGAGCTGCGTCCTGCGTGCCAACCGCGGGACGAGTGGCGGTGTCTCTACGCAGTTGGGTCGCAGGTCGCAGGTCGCAGGTCGCAGGTGTAGTCGGTCGCAGCACCTCACTCGATCCCTCCCCGCCATGGATGCTCTCCTCCGCGACCTTCGCTTCGCCCTTCGCACGCTGCGCCGGTCGCCGGCGTTCACGGTGGTCGCCGTGCTCACGGTCGCGCTCGGCGTGGGCGCGAACACGGCGCTGTTCAGCGCGGTGGACGCGGTGCTGCTGCGGCCGCCGCCCTTCGCCACCGACCCGGACCGGCTGGTGGGGCTGGAGGTGGAGCGGAACGCCGCGACCTCGAAGGCGACGCTCGTCGCGGTGCGCGAACAGCAGCGCACGCTGCTCGGCGTGGCGGCGTGGAGTGGCTGGGGTATCACGCTCACCGGGGCGGGCGAGGCGGAAGCGCTCAACGGCGCGCGGACGAGCGGGAACATGTTCACCATACTCGGCACGCGCGCGGCGCTGGGACGCACGCTGCTGCCCGACGACGAGCGGCCGGGGCGCGGGAAGGTGGCGGTGCTGTCGGACGGGCTGTGGCGGCGCCGGTTCGGGGCCGACCCGCGCATCGTCGGGCAGTCGGTCACGCTGAACGGCGCGCCGCACGTGGTCGTCGGCGTCATGCCGCGCACGTTCGAGTTCCCGTCGCGCCGCGCCGAGCTCTGGCTCCCGACGACGGTGGACGCGGCGGACAGCGGCGACTACATCGCGGGCTACCTCAGGCTCGTCGGGCGGCTGCGCCCCGGGGCAACCGCCGAAGCCGCGCTCGACGACATGCACGCCATCGCGCGGCGGCTGCGCGCCGAGCAGCCGGCGCGGTACGGCGCCACCTTCGGCGACGACGGCCTGGTCACGCCGCTGCGGCGGCAGCTCGTGGGCGAGACGCGCACGGCGCTGCTGGTGATGTTCGGCGCGGTGGGGTTCGTGCTGCTCATCGCGTGCGCGAACGTCGCGAACCTCCTGCTGACGCGGGCCGCGGGCCGCGAGCGCGAGATGGCGGTGCGCTCCGCGCTCGGCGCCAGCGGGCGCGCGCTCGCGCGGCAGCTCCTCACCGAGAGCACCATCGTGGGGCTCGCGGGCGGCGCGGTCGGCCTCCTGATCGCCGGCTGGGGGACCGCGCTGCTGGCGCAGCGGCTGCCCGCGTCGGTGCCCGGCGCCGCCGCGGTGCGGATGGACGCGCGCGTGCTCGCATTCACGCTCGCCGTCTCGCTGCTGTGCGGGCTGCTGTTCGGGATGGCGCCGGTGGGAGCGCTGATGGGGCGCGGCCGCCACCGGCCACTGTTCGCCGGTCGCGGCGCGTCGGCGGGCTTCGGGCGCCGGCGCCTGCGCGGCGCGCTGGTGGTGGCCGAGGTGGCGCTGGCGCTGGTGCTGGCGGTGGGGGCGGGGCTCATGCTGCGCAGCTTCGCCCGGCTGCGCCAGGTGGACCCCGGCTTCCGCGCGGCCGGGGTGCTGGCGGTGCGCGTGGATCCCCCCGGGGCGCGCTACGCGCGGGCCGCGGACCGGCGGGCGTACGTGCGCGCGGTGGAGGAGCGGCTGCGCGCACTCCCGGGGGTGGCGGCGGTGGGGGCGATGCACCTGCTCCCGTTAGGCGGGAACAACTGGAACCCGAGCCTGGTCGTGGAAGGGCGCGCGCTGCCGCCCGGCGAGGAGCCGCCGGTGGTCGACTGGCGCGTCGTCACGCCCGGCTACTTCGGCGCGATGGGCGTGCCGCTCCTGCGCGGCCGCGCCTTCACCGCGCGCGACGACAGCGCCGCCGCGCCGGTGGCGCTCGTCAGCGAGTCACTCGCGCGCCGGGTCTTCCCCGGCGAGGACCCGGTCGGCCGGCGCGTGAGCACCGGGTTCGAGGGGCGCGGCAACTGGGTGACGATCGTCGGCGTCGTGGGCGACACCAGGGACCTGACGCTCTCCGAGGGCGCGCGCCCGCAGATCTACCGTCCGCACGACCAGTTCCCGCCCGGGACCATGGCGGTGATGGTGCGCGCCACGTCGGGCGGCGAGGCGGCCGCGGCGGCGCTCGCGCCGGCGGCGCGCGCGGCGGCCCGCTCGGTGGACCGCGACGTGCCGATCACCGTCCGCACCCTCACCGACGTGGTGGACGAGTCGGTGGCGCAGCCGCGCCTGCTCGTGCTGCTGCTCGGCACCTTCGGCGCGCTGGCGCTCGTGCTCGGCGGCGTCGGGATCTTCGGGGTCATGAGCTACGCCGTCGCGCAGCGCACGCCCGAGCTGGGCGTCCGCCTCGCCCTCGGCGCCACCCCGGGCGAGCTGTGGCGGCTGGTGCTCGGCGACGCGATGCGCCTGACGCTGGGCGGCGTCGCGCTCGGCTCGGCCGCCGCGCTCGCGCTCTCCCGCGTCCTGGCGAGCCAGCTCTACGAGGTCGGCCCCATGGACCCGCCGACCTTCGCCGCCGTCGCGGCGCTGCTCACCGCGGTCGCGCTCCTCGCCGGCTGGCTCCCGGCGCGGCGCGCGGCGAGGGTGGATCCGGTGGAGGCGCTCAGGGCGGAATAGGGACGCGGGACGCGGGACGCGTCCCCGCGATGGCGCGTGCGAGCGGCAACCATCTCCCCCGTCCGGGTCACTAAGGTAGGTGTTAATCCCTTAGCACCTACCGCTCCCCTGCCCCATGGAAACCCTTCTTCAGGACCTCCGCTTCGCCACGCGGACGCTGCTGCGCGAGAAGACCGCGACGGCGATCGCGATCCTCTGTCTCGCCATCGGCATCGGCGCCACGACGGCGCTGTTCAGTGTGATCGACGCGTCGATGCTGCGGGCGCTGCCGTACCTCGAGCCCGACCGGCTGGTGCAGCTCTACGTGACCGTGTCGCGCCGAGACGAGCCGGGAAAGCGGGACTCGCTGGTGTGGTCGTACCCCAAGTACCTGACGCTGCGGCAGACGAGCGCCGACTTCCTGCGCGAGAGCGCCGTGTACGCGGCGCGGAGCGTGAACCTCACCGGCGTCGACGACCCGGAGCGCGTGACCGCGGAGCAGGCGTCGGCGAGCTACTTCCCCCTCCTCGGGCTGCGCGCGGCGCACGGCCGCTTCTTCCTCGCCGAGGAGGACTCGATAGGCGGGCGGTCGGACGTTGTTGTGCTGAGCCACGGGCTGTGGACGCGGCGCTTCGGCGCCGACCCGGGACTCGTCGGCCGCGCGGTGCAGATCGACAAGCGCGGCTACACCGTGGTCGGGGTGGCGCCGCGTGGCTTCGGCGGGCTCACCGGCGCGGCCGACCTCTGGCTCCCCATGGCCACCGCGGGCGCCGACAACCTCTCCGAGCGGTGGTCGCACTGGATGTACGCGGTGGGGCGCCTCGCCCCCGGCGTGACGCCCGACCAGGCGCGCCGGCGGATGGCGGCGGCCGGCGCCGCGGTGGACCGCGCGCACCCGGTCCCGCGCGCCGGCGAGGGCGCGTGGGGCGCGGCGCTCCAGCCGATGCGCGACGCGCGCACCGACCCGCTGCTGCGGCGCGCGGTGCTGGTACTGTTCGGCGCCGTCTCGTGCGTGCTGCTCATTGCCTGCGTCAACGTCGCCAACCTGCTGCTGGCGCGCGCGGCCGGCCGCCGGCGGGAGATTGCCGTGCGGGTCGCGCTGGGCGCGTCACGGGGACGACTCGTCAGGCAGCTGCTGACCGAGAGTCTGCTCCTGGCCGCGGTCGGCGGCGCGGCGGGGCTGGCGGTGGCGCT
>DATFPD010000312.1:0-15651 GCA_035265005.1 Gemmatimonadaceae bacterium | reverse complement strand
CTCGTGGCGCAGGACGTCGCGCAGGCCCCCGACAGTCTCCCCTTTCGCCACGGCCAGTGGGGTGCCCTCTTCCGGCTCGACGCCGCGTACGCGAGCGCCGGCGTGCTGCGCTTCACGTCGCCGCGTCGGGCGTGGCTCGCGGACGTGCGCGTCTCGGCCGCGGTGAGCCACGGAACCAACTCCAGTACTCTGGACGGCGACCCGTTCCCGGAGGGCCGGACGCGGACGTCGGGGGTCATACTCCAGCTCCGCGCGGGGCGGCGCGCCTACGCGCCCCTGGGTCGCGCCGTCGTGACGCATCGCGGCGCCGGCGTGCTGACCTCGTTCGACCGATTTCGCTCGCGCTTCCGCAGCGGCTCGTTCGAGTCGACCGGCGGAGACTGGGCGTGGGGGGCCGGCGCGTTCGGCGAGGTCGGCGCGGAGTACCTCGTCACGCCACGGTTCGGGCTCGGCGCGGCCGGACAGGTCGAGCTCGGGTACACCGAGCGCCGGGGCAGCCTCTTCGAGAGCGGGCACGCGGTGGAGCGCGGCGTCAACCTGACCACGTCGCTGATCACCTTCACCGCCACCGTCTACTTCTGAGCGAGGACGCGACCATGCGCATCTTCTCGTGCGGGATCGGCCGCCCGCTTCGCCTCGCCGCCGCGCTCGCAGCGGCGGCGGTCGTCCCCTCGGCGCGCCCGCTGGCGGCGCAGCAACAGTCGGCGGCGGATTCGGCCTTCGCCACACCGTTCCGGGCTGGTCAGTGGGGGGCGGAGTTCGCGGGCGGTCCACAGTTCAGCGCGCTCGGCCTGCTGCGCTTCACCTCCCCGCGCGGCGCGTGGGTGGCGAACGGCGACGTCGACCTGGCCGGGACGCGGACGGCGCAGTCGGACCCGGGCGCGGGGGAGCCGGAGACGCTGCACAACCGCTCAGCCTCGGCGAACCTGCGGGTGGGGCAGCGTCGCTACGTGCCGCTGGCGGCGCACGCGGTACGATTCGCCAGCGCCGGGCTCATCGGCAGCTGGTCGCACGAACGTCAGGAGCGGGTCTTCCAGACGCTGCGACAGACACAGTGGGAGGTGGGGCTCTTCGGCGACCTCGGCGCGTCGTACCTTCTCACCCCGCACCTGAGCCTGGGGCTGACCGTCGGCGCCTGGGCGACCTACCGCGACACGCGGCAGCGCAGCGAGGTGCGCCTCACGCCCCCGTCGTCGGGGCGCTCTCGGTCGCGGGGCGTCTTCCTGTCGTCCTCGCCGTTCTCGCTGGTCGGCACGCTGTACTTCTGATCTACCTCCGATCCCTACTCTCCGGACACCGGCATGCTCTCGATCCGCGACCTCGTGAAGGTCTACCCCGGCCCGGTCACCGCGCTGCACGGCGTCTCGCTCGACATCCCGCCGGGGATGTTCGGGCTGCTCGGCCCGAACGGCGCCGGGAAGACGACGCTGATGCGCATCCTCGCGGGGGTGCTGGAGCCGACGAGCGGCGGCGTCTCGCTGAGCGGCGTGGACGTGCTCGCGCACCCCGACCGGCTCTGGTCGCAGCTCGGCTACCTGCCGCAGGACTTCGGCTTCTACCCGCACCTGACGGGGGAGCAGATGCTGGAGTACCTGCTGAAGCTCAAGGGCGTGGACCGCTCGATGAATCAGGCGGCCACGAAGTCGCTGGTGATGGACCTGCTCGAGCGGGTGAACCTCGCCGGGGCGGCGAAGCGGAAGGTGAAGGAGTACTCGGGCGGGATGCGGCAGCGGCTGGGGATCGCGCAGGCGGTGGCGGGGGACCCGTCGCTGATCATCGTCGACGAGCCCACCGCCGGGCTCGATCCCGAGGAGCGGCTCCGCTTCTACCGGCTGCTGGCCGAGCTGGCCGAGCGGCGCACCGTGCTGCTGTCGACGCACATCGTTGAGGACGTGGCCGTGCTCTGCCCGCGCTTCGCGGTGATCCGGCGCGGGCGCGTGGTGGCGCAGACCACGCCGGGCGACGCGCGCCGGGCGCTGGCGGGGGCGGTGTTCGAGGGCGCGGTCGCCGCCGACGGGCTGGACGAGCTGCGCCTGCGGCACACGGTGACGCAGGCCATCCTGGTGGAGGGGCGGAACCGCGTGCGGGTCTTCCAGCCTAACGGCGAGGTGCCCCCCGGCTTCGAGCCGGTGGCGCCGACGCTGGAGGACGCGTACCTGGTGATGATGCAGGGCGGGCCAATCGCGCTGCCGGGGGCGGAGCCGGTGATGTCATCCTGAGCGGAGCGCGCAGCGCCCGAGAAGGATCTCGGTAGTCTCGTCCGTCGAAGGCGCTCCTCGGCGATGGCCTCCGGAGATCCTTCCCCTTCGCTGACACTCAGGGTCAGGATGACCAGCCCAATCTCAATGTCCCTCGCCCGCCTCCGCCTCGTTCTCGCGCTGGACCTCCGCC
This sequence comes from Gemmatimonadaceae bacterium, assembly GCA_035265005.1. Lineage (GTDB taxonomy): Bacteria > Gemmatimonadota > Gemmatimonadetes > Gemmatimonadales > Gemmatimonadaceae > DATFPD01. The sequence goes on along the minus strand of DATFPD010000312.1, from coordinate 13,260 downwards.
ACAACCTGCGGCGGCCGCTGTTCTGGATCCTGCTCGTGCTGCTCTTCCTGATGGCGTGGGGGATGAGCGCGGGGAACGTCCGCATCGGCACCGGGGACAGCAGCGTCGGCGGAAGGAAGGCCTGGCTCACCTCGGAGTTCGCGCAGACGCAGCTCCTGGCGGCGATCGTGTTCATCATCTACGCCTTCTTCATCGCCGTCGGCGCGGGGATGTCGGTGATCGCCGACGCGGAGGCGAAGGTCGGGGAGGTGCTGCACGCGACGCCGCTGCGGCCGCGCGAGTACGTGTGGGGGAAGTTCCTCGCCGTGCTGGCGACGTTCGGGCTCGTGCTGGCGGTGCACGTCGCGCTGAACGTGATGTTCAACCACGCCGTCCCCAACGCCGGGATGGCCGAGGCGCGGGGGCCGTTCCACCTCGTGAACTACGTGCGGCCCGCGCTGCTGTTCGCGCTGCCGGCGATCGTCTTCTTCGCCGGCACCTCGTTCTACGTTGGGGAGGCGACGCGCAAGCCGATCCTGGTCTTCGTGCTGCCGGTGGCGATCGTCCTCTTCGCCGGCTTCTTCCTCTGGAGCTGGACGCCGAGCTGGCTCGACCCGAAGGTGAACCGGCTGCTCATGCTGATCGACCCCGCGGGGATCCGCTGGCTGAGCGAGACCTGGCTCAAGGTGGACCGCGGCGTCGAGTTCTACAACACGACCCGCGTCAGGCTCGACGCCGGCTTCGCCCTGAGCCGCCTGGCCTTCCTCGGCATCGGCCTCGGCGCCGCGGCGATGAGTGCGCGGCACTTCGAGCGGACGCTGCGGTCGAGCGGGAGGGTGCGGGTACGGCGGGGCGCCGCGAGGGACGGGGGAAGGGGGATGGGGGATGAGCTGCCTCGGGACGTCCCGAGCGGCGTTTCATCCCCCGTCCCGCATCCCGCATCCCTGTCGTCGCTTGGCATGACCTCCCGCGCGCCGAGCTTCTTCGGCGGCGCGTGGACCGTGGCGCGCGCGGAGCTGCGGGAGCTGCGCTTCCAGCCGGGGCTGTACCTCTTCGTCCCGCTGATCCTGCTCCAGACGCTTGGGAACGTCTTCAACGCCCTCGGGCCGTTCGACACGCCGCTGCTGTTCACGCCCGGCACGCTGGCGACGAGCGTCATGCCGTACATGACGTCGCTCGTGCTGCTGTTGCTGCTCTTCTACGCCACCGAGAGCGTGGCGCGCGAGCGGACGACCGGCTTCGCGACGATCCACTCCTCACTCCCCGTGCGCACCGGGTCACTGCTGGCGGGGAAGATCGTCGCGCTCGGCGCCGTGGCCGCGGTGGTGATGCTGACGACGCTCGTTGCGTGCTGGATCGCGATCCTGGTGCAGGGGAAGGTGCCGTTCGACATCCGGCCGTTCGCCATCGTGTGGGGGCTCCTGCTCGCGCCGACGTTCCTCGTCTGGACGGCGTTCGTGCTGATGACGTTCACCCTCACCGGGAACCGCTACACCACGTACGGCGTCGGGATCGCGGTGCTGATCTACACGTTCTACCGCTGGGCCGACGACAAGATGAACTGGGTCGGGAACTGGCCGCTCTGGGGCGCGGTGCGGTGGAGCGACCTGAGCGTGCTCGAGTTCGACCGCGAGGTGATCCTCTACAACCGGCTGTTCGTGCTCTCGCTGGCGGCGCTCTTCCTGGCGGCCGCCGCGAGGGCCTTCCCGCGCCGCGAGCGCGACGCGACCGGGCTGCTGATGCGCCTGCGCGGCCTGCGCTTCCTGCGCCTGCCGCTCGTCGCGCTGCCGCTCGTCGCGCTGCCGCTCATCCTCGGCGTCATGACCTGGCGGCAGGTCGAGCGCGGGGCGGGCGGGGGCGAGGGGAGGCGCAAGGCGCGGAACTACTGGAAGCAGAACCTCGCCTCCTGGCGCGAGGCGCCGCTCCCCTCGATCGCCGACGTCGACCTCGACCTGACGCTGGAGCCGGCCGCGCGCACGTGGAGCGTGCGCGGGAGCTACCTCCTGCGCAACCACCACCCGGACTCCCTGGCGCGCGTGCCGGTGACGGTGAACCCGATCCAGGTCGACAGCGTGCGCTGGACGCTGGGCGGCGCCCCCTGCGCGCCGGACACGCTCTCCGGGCTCTACGTCTTCCAGACCAATCTGGCGCCCGGGGACACGGTGCGGATCGGCTTCTCCTACCGCGGCCGCCAGCGCGGCTCCAGCGAGAACGGCGGCGGGGCGGGGGAGTTCCTGCTCCCGTCGGCGGTGGTGATGACGAGCTTCGGCCCGCGCTGGTTCCCGAGCCTGGGCTTCGACGAGGAGCTCGGCGTGGAGCGGGACGAGAACGACTACGAGCCGCGGCGCTACCCGAAGGGCTTCGAGGCCGGCCTCACCGAGCCGGCCTTCGGCAGCGCGACGCCCTTCACCGTGCGCATGCGCGTCACCGCGCCCGCCGGCTACGCGGTGAACGGCGTCGGCACGCTGGTGAGCGACAGCACGGCCAACGGAACGCGCGTCACCGTCTGGGCGAGCGACCGGCCGGTGAAGTTCTTCAACGTCGTTGCCGGCAAGTGGAACGTGAAGAAGGGGCAGGGCACCGCGCTCTACTACCACCCCGCGCACGCGTTCAACGTCGCCGAGATGTCCGAGGCGCTCGACGCGGCGCGGCGCCACTACTCGGAGTGGTTCGCGCCGTACCCGTGGCGCGAGCTCAAGGTGAGCGAGTTCCCGGCGCTCGCGAGCTACGCCCAGGGCTTTCCGACGAACATCTCCTTCTCCGAGGGGATCGGCTTCCTGACCAGGAGCGAGCCGCGCACCAACCTGGCGTTCATGGTCACCGCGCACGAGAGCGCGCACCAGTGGTGGGGGAACAAGCTCACCCCGGGGCGCGGCCCCGGCGGCAACATTCTCTCCGAGGGGATGGCGCACTTCTCGACGATCCTGCTGCTGGAGCAGACGAAGGGGGAGCGCAACGCCACCGAGTTCCGCAAGCGCATCGAGAGCAGCTACGGCGACGACCGCCGCGCCGACGCCGAGCGGGCGCTGGTGGACGTGGACGGCACCAAGGCCGGTGACAACACCGTCACCTACGACAAGGGCGGCTGGGTCGCCTGGATGCTGCTCCGCCAGATGGGGCGCGAGCGCGCGCTCGCCGGGCTGCGCGCCTTCATCGCCACCTACCGCGACAGCTCCGACCACCCGGTGCTCTACGACTTCGTCCCCTTCATGCGCCGCTACGCCGACGACACCCTCGGCTTCGATGCCTTCGCGCGCCAGTGGTACTACGCGGTCGTCGTCCCCGAGTACCGCGTCACGGGCGCCCGCGCGCGTAAGGAGAGCGGGACGTGGACGACGACCGCCACCGTCACCAACGTCGGCACCGGCCGCTTCCCGGTGCAGGTGGCCGCCGTGCGCGGCGAGCGCTGGCCACAGGACACGACGAAGAAGGCCGCGGTGCCCTACGGCATCGAGCGGGTGAGCGTCACGCTCGGCCCGAAGGACTCGACCACGGTCACGATCCGCTCCCCCTGGAAGCCCGACCGCGTGGTGGTCGACCCGGACGTGACGCTGCTGATGCTGCGCCGCACGGCGGCGTTGGGGAAGATTGATTGAGGGGACCCTTCGCTGCCCTGAGCGCAGCGAAGGGTCCCCTGAACCGACCTTTCCTCAATCGCTGTACGGGTAATCCGGGTCCGCCATCCGCTCCGCGCGCGCCGTGGCCTCGGGGCCGGCGATCTGCTTCGCCAGGTCGATCAGCATCGGGCTCAGGTGCGCGCCGTAGCGCAGCAGGGTGGCGGCGCGCTCGCGGCGGGCGAGCAGGAAGGCGAGGATAGCCTTGTCGGCCTTGATCGCGTTGCACTCGCGGCAGGCCAGGACCAGGTTGTCGCGCCGGTCGTAGGCCGTCTGGCCGCGGCGCGGCGTCACGTGGTCGAGCGTCATCTCCCGCGGGTTGCCCGCGCGCGCGCAGTACGCGCAGACGGCTCCGTGCTGCTCGAGCAGCCACCGCCTGGTCTCGTTGTACGCCCCCCGGTGTGTCGGTACCGAGGTCAGCTGCGAGGCCGCGTTGCGGCTCGCCTGCTCGACGGCCTTGGTGCTCCTTCCGCTCCTTCCGCTCCTGCCGTTCCGGCCGTTCGAGCCGGGCTGCGTGGTCGCGACGGCGGGCTCGGCGGCACTCGACGCGCCAGCCGCCGATCGAGAGCGCCGGGTGCGGCGGGGCGGGCGGTCGGCGCGGGGCGGGCTGTCCTGTGAAGCGGAGCGCTGGGCGCGCTCCCGGTGAGGGGGACTTGTCTTCTGTGCGTTGCTTCTGGTCATTCGGGATACTGAGGGTTCATTCGCGTAGCTCCTTGCTACGCCTGAAATATAACCCCTTTTGGGGGACCCGACCCAGATTCCAGCGCAAGAAGGGTGCGGGGAGGGGCGGCGTGGGGGACGCGGGACGCGGGATGCGGGACGCGCGGGGGACGGTCGCGTCGGCGGCGGGGCGGTTCCCGACCGGGCGGCGTCCGCGGCGCCACCCAACCCTCCCGGCGCATCCCCCATCCCCCATCCCGCATCCCGCATCCCTTAAGCATCCTCTAACCACTGTATTTCGAAACGCTTAGCCGCCTCGCTCGTCTAGCTGTGGCAGATGGACCGATTACACGATCGCATGGGTGGCGGCGCGATGGCTTCGGAGAAGACACAACGGTTGAGGGTCCTCGTCGCCGAGGACAGCCGGATCACCCGGCGGCTGCTCGAGGTCGCGCTCCAGGAGCGCGGCCACGAGGTCATCCAGGCCGGCGACGGCGAAGCCGCGTGGACGGAGTTCGAGCGCGCGCAGCCGCAGCTCGTCGTCCTCGACTGGCAGATGCCGCTCGCCGACGGGCTGGAGGTCTGCCGCCGCATCCGCGCCTCCGAGCTGAGCCGCCACACCTTCGTCCTCATGGTCACCGCGCGCGACGCCGCCGCGGACCTGGCCGCCGCGATGGACGCGGGGGCGGACGACTACCTGATGAAGCCGGTGGACGCGGCGCATTTCCGCGCCCGCATCACGATCGCCGAGCGGCGGATCGAGCAGAACGCCGCGCGCTGGGCGGCCGAGGAGCAGCTGGCGCGGGCGCGCTGGCTCGCCGGCATCGGCGAGACGTCGCTCGCCCTTCAGCACGAGATCAACAACCCGCTGACCGCGCTCCTCGGCACCGCCGAGCTGGCGGCCACGAGCGACGCGGCGCCGCCGGAGCTGCGGGCCGAGCTGGCGACCATCCGCGAGCAGGGGCGTCGCATCGCCGCCGTCGTGAAGCGGCTGGCGTCGCTCCAGGACCCGCGCTCGGTGGAGTACATCCGCGGCGCGCGGATGCTGGACCTGTCGCCGGGCGAGCGGGCGGCGAGCTGATGGGGGAGATGCAGCGGCGGCAGGAGGCCCTCCTGGCCAACATCCCCGACGCCGCCTTCATGCTCGACCACGAGGGGCGCTTCGTCGCGGTGAACGACGAGCTCCTGCGCGTGCTCGGCCGCGGGTCGGACGCGGTCATCGGCCGCACGGAGTTCGACCTCTTCGCGGGCCCGGTCGCCGCCGAGCATCACGCCGCCAATCAGCGCGTGTTCGAGACGGGGCAGCGCCTGCGGGTCGAGGAGGAGATCCCGCTCCCCGGCGGCCGCACGATGTGGGTCGAGACGGTCAAGACGCCCTACTTCGACGAGCAGGGGGCGCCGGCCGGGATCGTCGGCATCGCGCGCGACGTCACCGAGCGGCGCCGGGCGGTCGACGCGCTGCGGCAGAGCGAGGCGTGGTTCCGCGCGATCAGCGAGCAGACGTCGGAGCTGATCCTGGTCATCGACGCCGAGCGGCGCACGATCTACCAGAGCCCGTCGCACGAGACCGTGCTCGGCTACGCGCCCGACGAGCTGCTCGGGCGCTCCCCGTTCGACCACTTCCATCCCGACGAGCGCGGGCCGGCGGAGGCCATGTTCGGCGAGCTGCTGCGCGCCGAATCGCGGGAGGTCGCCTCGGCGCGCATCCGCTTCCGGCACGCGAACGGCTCGTACCGCACGCTGGAGATCGTCGCGCGCAGCCTCGTCGGCGAGCCCGCGGTCGCCGGCGTCGTCGTGAACTCGCGCGACGTCACCGAGCAGGAGCTGGCGAAGGCGGCGCGCCGCGAGGCCGAGCGCGAGGCGCGCGAGATGGCCGAGCGGATGCACACCGTCGCCCGCGCCGCCGCCGACGTGGTGGACGCCGACTCCGTGGCGGCGCTCCAGGAGGTCGCCTACCGCGCCTGCCGCGCGGTGATCCCGTTCGACGTCTTCACCTTCGGCCTCTACGACGCGGCCGCGCACGCGCTGCGCTTCCGGCAGAACTCGTGGAGCGGCGCCGAGCAGGTGGACGTCCTCCCGCTCGCCGGCCGCCCCGCGGAGCGCGTGGTGCGCGAGCGCCGCTCGCTGCTCACCCTCCGCGCCGACGACCCGCGCGCCGAGGGGATGACGGTGCCCGGGGGCGGGCGCCCGCCGGAGTCCGTCATCCGCACGCCGATCGTGGCCGGCGACCAGGTGCTGGGCGTCGTCTCGGTGCAGAGCTACACGCCGGACAGTTACACGGAGCGCGACGCGGAGCTGCTGGAGGCGGTGGCGGCGCTCGCGGCGACCGCCCTGAAAAAGATCCGCCTGATCGACGACCTGCGCGAGAGCGAGGAGCGCTTCCGCTCGATCACCGAGGCGGCCGGCGACGCGGTCGTCTCCGCCGACGCGCAGGGGAACGTGCTGACGTGGAACCCGGCCGCCGTGCGCACGTTCGGCTACGACGCGGCGGAGATCATCGGCCGGCCGATGACCACGATCATGCCGGAGCAGACCCAGGCGGCGTCGGTGCAGGGGGACGAGGAGGGCGCCGCGGGGCGCACGATCGAGCTCGACGCGGTGCGGCGGGACGGCAGCCGCGTGCCGGTGGAGCTCTCGCTCTCGATGTGGGAGACCGGCGGCGACCGTCGCTACGGCGCCATCATGCGCGACGTCACCGGGCGCCGGCGCGAGGAGGCGAAGCTGCGCGAGAGCGAGGAGCGCTACGCCATGGCGGCGCGCGCGACGAGCGACGTGATCTGGGACCTGGACATCGCCTCGGGGCGGATCGCGGCCGTGGGCGCGTGGGCGCAGACGTTCGGCTTCCCCGAGCTCCCCGAGATCACCTTCGACTGGTTCGTGGGGCGCGTGCACCCGGACGACGTCGAGCGGGTGCGCGCGGGGCTGCTGGCGGCGCTCGCGGGCGCGAGCAACGTGTGGACGGACGAGTTCCGCTTCCGCCGCGCGGACGACACGTACGCCACGGTGCGCGACCACGGCTACGTCGCCCGCGACGACGCCGGCCGCCCGGTGCGCATGGTGGGCTCGCTCGCCGACATCACCGCGCGCCGCGAGGCCGAGGACCGCGTGCGCCAGAGCGAGCGGCTCCTGGCGTGGTCGCAGCAGATCGCGCACGTCGGCAGCTGGGAGCTGGACCTGGCGACGCAGCGGCTCACGTGGTCGGACGAGCTGTGGCGGATCTTCGGCCACCAGCCAGGCGCGTTCGAGACGAGCTACGAGCACTTCGACGCGCTGCTGCACCCGGACGACCGCGGGCCGATCGCCGCGGTGATGGAGCGGCTGATCGCGACCGGGAAGGCGGAGCAGGCGGAGTATCGCATCGTCCGCCGCGACGGCTCGGTGCGGCTGCTGGCGGGGCGCGCCGAAGTCGTGGCGGGCGCCGCCGGCGCGCCGGCGCGGGTAGCCGGCACGGCGCAGGACGTGACCGAGGCGAAGGCGGCCGAGGCGGAGCTGCGCGCGGCGAAGGAGGCCGCCGAGTCGGCGAGCCAGGCGAAGAGCGAGTTCCTGGCGAACATGAGCCACGAGATCCGCACGCCGATGAACGGCGTGCTGGGGATGGTGGACCTGGCGCTGGAGACGCCGCTCTCGCCGGAGCAGCGCGACTACCTCGCGGTCGCCCGCGGCTCGGCGCAGTCGCTGCTCGGCGTGATCGACGACGTGCTGGACTTCTCCAAGATCGAGGCGCGGAAGCTCGACATGGACGCCGCGCCGTTCGACCTCGGCGCGGGGCTCGGCGACGCGCTGCGCGTGCTGGCGCCGCGCGCCCGGACGAAGGGGCTGGCACTGACGCTCGACGTGCGGCCGGAGGTGCCGGAGTCGCTCATCGGCGACGTGGGGCGGCTGCGGCAGGTGGTGATGAACCTGGTCGGGAACGCGATCAAGTTCACCGAGCGCGGCGCGGTGACGGTGCGGGTGGACGTGGCCGAGCAGGGCGACCGCGGGGTGGCGCTCCACTTCGCGGTGAGCGACACCGGGATCGGCATCCCGCGCAACAAGCAGGCGGCGATCTTCGAGGCGTTCCAGCAGGCGGACACGTCGACGACGCGCGTCTACGGCGGCACCGGGCTGGGGCTGACGATCAGCTCGCGCCTGGTGGAGCTGATGGGCGGGCGGATCTGGGTCGTGAGCCGCGAGGGGCAGGGGAGCACCTTCCACTTCACGGCGCGCTTCGGCGTCCGCATCGCCGGCCCGCGCGCGGCGGCGGCGGCGGCGCCTAACGTCGCGGCGGCGCCGGCGGCGCCCGCGGCCGCGCGCCCGCTCCGCGTGCTGCTGGCCGAGGACAACGCGGTGAACCGCAAGCTGGCGGTGGCGCTGCTGTCGCGCCGCGGGCACGCGGTGGTGGCGACGACCAACGGGCGCGAGGCGCTCGCGGCGTGGGAGGGCGCGGCCGCCCGCGGCGCCGAGCGCTTCGACCTCGTGCTGATGGACGTCCAGATGCCGGAGATGGACGGATTCGCCGCCACCGGCGCGATCCGCGCGCGGGAGGCGGCGGCGGGGCCGTCGGCGCCGCGGACGCCGATCATCGCCCTGACGGCGCGCGCGATGATCGGGGACCGCGAGCGCTGCCTGGAGGCGGGGATGGACGCCTACGTCTCGAAGCCGATCCAGGCCCCGGCGCTGTTCGCGGCGATCGAGGCGGCGGTGTCGCCGTCGGCGGAGGGGGACGGCGGCGCCGCCTCGACGGCCGCGTCCGCGGTCCCGCCCGAGCTCCCGCCCGAGCTCCCGCCCGAGGGCGTGTTCGACGAGGGCGCGCTGCTCACCTTCGTGGAGGGGAGCGCCGACCTGCTGCGCGAGCTGGCGGGCCTCTTCCTGGAGGACGCGCCGCGCTACGTGGCCGAGATCCGCTCCGCGGTGGAGCAGGGCGACGCCGCCGCCCTCCAGGCCGCCGCGCACACGCTCAAGGGCGCCGCCGGCAGCATGACGGCCCGCCGGGTCGCCGACGCCGCCCGCGACCTCGAGTCGGCCGCCCGCGCCGCCGACCTCTCGGCCGCCCCCGCCGCCCTCTCCGCCCTGGAGCGCGAGCTGGCGCACGTGCGCGCGGCGCTGGAGCCGATCGCGGCGTAGAAGCGCCGCGCGCGGCGCCCCTACGCCGACCCCGCCTCGTACACCGCCGCGCTCAGCGCCGCGACCGTGATGCCGCCGAGCCAGCCGGCGAGGATGTCGGTCACCCAGTGGCGGTCCAGGTAGAGGCGGCCGATGCCTGACGAGAGCGGGACGGTGAGCGCGGCCGGGACGACGACCAGCGGGTGGCCGACGCGCTCGCGGGTCAGCAGGTAGGCGGCGGCGAGGGAGACGGCGGCGGTCTCCAACGAGTGGCCGCTGGGGAAGCTCGGCGTGCTCGGGGAGTGGCGCCCCGGCGGCGGGGAGCGGTGCGGCAGCGCGTGGTCGAAGACCTTGCTCAGCGCGCCCGAGGCGACCGAGGAGAGGACCATCGCGCCGGCGCCGGCGCGCGAGCCGCGCGACCAGAGCAGCGCGCCGATCGCGAGCGCGGCCGGGCCGTGGACGTACGGCTTCCCGAGCGGGCCCACCGCGGCGGCGACCATCTTCGTGACGCGCCGCCGCCGCTTCGGCAGCGCGCGCCGGCCGCGCCCGTCGCGGTACGCGGTCTTCTTCTTCATTACGGCGGCGGCGACCGCGGCGAACGCGCCCGCGGCGGCGAGCCCCGCGCCGAGCAGGGCGAGGGCGCGGGTCCGATGGGATCGTCTCTGCATGATCGGCGGTTGACAGGCTAGTTTCATACCGCTCGGCTCACGCTCCGCATCCGGTAGTGGGTCAGCTTCCGGCAACGGCAACTGCTGAATGGGCCACGGATCAACGCGGATGGACACGGATCCGTCCCATCAGCATTCACAGCCCCTCCCGGCCAGTGGAGAGGAGCCCTGGATGGCGCACGGAGAGATCCGTGTCCATCCGTGGAAAGCCGTGGCCCATTCAGCAGTTACCGTCAGACTGGCCCACCACCCCGCTTCCCCGACCGATCGGAGGACACAACCGATGCGCACGACGAGGATCCGCGTCCCGCTCCTGCTGCTCGTCACCCTGACGTCGGGCGCGACGGCGGCGACGGCGGCGACGGCGGCCCGCGCCCAGGGCGCCGAGGCCCCTGCGCGGCGGGCCGCCGGCGGCGGCGGCCGGGACAGCACCGCGGCCCAGCGCGCGCTGGTGCGGCTGGAGGACTCGTGGGCCGCGGCGCTCGTGCGGCGCGACGGGGCGACCTTCCGCCGCCTGCTCGCCGAGGGCTTCGTGTACACCGAGGACGACCGCGTGATGTCGCGCGACGAGCTGCTGCGGGAGATCACCGCCGGCAGCGACACGGTCACCTGGGCGGGGAACGAGGGCATGCGCGTCCACGAGTTCGGCGCGACGACGGCGGTCGTCACCGGCTGGCTGATCGTCCGCGGGCGCGGGAAGGACGGCGCGTTCGACCGGCGGTTCCGCTACACCGACAGCTGGGTGCGGCGGGGCGGACGGTGGCAGATCGTGGCGGCGCAGGACTACCTGGTGAAGTAGGGATGGCACTCGACAGATGCCTGCACGGAGCCGGCATGCCCCATCGAAGGACGCTGGTCGGTGTGCTGCTCCTCGCCGCCTGCTCCGGCGGCGGGGAGTCCGCGCGCCGGCCTAACGCTGCCGCCGCCGGACCGTCGGGCGCGCGCGTCGCGACGCCGCACGCCGGGCGGCCCGGCGAGTGGGCGATGCCGGCGGCGGACTACGCCAGCAGCCGCTACAGCGAGCTGCGCGAGATCACCGCGGCCAACGTCCGCACGCTGCGCGCGTCGTGGACCTTCTCGACCGGGGTCCCGCGCGGGCACGAGGGGGGGCCGCTCGTCGTCGGCAGCACGATGTACGTCGTCACGCCGTACCCGAACGTCGCCTACGCGCTCGACCTCTCGAAGCCCGGGATGCCGCTGCGGTGGAAGTTCCGGCCCGAGAACGCGCAGGCCGCCGTCGGCGTCGCCTGCTGCGACGTGGTGAACCGCGGGGCCGCGTACGCCGACGGCCGCCTCTTCTACAACCTGCTCGACGGCCACACCGTGGCGGTCGACGCCGAGTCCGGGGAGCAGCTGTGGAAGGTGCGCATGGCGGACCTCGCGCGCGGCGAGACCATCACCATGGCGCCGATGGTGGCGAAGGGGAACGTCCTCGTCGGGTCGAGCGGGGGCGAGATGGGGGTGCGCGGCTGGCTGGCGGCGCTCGACGCCAAGACCGGCGCCGAGCGCTGGCGCGCCTGGAGCACCGGCCCCGACCGCGACGTGAAGATCGGCCCGCGCTTCAAGCCCTTCTACGCGTCGGAGCGCGGCACCGACCTCGGCGCCACCTCGTGGCCGAACGAGGCGTCGTGGAAGATCGGCGGCGGCGCGGTATGGGGGTGGCTGTCGTACGACCCGGAGCTGAACCTCGTCTACTACGGCACCAGCAACCCCGCGCCCTGGAACGAGAGCGTTCGCCCGGGCGACAACAAGTGGACCTGCGCCATCCTGGCGCGCGACGCCGACACCGGCGAGCTGGTGTGGGCGTTCCAGGTCACGCCGCACGACATGTGGGACTACGACGCGGTCAACGAGAACATCCTCGTCGACCTGCCGGTGAAGGGGCAGCCGCGTAAGGCGCTGGTCCACTTCGACCGCAACGGCTTCGCGTACACGCTCGACCGCGCCACCGGCGAGGTGCTGGTGGCCGAGCCGTTCGTCCCGATGAACTGGTCGACCGGGGTGGACCTCGCGACCGGGCGCCCGCGCCTCGTGCCCGAGAAGATGACGGGCAAGGGGCGGAGCACGAAGGACATCTGCCCGAGCCTGGAGGGCGGCAAGAACCAGCAGCCGGCCGCGTTCTCCCCGCTGACGGGGCTGTTCTACGTGCCGACGAACAACCTGTGCATGGACTTCGACGTGCGCGACGTGGTGTACATCGCCGGCACGCCGTACATCGGCGGGCTCGCGCCGGAGAAGGCGGGGCCCGGCGGACACATGGGCGAGCTGATCGCGTGGGACGCGTCGACGGGCAAGAAGGCGTGGGGGATCAAGGAGCCGTTCCCGGTGTGGAGCGGCGCGCTGACGACCGCCGGCGGCGTGGTGTTCTACGGCACGCTCGACGGCTGGTTCAAGGCCGCCGACGCGCGCACGGGCGAGCCGCTCTGGCAGTTCAAGGTCGGCTCCGGCGTCGTCGGCAACCCGGTCACCTACCTCGGCCCCGACGGCAAGCAGTACGTGGCCATCTACTCGGGGATCGGCGGCGACATGGGGCTCCTCATCGCCGGCGACGTCGCCGCGCACCTTCCCTACGACGTCCGCGAGCGCGGCACGACGCTCCCGGACCTCGCCAAGTACACGAGCTGGGGCGGCATGCTGTTCGTGTTCTCGTTATGAAAACAGCGAATTTCACCACAGAGGCACAGAGGACCCAGAGGAGGTGCACACGGGAGAGGGTCTCCCTACGCCGAGGCGGCATCTCGTCCCGACAGAGGGACTCTCTCCCGTGTGCCCTTCCTCTGTGTCCTCTGTGCCTCTGTGGTCGATTCTGACGAAGCTGGAGGTGTCAATGAGGCGTACCGTGCGAGTGTGGCTGATTGCCGGCGTGGCCGCGGCGTGCGTTGGCGACACGCGCGCCGAGCAGGCGCCGGCCGCGGGCGGCGTGACTCGTCAGGCGCCCGCCGACAGCGCGGGGCGCTTCGTCGCCCACCCGGAGCACATCCAGCCCGGACTCGCGTCGCAGAAGAAGCCGGCGGCGCTGCGCAACCCGTACGAGGGGGACAAGCGCGCGATCGAGCTGGGCTCCAAGCTGTTCATCGGCTACAACTGCATCGACTGCCACGGCGCCGACGGCGCGGGGGCGATGGGGCCGAGCTTCCAGGACGGCCGCTGGCACTTCGGCGGCTCGGCCGGCGAGGTCTTCCAGTCCATCTACGAGGGGCGCCCCGAGGGGATGCCGGCGTGGGGCGGGCGCATCGGCGACGACCAGATCTGGATGC
>DATFPD010000311.1:0-17705 GCA_035265005.1 Gemmatimonadaceae bacterium | reverse complement strand
CCGGGGCCCCTCGCGAATCACGAACCGCGAATCGCGAATCGCTTTACCGCCCGCCGAGCCGAATCGGCATCCCGATCGTGATCAGCACGTCCTGCTGGAACTTCCCCTTGTAGTCCTCGCCGCTCTTGTCGGGGTCGGTGTTGTAGAGGTTCACCTCGGCGCTGACGTCGAGGCCGAAGCTCGGGGTGACCTGGGCGCGGATGCCGGCGCCGAGGACGCCCATCGGGGAGGTGAGCTGCTTCTCGCCCTGGAGGTCCCAGGTCTTGCCGCCGCGCTTGACGATGCCGCCGCCGGCGAGGAGGTACAGGTTGCTGCGGCGCGGGGTGAAGCGGAGGCGTCCCGAGGCGTAGAGGAGGTTGCCGGAGATGCCGATGCTGTTGTTGAACGCGTCGGGGTCGCCGCTGCGGTCCTCCACGTCCACGCGCGTGCCGCTCCACACGTAGGCGACGGACCCCTCGAGCGCCAGCGGCCCCGGGAGCGCGTACGAGATCCGGGCGCCGAGGCCGGGCGCGTTCGCCTGACGCTCGCTGATCGTGCTGCCATTGTCGCCGGTGAACTCGGTGAGCTTGGCGATGGCGTAGTAGCTGGTGAAGAAGGGCGTGACCTCGACCTGCTGCTGCGCGGCGGCGCGCGACGAGGACGCCGAAAGCCCGGCGACGAGGGCGCAGGCAGCGAGCAGCGGGGCGCGGAGGCGATATGCGGACATGGGTTCCCCCAGAGCATGGAGTGGAGCGACCAGGGATCGGCAGGACGGCACGCGGACGCAGAATGCACGCGTGAGGGCGCGTGCGCAGCGAGCGGGATCACACAGCGCCGCGTTCTGCTCGTACGTGGCGGGCGGCGCGTTGGTGCCAAGCGGGGGACGCGGGATGCGGGATGCGTGGGGTCCGTGCACGTCCCGCATCCCGCGTCCCCCATCCCGCGTCCCGCAACTACAGCCCCTTCACCTCCGTCACCAGCTTCGTCAGGCTCGCCTTCGCGTCGCCGAAGAGCATGTAGGTGCGCGCGTCGTAGAAGAGCTCGTTCTCGATCCCGGCGAAGCCCGCGCTCATGCCGCGCTTGAGGACGATCACGCTCCGCGAGCGGTCGGCGTTGAGGATCGGCATGCCGTAGATCGGGGACTGCGGGTCGCTGCGCGCGGCCGGGTTCACGACGTCGTTGGCGCCGATCACCAGCGCGACGTCGGTCTCCTCGAACTGGTCGTTGATCTCGTCCATGTCGTAGAGGCGGTCGTACGGGACGTTCGCCTCGGCGAGCAGGACGTTCATGTGGCCGGGCATGCGGCCGGCGACCGGGTGGATGGCGTAGCGCACCTCACCGCCACGCCGCTCGATCAGCTCGGCCAGCTCGCGCACCTGGTGCTGCGCCTGCGCCACCGCCATCCCGTAGCCCGGGATCACGATCACCCGCTTGGCGTAGCCCAGGCGCATCGCCGCGTCGTCGGCGTCGATCGCCTGGACGGTGAGGCCGGCCACGCTCTTCCCGGTGCCCAGCGCCTGCGTCTGGCTGCCGAAGGCGCCGAACAGCACGTTCGAGAACGAGCGGTTCATCGCCTTGCTCATCAGGATCGAGAGCAGGAGCCCCGACGCGCCGTCCAGCGCGCCGCAGATGATCAGCACGTTGTTGCCGATGGCGAAGCCGGTGGCCGACGACGCGAGCCCGGCGTAGGAGTTGAGCAGCGCGATGACCACCGGCATGTCCGCGCCGCCGATCGGCAGCACGAGCATGAGCCCGCTCAGGAAGGCGAGGCCGATCATCGCGTAGAACACCGCCTCGCGCTCCGGGTGCACGATCACGTAGGCGAGCGCGCCGAGCGTGACGGCGAACAGCAGCAGGTTGAAGAAGTTCTGCCCCTTGAAGGTGATCGGCCGGCCGGTGATCACCTCCTGGAGCTTCCCGAACGCGACCAGGCTCCCGGCCACGGTGAGCGCCCCGAGCATCACCTCGAAGCCGAGCGCCGCCGCGCGCGCGGAGGAGAGCGGGTGGGCGAGCGCCGCCGCCCGCTGGAGGGCGCCGTGCGGGTGGAGCGCCGTGTAGTACTCCGAGATCCCGACCAGCGTCGCCGCCAGCGCGCCGAACGACAGCGCGATCGCGATGCGCTGCGGCATCGCCGTCATCGGCACCCACATCCCGAGCGGGTAGCCGATCACCGCCCCCACCGCGAGCGCCAGCGCGATCCAGCGGTAGTCGATGATCTCCTGCTGGAGCAGCGTCCCGATGACGGCCAGGAGCATCCCGACCGCGGCCTGCTGGATCCCGCGCCGCGCCTTCTCCGGCCTCGTCAGGCTCTTGAGCCCGAAGATGAAGAGGACCGACGCGGTGAGGTAGGTGGCTTCGATCAGGTACTCGCGATTCATGAACGGCCGGGACGCGGGACGCGGGACGCGGGAATTACGGGATCGTGACGCTTGGACGCTTACGACCGCTTGCCGTCGCCGGCCGCGCCCGCGGCGGATGCGGCGGGCGCGCGCCCGCTTCCGCCATCCCGCTGGAACATCTTCAGCATCCGGTTCGTGATCAGGAACCCGCCGACGACGTTGATCGTCGCCGCCACCACGGCCACGGTGCCGAGCACGGTGCTCACCGTGTTGTGCCGCGACCCCGCCGCGATCAGCGACCCGACGAGCGAGATCCCGGAGATCGCGTTGGTCGCCGACATGAGCGGCGTGTGCAGCAGCGGCGGCACGCGCGTGATCACCTGGTAGCCGACGATCGCGGCGAGGACGAAGACGTAGAGCTGGATGATCGGCAGCATTGGTTGGGAGAGTCCAGGGTTGTCCTGCGTCCTGCGTCCTGCGGTGCAGTCATGTTTTTCTCATCTCACCATCGTGTGTCACGCACATCGCCCCCGTGATCTCATCGTTGAGGTCGATCTGCACGACGCCGTCCTTCACGAGGTGGCGGAGGAAGGTCTCGACGTTGCGGCTGAACATCTGGCTGGCGTGGAGCGGGACGGTGCTCGGGAGGTTCACCGGGCCCATGATCGTGACGCCGTGCGCCACGTACGAGTCGCCGGCGCGTGTGAGCTCGCAGTTGCCCCCCGACTCGGCGGCCAGGTCCACGACCACGGAGCCCGGCCGCATCCCGGCGACCATCGACTCGGTCACGAGGCGCGGCGCCGCCCGGCCGGGGACCTGCGCGGTCGTGATGACGAGGTCCATGTCCTTGATGTGCGCGGCCAGCGCCTCGCGCGTGCGGCGCTGCTGCTCCTCGTCCTGCGCGCGCGCGTAGCCGCCCTTGTCCTGCGCCCCCTCGGCCACCATCTCCGCGGCGACGAAGCTCGCGCCCAGGCTCTGCACCTGCTCCTTGGCCGCCGGCCGCACGTCGAACGCGGAGACCACGGCGCCGAGCCGGCGCGCGGTGGCGATCGCCTGGAGCCCGGCGACGCCGGCGCCGATCACGAACGCGCGCGCCGGCGTGAGCGAGCCGGCGGCGGTGGTGAGCATCGGCAGGAGCCGCGGCAGCTCGGCGGCGCCGAGCAGCACGGCCTTGTAGCCGGCGACCGTGGCCTGCGACGACAGCACGTCCATCGACTGCGCGCGCGTGATCCGCGGCACCAGCTCCAGCGCGAACGCGCTCACCCGCCGCGCGGCCAGCTTCGAGAGGAGCGCGCCGTTCGCGCTCGGCTGGAGGAGGCTCACCAGCGCCGAGCCCTCGTCGAGCAGCGGCACCTCGGCCGGCCCCGGGCGCTGCACCTTGCAGACGACCGCCGCGCCGGCGCAGGTGTCGCCCGCCCCGTCCACCATCACCGCGCCGGCCGCGGCGTAGGCGTCGTTCGAGAAGCCCGCGGCCAGCCCGGCGCCGCGCTGCACCGCCACCTCCATCTTCTGCTTCACGAGCCGGCTCACGCTGTCGGGCGTGAGCGCGACCCGCCGCTCGTTCGGAACCGTCTCGGCTGGAACAGCGATGCGCATGCGAAATCGATGACGGGAAGAGAGGCCGGACGGGGCGAAACGTACGCGCGGGACAGATTAGGGCAACTGTAGGGGGCTGAGGCGAAGGAGCCAGGCTGGTGTGCACTGGTGGGCCCTTGATTCATCAAGGGCCGCTCGGCCGGGATGCAAAGTGGGCCCTTGATTCATCATCAAGGGCCCACTACTGCTCCCAGATCAGCTTCCCATCTCGGTCCCTCAGTCCCCGCCCTTCCCCTTCCCCGACCACGCCCCCGCCAGGAACGACCCGCGCCGCCTCGCGGCGTCGCTCATCCCGCCTCCGCGTCGGTCTGCATGATCCCGAACATGTTCCCCTCGGGGTCGGTGCAGTACGCCAGCCAGCCGACGCCGGGCACCGCCATCTTCGGCACCGCGACGCTTCCGCCCTGCGCCTGGATGCGCGACACGTACTCGTCCACCGACGGCACGTCGATGGTGTTCACCGTCCCGGCCCCAGGCTGGGGGCGGCGCATCATCCCGCCGTCAATGCCGGGCGCGGCGGCGCCGCCGTTGCCGTCGTTGCCGCCGGTGCTCACGAGCCAGTAGTCCTGCGGCCCCTCCCATCTCTGGAACTGCCATCCGAACACGCTGCCGTAGAACTGCGACGCGCGCTGCGGGTCGTCGGCGGGGATCTCGAAGTGAATGACGCGTGGCATGGGTGATGTGTTTGGTAGAGTGATGGCCCGTCTAGCCCGAAGGACAGTTGCCGGTTGCCAGTTGAAGTTGTGAGTTGTCAGTCGCAACCAGGATCCGGGATGCCGGGTGCGACTGACAACTCACAACTTCAACTGGCAACCGGCAACTGTCCTTCGTCCAGCGCACGGGGTCATGCGATGCTCGAAACGCCGCGCGAGCCCTCCTGGTACCGCTGCGTCGCGTAGCCGACGATGACCCCGAGCACGCTCCCCGGGAGCATGATCTCCCAGTAGTAGTGCGTGCCGTCCGGCTGCGGCATCGCGGCGACGGCGTAGGCGAGCACCAGCCCCACGCCGAGCCCGACCAGGATGCCGAGCGGAAGCGAGTTCACCTTGCGCGCGAACCAGCCGATGAGCAGGCCGGCGACGATCCCCTTGAACGTCGAGCCGACGACGATCCCCATGATCTGCGGCGCCGTCTCGGGCGCCGAGACGAGCGCCGAGAGTCCGTCGAAGATTCCGAGGATCCCGCCGAGCAGCATGCCGAAGACCGGCTTCTTCATGTTCTCCCCCGAACGAGATGTGGCGTGAGCAACGCGAGCGACGCGAGCGAGCGCGAGACGGCGGCGGCGGCGCCCGGCGTGGGCGCCGTCATCCTTCCATTCAACGTCGGCGTGGAATCCTTTACGGGCCGTTGCGCGCGGCGCCGGCCGGCCCCACGAGCAGCAGCAGCAGGGCGCGCATGAGCAGGTAGGCGAGCACCAGCAGGATCGGCGTGCGGTACTTCGCCCCCACGCGCCGCGCGCGCTCGATGAGCCCCTCGCGGTGCGCCGACACCGGCCGCGCCTCGAGGTACGCCAGCACGTCCGCGGCAAGCTCGGTCACGCGCTGGTAGCGCGCGCCCGGGTCGGCGGCCATCGCGCGCGCCGCGATCGCGAGCAGCGGCGCCGGCGCCGCGCCCGCCTCGCCCACCTGCAGCAGGTCGCGCAGGATGGCGCCGAGCGCGTACACGTCGCCCCGCTCGTCCACCGCGCCCGCGTTCCCCGCCGCCTGCTCCGGCGCCATGTAGCCGGGGGTGCCGAGGACGGTTCCCGGCAACGTCGTGGCTTCCAGAGGTTGCGAGGTGCGAATTGCGAATTGCGAATCCGGGCGTCGGGAGGCGTCTGGCGTCCCGAGGCTGTTCAACTCGCCATTCGCAATTCGCACCTCGCAGCCGTTGTCCTTCGCCACCCCCCAGTCCATCACCAGCACCTCGCCGAACGCGCCGACCATGATGTTCTGCGGCTTGAGGTCGCGGTGGATGACGCCGTGGGCGTGGGCGAAGGCGACGGCCTCGCAGACGCGGACGTAGATGCGGAGCAGCAGCGCGGTGGTGCCCTGCGCGGCCGCGTGGACGTCGAGCCGGTCGCCGCGCACGAGCTTCATCGTGTAGTAGACGCGGCCGTCGGCGAGCGTGCCGACGTCGTGCACCGGGACGATCCCCGGGTGCTCGAGGCGGGCGATGGTGCGCGCCTCGCGCAGCGTGCGCGCCGCGGCGTCGTCTTCCGGGAGGCTCACGACCTTGAGCGCGACCTCGCGCCCCAGCTCCAGGTCGCGGGCGCGGTACACCGCCCCCATCCCGCCGCGCGCGATCAGCTCGACGACCTCGTAGCGCGTACTGGTGAGCTCCGGCCAGTCGGCGACGCGGCGCAGGTGGACGAGCGCCGCGTCGGAGAGCCACGCGGCGGCGGAGGCGCCCCCGCCGGCGGCGGGAACGGTCACGTGAGCTCGCGCGGGTCGGCGCCGAGCAGCTCGCGCGCCTCGGCGCGGAACTCCTCGTCGCTGCCGCTCATCGCGCGCAGCCGCTCGAGCACCAGCCGGCGGAACTCGCGCCGCGTGAACGCGAGGTAGTTCGTGACCTGGGTGGTGGTGAGCGCGAGCTCGGCGGCCAGCGCGGCGTAGGACGGGCGCCGCTCGGGGTCGTCCACCAGGTCGTAGCGCTCGAAGACGGCGAAGTAGTGCCGCCGCCCGCTCCGGTCGCACAGCGCGCGCAGCCCGCCGAGCGCGTGCGCGAACAGCGCGCGCACCCACTCGCGGTGGAAGTACTGCTCGACGTCGGCGCTCTCGTCGATCACGTCGGCGGCGAGCAGCGCCTCGTCGTGCGCGCGCAGCTCCCCCTCGGCGCCGACGAAGTTCGCGCCGTGCACGCCGTTCGCCAGCTCCAGCGGGATGAAGCGCGCGTGGCCGCCGCGCTTGAGCCGGCCGGCGGCCTTGATCTCGTTGGCGATGAAGCCGTCGAGGCAGGTGCGCAGGTAGGTGCGGAAGCGCGCCCGCGCGGGGTCGTAGCGCGAGAAGAAGTTCTTCTCGTACGCGTGCGCGAAGAACGCCTGCGTCAGGTCCTCGGCGTCCGCGGGCTCGGCGCGCCAGCGGATGCGCACGTACTTGTAGACCGGCTTCCAGTACGCGGCCACCAGCGTGCCGTACGCCCGCGCGCGCACCGCGTCGTTCGGGTCGCGCGCCTCGGCGATGACGGAGTAGCGGGTCGCGGGGAAGGGCTCGTGGGTGACGCCCATGGGAGGCAGCGGAGGAGGGACTGGTGCGGGGCACCATGATACACGCGATCGAGGCGGGGCGTCAACGGAAAACGCCGCGCCACTTCCCACCAACTTTTCCACATGGCGATCTCGCCGCGCTCTGCGCGTACGCGTTAGCGACCGAACCCGCTCCGGTGTAGCTTGATCACATGAACGCTTCGGACTCTGCCTACGGCCGAACGGTCCGCCTCCTCGTCGCCGACGTCACGGCGACGCTCGGCGCCGCCCACACGGCCGCCGTGCGCGAGATCGCGGACGGGGTTCAGGGACTGGACCTTCCCGACCACTCGCGCAAGTGCGTGGACGACGTGCAGCAGTACCTCCACGACACGTTCGTGGACGCGACGTGGCCCACCTGTCCGCGCCACCCGCGCCACCCGCTCGACTACCGGGACGGCGCCTGGTGGTGCCCGCACGACAACCGTCCGGTCGCCCGGCTGGGCGAGCTGGCCGCGGGCCCCAGCCCCGGCGAGACGGCTGCCTGACGGCTCCTGTCGAAGCCGTCGCCGTTGACCGCCCGCCCTCGACCGAGTATCCTGGGCGCGGCGCGCAGGGCGCCTCCCGTCCGCGGGAAGGACCGAGTCCACCTGGTTGGCGCACGCAGCACACGCACGGCTCGAACGAACCTCCTTCACGCCCGACGCCAGCGGACCCCGGGCTTCTTCCAGGAGGCTCGTCATGCCCGCCGCCGCCGCCAGCCGCCATCTGCCCGTCCGCCCTGACCTGACCCAGCTCAGGCACCAGGCCAAGGACCTGCTCCGCGCCCTCCGCCAGGGCGACCCCGCCGCCGTCGCGGAACTGCGCGCCCACCACCCCGAACCGATCGACCCCGCGCGCGCGAAGCTCGCCGACGCGCAGCTCGCGCTCGCGCGCAGCTACGACGCGCCGAGCTGGGCGAGGCTCGTGCAGGCGTGCGAGCTGGTCGACGCGATCTGGCGCGACGACCTGGACGCGGTGCGGACGCTCGTGACGCGGAACCCGCGGCTGGTCCACGAGAGCGCGCTCGTCCGCGAGAGCAACTGGGGCCCGCCGCTGTCCTACGCCGCGAACCTGGGGCGCGACGAGATCATCCGGCTGCTCCACTCGCTCGGCGCCACCGACCTGGAGAAGGCGCTCGACCGGGCGGCGCTCCAGGGGCAGGTCGAGACCGCGCGGATGCTGCACGCGATGGCCGGCTCCCCCCGCCCGCCGGCCGACGCGCTCGACGGCCCCGCCTACACGCTGAGCGCCACGGGCACGGCGGTCGTGTTCGAGCTCGGTGCCACGGTGTACGATGCGAATGGCAAGTGCATCGCGCCGATGGCCATGCTGCTGGAGACGGACAGCCGGAAGCCCGCCGCCAAGCACGAGATCCTCGAGATGTACGTCAGGCACGGGCTCGTGCTCCCCGACACGCCGACCATGGCGCTGCACCGCGGGCGCATCGACCTGCTGGAGGAGCACCTCCGCCGCGACCCGCACCTCCTGCGGCGCACCTTCGCGCACGAGGAGATCTACCCGCCGGAGCTGGGCTGCCACGACGAGGTGCTCGCCACGCACGGGACGCCGCTCGCCGGCGCCACGCTGCTGCACATGTGCGTGGACTACGACGAGATGGACATCGCGCGCTGGCTGCTGGCGCGCGGGATGGACGTGGACGCGCGGGCGGCCGTGGACGCCGACGGGTTCGGCGGCCACACGGCGCTCTTCGCGACGGTCGTGTCGCAGCCCAACTACTGGGTGAGCCTGCTGCGCCGGCCGGACGAGGCGCCGTTCACGCGGCTCCTGCTCGACCACGGCGCCGACCCGAACGCGCGCGCGTCGCTGCGGAAGCAGCTGCACCCGGGCTTCGGCGGGGAGGAGACGCCGCACGAGTACCGCGACGTCACGCCGCTGTCGTGGGGGGAGCGCTTCCACCGCCCGGAGTTCGTCAGCAAGACGGCGCTCCGCCTCGTCGCCGAGCGCGGCGGCGGCCGCTAGCGGGAGGGAGAGTGGGCGCGCCTAGCGACGCGCCCACTCTTTTCCATCGAACTCCCAGGTGTCGCCCAGCACGGGCTGGCCGCGCACCCACCCGCCGTACACCACCAGGCGCCTCCGCCCGGCGTCGTACGCCGCCGCGACGGTGGAGCGCACGCCGGGGCTCGCGGTCGTGGCGACCCGCGTCCACGCGCCCCGCGCGTCACGCACGTACGTGCTCGCCGAGGAAAGCCAGGAGGGGCCCCACGACTGCAGGAGGTACAGCGTGCCGTCGGGCGCACCCGCCGCCGGCTGGAGGCTGGTGACGGCGGGCCCCTCCTCGCCCCGCGTCCACGACGCGCCGTCCCACAGCCAGACCCGCGAGGCGACCGAGTCCTCGGCGCGCCCCGACTGCATCATCAGCAGGATCACCTCACCCGACGGGGCCACGGCCGCGCCCGCGACCGGGCTCGCGGGCCCGGCGCTGTCTCGCGCGACCCAGTGGGCGCCGTCCCACTCCGAGAGCGTGCGCGACAGTCCGGCGTGGGTGATGCCGCCATACATCCCGACGCGGCGGCGGACCGGGTCGTACCAGGTGGCGGCGTGGATGACGTTCGGCAGCCCCGCGTCCCGGATCTCGTGCCACCGGGCGCCGTCCCACTCCCAGCTGTCCGAGAGGAGCTCGACCCGTCCGTCCGGGCCCCGGCCGCGCCGCCCGCCGAACATCACCACGCGCTGTCGGGCGGCGTCGTATGCCAGATGCGGAACGTCGCGCCCCACCGGACGCGCGGCGCCCGCCGGGACCGGTAGCACGCGCCACGACTTGCCGTCCCACGCCCACAGGTCGTCGGGGTAGGGCTCCCCCTGTCCCCCCTCGTCCGCGGCCACTCCGCCGAACAGGAGCACCTGCCGACGCGCGGCGTCGTACACCATCAGGGCGCCCGTCCGCGGTCCGGGGGACGGCGCCTGCGCGGCCGCCGGGAGGGCCAGCAACGCCGCGACGACGACGACGACGACGATCGCCGCGCGACCGCTCAGCACAGGGTACGACATTTCCAGGTGACCTCGCGTCCGTGGGTGCGCACAGGCTACGGCTCGCCGCCGGACGGTCGCAACGCCGGAGGGACGGGCCTCCCCGTGCAGGGATGAAGCGGCGGATTCGGGCGGCCGTCTCGACAGCGGCACCCCGGCGCGCGCACTTTACGCGAGCGCTGCGCGACACTCACGTCGGCCGAGTACCGGCCGCCCATCGTCCGGGAGAGAGGAGCCATGGCCGGTAAGCCGCGGAGCATCGACGAGTACCTCGCCGGCGTGAGCGACGAGCAGCGCGTCGCGCTCGAGAAGCTCAGGAAGACGATCCACGCCGCCGCGCCCGGGGCCGAGGAGTGCATCAGCTACCAGCTCCCCGCCTTCCGCCTCGACGGCCGGCCGCTCGTCGCGTTCGGCGCGGGCAGGAGCCACTGCGCCCTGTACCCGATGAGCGCGGCCACCATCGACTCCCACAGGGAGGAGCTTCAGGCGTACCAGACCAGCAAGGGCACGATTCGCTTCGACCCCGGCCGCCCGCTGCCGGCCGCGCTCGTGCGCAAGCTGGTGAAGGCGCGGATCGAGGAGAACGCCGCTCGCTAGGCGCGTCGACCCGGAGCCGACGGAGGTCCTGTGCGGGACGAGATCGAGCGGGCGCTGGCCCCGCTGGTGGGGCTGCCGCTCTCCGCGGCGGACCGCGAGGCCGACCTGCTGCGGCTGCGGTTCGGCGCCGCCGGGGAGCTGGCGCTCCACGTCGCCTGCCCCTGGCGGCTGCGCGACGCCGAGCGCGTGCTCGTCGGCTCGGGCGACCTGCTGACGCCGGCCGACCCCGAGGAGGAGCCCGAGACGTTCGACTGGGAGGCGCCGGGCGCGAGCTGGCTCGACGTGCGGCTGGCCGAGCTCCAGGCGGCGGACGCGGCGCGCCCCCCGGCCGTGGAGGCGGTGGAGGCCGACGTGCTCGGCGGCGTTAGGCTGTTCATCACCGGCGGGCGCCTCCTCGAGCTCTTCCCCAACGCCACGCCCACCGGCCACGTCTCGACCGAGTTCTGGCGGCTGGTGCGCGCCGACGGCGGCGAGCCGGACTTCGCCGTCGGCACCTTCGGCGCCGCGCGGGGGGCCGACGGCTGAGGCGGCCACTTCCCCAACAAGCGCCTGGAGAGCGAACCGCGGAGGGCGCGGCCGACTATCTCCTGAGAGAGGGACTAGAACCCCGCGCCACGCGTGCCTAACCGGATGCGGAGCAGGCGGTCGTTGGCGGTCAGGTAAAGCGTCGAGCCGTCCGCGTCGCCGAAGGCGCAGTTGGCGGTGGGCTGGCCGGTGACGATCGTGCCCAGGTGGCGGCCGTCGGGCGTGAGGACCAGGACGCCGCCGGGGCCGGTGGCGAAGAGGTTCCCCTGGCGGTCCACCTTGAGGCCGTCGGGGAGCCCCGGCCGCCCCTGCCGCGCGAGCGGCGTGGCGTCGAACAGCACGCGGCCGCGCCCGACCGTGCCGTCGGCGGCGACGTCGTACGCCATCCACACGGCGCGCGCGGGGTCGGAGTTGGCGACGTAGAGCGTCCGCTCGTCAGGCGAGAACGCCAGCCCGTTCGGGCGCGTCAGCTCGCGCGTGAGCACCGTCAGCTCGCCGGCCGGCGTCAGGCGGTAGACGCCGTTGAACGGCAGCTCCTTCGCCGGGTCGTCGTCGCCCTGCGTCTTCAGCCCGTACGGCGGGTCGGTGAAGTAGATGTCGCCGTTCGACCGGAGCACGAGGTCGTTCGGGCTGTTGAGCCGCTTCCCCTCGAAGCGGTCGGCGAGCGTGGTCTTGACGTAGATCGACTCGTCCAGCCGCGCGATGAGCCGGTTCCCGTGGTCGGCCATCACCAGCCGGTCGCTCGCGTCGAGCGCCAGGCCGTTGCTCCCCAGCTCGCGGCTGGGCGCCGCGGCGCCCATCGCGAAGCCGGCGGGGCGGAGGAACACGCCGAGCCCCTCCGCCGGATGCCAGCGGTAGATCGTGTTCTTCGGGATGTCGGTGAACAGCAGGTAGCCGCCGCTCTTCCGCCACACCGGCCCCTCCGACCAGGCGAACCCCTGCGCGAGCTGCTCGATGCGCGCGCCATCGGGGACGAGCGCCGCGAGCGCGGGGTCCAGCCGCTCGATCTCACCGACCACGGGCGGCGACCCGCTCGCGCGGTTCGAGCGGCAGCCAGAGACGACGAGGGCGAGTCCGCACAGGGCGAGCCGGGCGTGGGCGCGTGGGGGGAGCATGTTCCCGGGATTGGCTGTACGTTAGCGCAGGTCGCGCTCCATACTAGCGCGCTGCTCTCCCGGACGTGAGGCCGATGGGGACCCGCGCACCGTTCGCGGGTATGTAACACCCGACGGCGTCCGGCGATCGAAATACATCACCGCAGGGAGGTCGCATGGCACTCTCGTTCCGCCGCTGGGGCGCGCGGCATCTGCTGCTGGCGTGGCTCGTCTACTGGGCCGCGCTGATCGTCGTCGGCCTGGGCCGCGCGCTCCTGGCCATCCGCCGCGCGACCTCGCTCCCCGACGGCCACGGCACCGTCTCGGCGAACTTCGGCGACGGCAACCTCATGCTGACGGTGATCGAGAACGGCGTCACGACGTACAGCGGCTCGGTGGGCGTGCTCGCGGCGGCTCTCTGGATCGCGGGGCCGCCGCTCGTGCTGTGGCTGGCGTGGCTCGTCACGCGTCCGCGGCGCGACGCCGAGGCCGCCACGACAGCGGCCCGGGTGTCGTAGGCCAGCCGTGCCGACGCCGCGGGCGCTGCGCCGTGCGATCTGGGCGGGGTGCCTGACGGCGGCCGCGGTCGCCGCGGCGCCCACGGCCGCGCTCGGCCAATGGGAGCACGAGCCGCCGCGCGTCCTCTCGCCGGAGGTCGGTGGGGCGCGCATGGGGCTGGTGGTGCCGTCGAGCTTCCCGACCAGGATCTTCCCGGGGCAGGGCTTCGTGGTGCACTGGATGCTCGAGAACCGCACCGACTCGCCGCTGTCCGTCTTCGGAGACTCGGTGTGCGCGGTGGCCGTCCTCATCTACGCGTCGGCCGACACGTTGGGTGAGCCGGTGGCGCGGAGCGCGGGGTGCCAGCGCGGGCTCGACCCGGTCTTCACCACCGTGCTGGACCCGCACCGGCGCCACGACTTCGTCGGGGCGAGCACGCATCCGATCACCGGCGAGGAGACGACCTACGTCGCCGTGGGCGTGCTCTCCGCTCGCATCGGCCCCGAGCACGTCACGCTGCGCACGCCGCCGCTCCCGCTGCGCGTGCGCCGAGCGACGCCCGCCGACTCGGCGGCCTGGTTCGCGCGGCCGCGCGGGTGCCGGCCGCGCCCGCTCCCGCCGCTGCGTGGTCCGGTGGCGGCCGGACGCTACCTGATCCAGCTTCGCGCCGATGTGGACCCGATCACCGCCGCGCGAGTGATCGGCGCCCGGGAAGGGCTCAGACTGGAGTCCCTCTCGAGCCTCCACACGTTGATCCTTCGCGGCGCCACCGACAAGCAGGCCGCGCGGCTGCACTGCTATCCGGCGGTCATGCTCGTTGAGCGCAGTGCCATCGGCACCGTGGGGTAGCGACCGCCCGGGCTCTATTGCTCCCCCAGCGCGAACGCCATCACGTAATCCCCCGCCCCGAACTCGTCCCCGCCCCCGGCGGCGATCACCAGGTACTGCCGGCCGTCCGCCCCGAGCTGGAAGGTCATCGGCGTCGCGCGGGCGCCGGCCGGCAGGTCGGCGCGCCACAGCTCGCGCCCCGTCTCGATGTCGTACGCCCGCACCGCGCGGTCGAGCGTCGCGCCGATGAACACCACCCCGCCCGCGGTGACGATCGGCCCGCCGAGGTTGATCGAGCCGAGGAGCGGCGGCGCGCCGGCGGGCGTGCCCGCCGGCGCGCCGGCCGCCACCGCCGAGTCGAGTCCCGGGGAGAGGCCGGCCGGGATCGTGCCTAACGGTACGTCCCACAGCACCTCGCCCGTGCGCAGGCTCACCGCCACCAGGGCGCCGAACGGCGGCGGCGAGCAGACGGTGCGGGCCGACGAGACGAGCAGGCGGCGGCGCATCACGTACGGCGTGCCGCGCATGCGCGTGTACTCGTAGCCCAGCCGCGAGCCCTCCCGCCGCACCGACTCCCAGTCGAAGCCGTCGGCCTTCAGCAGCT
Organism: Gemmatimonadaceae bacterium; assembly: GCA_035265005.1. Lineage (GTDB taxonomy): Bacteria > Gemmatimonadota > Gemmatimonadetes > Gemmatimonadales > Gemmatimonadaceae > DATFPD01. The sequence goes on along the minus strand of DATFPD010000311.1, from coordinate 3,452 downwards.
GCACCATCGACGCTACACGGTTCACCGGCACCACCGCCACCTGGCGCTCGGGGTCGAACGCGAGCCCGCCCCAGTGCGCGCCGCCGACGTTCGACGGGAGCACGAGCGTGCCCCGCTCGCTCGGCGGCGTGTAGATCCCCTCGTTGCGCAGCCCGGCGATCAGCTGCCGGCACTCCTCGCGCAGCGCCGGCGTCGGCCCCCAGGCGTCGTCCGCCGAGAGGGCGTGCGGGCTGAGCGGCCGGATCGCCGAGAAGGGCTGGGTGGGCGACGCGCGCTCGCCCGGCACGTCGCTCGCCGGCACCGGGCGCTCCTCGACCGGGAAGAGCGGGGCGCCGGTCTCGCGGTGCAGCACGAACAGCTGCCCGGTCTTGGTCGCCTGGAGCACCGCCGGGACGGCCGTGCCGTCGGCGCGGCGGACCGTCACCAGCGCCGGCGGCGAGGCGACGTCGTAGTCCCACAGGTCGTGGTGCACCACCTGGAAGTGCCAGGCGACCCTGCCTGACGAGACGCGGATGGCGACGACCGAGTTGGCGTAGCGGTTGTCCCCCAGCCGCTCGCCGCCGAAGTAGTCCGGGCTCGCGCTGCCGGTGGGGACGAACACCAGGTCGCGCTCCGGGTCGGCGGCGATCACCGACCAGGCGTTGGCGGCGCCGGTCGCGTGCGCGCGCGGGCCGACCCACGTCGCCCACGCCGGGTCAGCCGAGTCGCGCGGGACCGGGTCCCACGCCCAGCGGAGCGCGCCGGTGCGCGCGTCGTAGGCGCGCACCTCGCCGCTCGCCGCGTCCGTCCGGTTGTTGTCGGCCACCGACGAGCCGACCACCAGCACGCCGTTCACGACCGCCGGCGGCGAGGTGACCTGGTACTCCGCCGTCTCGAACGGCGCGTTGCGGAGCCCGCGGCGCAGGTCCACCGTCCCGCCGCCGGCGCCGAAGCCCGCGCACGGCGTCCCGCGCGCCGCGTCGAGCGCGATCAGCCGCGCGTCGATCGTGGCGACGTAGATCCGCCGGCGGCACGGCGCGCCGGGGTCCGCCGCCGAGTCCACCCACGTCGAGACGCCGCGGCTGGCGAAGTCGCCGAAGCGGAGCGCGCGGTCCACCTTCGGGCTCGGCTCGAACACCCACCGCTCGCGCCCCGTCGCCGGGTCGAGCGCGATCACGCGCCCGAGCGGCGTGCTCAAGTACATCGTCCCGTCCACCACCAGTGGCGTGGCCTCGAGCTTCGCCGTGCGCGCGGTGGCGAACGCCGGGGCGCTCTCGCCGGTGCGGTACGTCCACGCCGGTCGCAGCCGCGCCACGTTCTCGCGCGTGATCTGCCGCAGCGGCGAGTAGCGGCCCCCGTACGCGTCCCGCCCGTAGGCCGCCCACTCGCCGGCCGGGAACGCCGGCGCCGCGTCGGCCGCGGGCGCGGCCCCGTACGTCGCCGGCGGCGCCGCCGGCCGGCAGGAGGCCGCGAGCGGCACGAGCGCCGCCGCCAGGATTCGCATCGTCCGCATAACGAGTGTTCCCGCGTGCATGGTGTCCCCCGGTTCAGGTCTCGCGGCCAATCTGCGCACCGGCGCGCGCACGATCCAGCGCTTCGGGACGAGCGGGATTCCGCGCGGACGAACGGGTCAGCCCGCCGTTGTCGACCTCACGCCCCGAACTCCTCATCCACCCCAGCGCGATACCGCCGGCTCCAGGTCACGACCGTGCCGTCGTGCATCACGATGCGGTAGTCGCCGTGCGACCAGGCGTACATCTCGCGGATGGCGTCGAGGCGGACGATCGAGGAGCGGTTGGCGCGGAGGAACCTGGCCGGGTCGAGGCGGCCGGCCAGGGCGGTGATGCCGCCGCGGAGCTGGAAGACCGCGCCGCCGGCCGCGTGCAGCCGGACCGTGTTGCGCTCGGCCTCCACGCGGTCGAGCTGCTCGACCGGGAGGAACGCCGCGCGGTCGCCCTGGTGGACGAGGATGCGCCGCAGGTAGCGCGGCGGCGCCGCCGCCGGCGCGACGGCCCCGAGCAGCTCCTGCAGCCGCGCCGCCCAGTCGGGGGCGTCGGCGCGGTCGCGCTCGCGGCCGCGCTCCTCGAGACGCGCGCGCACCCGCTCGCGCGCGTGCGCCATCACCGCCGCGAAGCGCTCGGGCGGGTACGGCTTGAGGAGGTAGTCGAGCGCGCGGACCTCGAACGCGCGCAGCGCGTGCTCGTCGTACGCGGTCACGAACACCACCGGCGGCATCGCCCCGACGCCCACCTGCTCGATCACGCCGAAGCCGTCCAGGTCGGGCATCTGCACGTCCAGGAAGACGAGGTCCGGCGCCAGCTCGCGGATGGCCTCGACCGCCTCGGCGCCGGTCGCCGCCTCGCCGACCACCACGGCCCCGCCGGCCGCCGAGACGAGACGGCGGAGCTTGGCGCGCGCCGGCGGCTCGTCGTCCACGACCAGCACGCGCATCGCGCTCGCCGCGCCGGTCGGGGGGGGGGCGGCGGTGCCCTCCCTCACCGCGCGCGGGCCGCGGCGCCGGCGAGCGCGTCGACGCCGGCGGCCGGCGGCTCCGCGCCTGACGCCTTCCCCTCGGCGGCGCGGAAGGGGAGGCGGATCGCCACCAGGAAGCCGCCCCCGTCGGGGAGCGGGCCGGCGGCGAAGGCGTGCGCGTCGCCGTAGAGCAGGCGCAGCCGGTCGGCCGTCGCCCGGAGCCCGACACCGCCGCCGCCGCCGCCGCCGCCGGCCGGCCCCGCGGCCGTGCCGGAGCCGGCGCCGTCGTCGGCCACCCGGACGACCAGCGCGTCCCCCTCCCGCGCCGCGCGCACGCTGACCGCCAGCCGCCCGCCGCGCCGGCGGGCCCCCCCGTGCCGGACCGCGTTCTCGACCAGCGGCTGGAGGAGCAGCGGCGGCACGCGGGCCGCGCGCGCGGCGGGCTCCACCTCGACCGCGATCCGCAGGCGCTCGCCGAACCGCTCGTGCATGATCGCGACGTAGCTCCCCAGCAGCGCCAGCTCCTCGCCGAGCGAGACCTCCTGCGCGTCGCCGGTGCGCAGCGACTGGCGGAGCAGGTCCCCGAGGTGGCCGACCATCGCGTCGGCGCGCGCCGGGTCCTCGTACATCGTGGACGAGATCGTGTTGAGCGCGTTGAACAGGAAGTGCGGCTGGAGGCGGAGCTGCAGCGTCTCCAGCCGCGCCTGCGTGAGCGCCTGCCGCACCTCGGCCGCGGCCACCTCCCGCTCGCGGAACACCCGCGCGTAGCGGATCACGGTGAGCACGCCGAGCAGGGTGGCGGCGGAGAGGATGTCGTTCGGGAACTCCATGAAGTAGCGCGTCGGGAAGCGCCCGTAGTCGTACGCCCCCATCCCGAGCAGCGCCCAGAGCGCCGAGCGCGAGAGCGCCATCAGCGACGTGTGGAGGAAGGAGTACACCGGCACCGACGCCAGGTACACGGGCAGGCTGCGCCGCCACCGCGCCCCATCCAGCGGAAAGCG
>DATFPD010000310.1:0-7035 GCA_035265005.1 Gemmatimonadaceae bacterium | reverse complement strand
ACATCGGCGTCGCCATGGGCGGCCGCGGGACGGACGTGGCGAAGGAGGCCGCGTCGGTGGTGCTCCAGGACGACCGCTTCGAGACCGTCGGCGCGGCGATCGAGGAGGGGCGCGTGGTCTTCGACAACATTCGCCGCTTCGTCTTCTACCTGTTCAGCTGCAACGTCGCCGAGGTGGCGGTGCTGCTCGGCGCCGGCCTCTCCGGGATGCCGCTGCCGCTGATGCCACTCCAGATCCTCTGGCTCAACATCGTCACCGACACGCTGCCGGCGCTGGCGCTGGCCCTCGAGCCGGCGGGCGCGGGCGTGATGCGCCGGCCGCCGCGCCCGCCGCGCGAGGCGCTGGTGACCGGCCGCCTGACGCGGGCGCTGCTCGGCTACGCCGCGCTCATCGCCGCGGTCTCGCTGGCGGCGTTCGGCTGGGCGCTGCGCACCACCGGCGACGCGACGCAGGCGGCCACGGTGGCGTTCATGACGCTCGGGCTCGCGCAGATCCTGCACCTCGGGAACGCGCGCAGCGACCGACACGTCCTCTCGCGGCGCCGCGCGGTGGCCAACCGCTACGCGCTCGCGGGGGCGGGTGCGGCCGCGGCGATGCAGCTTCTTCCCCTCGCCGTGCCTGCGCTTGCGAGAACGCTCGACCTCCGGCCGCTCGACGGCGGGACGTGGCTGGTGGTCGTGGCACTCGCCGCCGTTCCCGCCGTCGCGGGGCAGCTGGTGAAGCTGCTCGCCGAGTGGATGCCGCACGCGCGGCGGCAGTCGGCGGCGGGGGTGTCGTGATGCTCGAGAGCGCGCCGCAGCTCTCGGCGGACCTTGCCGTCGCGGGGCGGCTCGCGGTCGCGTGCCTGGCCGGCTTCGGCCTGGGGCTCGAGCGCGAGTGGTCGGGGCACGCGTCCGGGCCCGCCGGCCGCTTCGCCGGCGTACGCACGTTCACGCTGCTCGGGCTGCTCGGCGGCGCCGCGGGGTGGCTCATCGCGGCCGGGCTCGTGCCGGTGGGGGTGACGCTGCTCGCCGGGGGCGCCGCGCTAACGGTGGCCGCGTACGTGGCGGCCGCACGCCCCGGTGGCGAGGCGGCGGTGGACGGCACCACGGAGGCCGCCGCGCTAGTGGCGCTCGCGCTGGGGACCTTCGCCGGGCTCGGCGCCATCGCGCTCGCCGGCGGCACGACGGCGGTCGTCATGCTCACGCTCCGCGAGAAGGCGCGCGTGCACGCGCTCGTCAGGCGGATCGACGACGCGGAGCTGCGCGGCGGCGTGCAGTTCGCTGTGCTGGCGCTGGTCGTCCTGCCGCTGCTGCCGAATGCGGCCTACGGACCGCTGGGAGGCGTCAACCCGCGCACGCTCTGGAGCGTGGTGCTACTCTTCACCGGGCTCGACTTCGCTGGCTACCTCGCCCGGCGCGCGGCCGGGACGGCGCGCGGCTACGGGATCACCGGGCTGCTCGGCGGTCTCGTCTCCTCCACCGCGCTGACGCTCGACTTCGCGCGCCGGAGCCGCCGCGCCGCCGCGGCCGGCGACGCTCCGTCGCTGGCGGGAGGCGTCGTGGCGGCCTGCACGGTGCTCCTCCCCCGAGTGACAGTCGTCGCCGCGGTGCTCGAGCCGCGCGTCGCCTGGGCGCTGGTGCCGTACCTGCTGCCGCCGTTCGCCGTCGGCGCGGCGGTCGTCCTCGCGGCAACGCGCAGGCAGCGCGTCGCCGCCCTGCCGCCGCACGCGTCGTCAGGCGGCGCCGACCACGAGCTGCGCAACCCGCTCCGCCTTGGCGCAGCGGTGCGCATGGCGGCGTTGCTGCAGCTCGTCCTCTTCGCGCTCACCTTCGCGCGGGAGACGTGGGGAGGCGCCGGCGTGCTCACGTCGGCGACGTTTCTCGGCCTCACGAACATGGACGCGCTCGTGCTCTCCATGAGCCGGATCGGCACGACGACGCCCGCGCACGTGGCGCTGGCGGCGCAGGCGATCGCGCTCGGGGTCCTGGCGAACACGCTGTTCAAGCTCGGCCTGGCCGTTGCCGTCGGCACGGGCTCGTTCCGCGGGCGGGCCGCGGCCGGGCTGGCCGCGCTCGCCGCCGCCAGCGGCGCCGGACTATGGGCGCTCTCCACCCCGACGATGACGGCGTCGGCGCTCGGCTGGACGCGGGCAGGCGCCGCGGCGCTCGCGCTGCCGGCGATCGCCGGCGTGACATGGGCGCTGCGGCTGATGCTGGAGCCGCGGCGCGCGACCTCCTGAGCAGCACACACGCGAACCGGAGACTCCATGCGCAAGACACTCGAATCTCTTTGGGGGGCCGCGCAGATGGCCCTGCACATCGCGCTCGGCCCGGTGCTCCATCGGTGGCGCACGCGGTGGGGCGCGACGCCTGACGAGTGCCGGCGCCGCCTCCCGGGCGACGAGCTGGTGCCGCTTCCCGACTGGAGCTACACCCACGCGATCACGATCGACGCCCCGCGCTCGGCGGTGTGGCCCTGGCTGGTGCAGCTCGGGCAGGGACGGGGCGGGTTCTACAGCTACGAGGGACTGGAGAACCTCTGCGGCTGCGACATCCACAACGTGAGCGAGATCCGCCCCGAGCTGCAGCGGCTCCGCCCGGGAGACAAGCTCCGCATGCACGCCCGCTCCCCGGGCGCACCGGTGCGGATCGTCGAGCCCGGGCACGCGCTGGTGCTCGGCGCGCCGCCCGCCGGCGATGGCTCGGGCGCCACCTGGGCGTTCCGACTGCTCAGCGGACCGGGCGAGAGTACCCGCCTGATCGAGCGGGGACGCAACCGGGTGGGCAAGGGACTGCTGGCGAAGCTGGCCTTCGGACCGTATCTGATTGACCCGGTCGGCTTCGTGATGAGCAAGCGCATGCTGCGCACGATCAAGCGGCTGGCGGAGCAGCGGGCACACAGGACGTGACGACGAACGCGCTCCGCCGTAAGCCGACGTCGTTTGTGAACCGGTCAGCCACCGTATCGGTACTGCGCCCGTGGGGCGCGCACGCAGGCAACGACTGCCACGAGAGGTCAGCCATGCACCAGGATTCCGAGCGCCCCACGGGTCCGTCCCGCGCCGCGAGCGGCTCGACCGCCGAGCAGATCGCGGCGTTCGTCGCCCGGTTCGACCCGGCGGTGGGCACTCTCATTCGCGCGGCGCGGCGCGCGCTGCGGAAGCGGCTGCCCACGGCGATCGAGCTCGTCTACGACAACTACAACTTCCTCGTGTTCGGCTTCTGCGCGAGCGAGCGTCCCTCGGACTGCATCGTGTCGCTCGCGGCGGCGGCGAACGGCGTCGGACTGTCGTTCTATCGCGGCGCGAGCCTGCCGGATCCCGAGCGTATTCTGCTGGGCAACGGGAAGCAGAATCGGTTCGTGCGCCTGCCGAGCGCCGCGACGCTGGCCGAACCCGGGGTCGAGGCGCTGGTGCGGGCCGCGGTCGAGCAGGCGCCGACGCCACTGCCGATCGGCGGCCGAGGATACACGGTCATCAGGTCGGTCTCGGCGAAGCAGCGGCCGCGTCGCTCGGTATCGTGAGCGGCGCTGGTGCGCCATCGGCGTGGTCGTCCTGCGAGTGGACGCGAGGCCGTTCTCCTTCGCTCGCCTGCAGACGCGATCTACGCTGCGGTCGGCACCGCCGCGATCTTGCGGGATCCGGCGCCGTCGTCGCGGTGATCGGGGCGGTCGGTGAGCCGCGCCATCGCGCGGTAGATCGCGTCCCGCAGCGCCTTCTCGCGCGGATCGTTCTGGAGGTAGAAGTCCAGCCTGTTCATGACGTAGGCGTAGCCGAGGCGCGCGTCGGGGTCGGCGAAGGCGAAGGAGCCGCCCGCGCCCGGCGCCCCGAACGCGCGCGGGCTCGAGCCGAACGAGACATCGGGCCCGGGCCGCAGGAAGCCGAGCGAGAAATAGGACGGCACGCCCAGCACCGCGTCGCGAGGGCGCGCGACCTCGGGCGGCGCGGTGACGCGACCGAGCGTCTCCGGCGTGATGCCGATCTCGGCGCCGCCCGCGGCGAAGCAGGAGTAGGCTCGCGCGATAGCGCGCGCCGTCCCCACGCCGTCGCCCGCCGGCACCTCGACCTCGAGGTAGCCCCGGTCGTTCGGGTCGGCGCCGAGCCCCGCGAACGACCGGCGAAGCAGGGAACCCGGACCGATCATCTTCATCGTCACCGCGGGTGGCGTGTAGCGCAGCGCCAGGAGACCCCGCCACGCGGAGAGCGGCTCGACGCGCGCGAGGCGCTCGTCGGGAATCTCTCGCGGCAGCCCGATGTAGAACTCCAGACCCAGCGGCGCCGCGATCTCGTCGTGGAAGAAGCGGCCCAGCGTGCGGTGTGCCGGGTCCACGCGCCGGATCAGCTCCTGCATGTACAGCCCGAGCGTCATCGTGTGATAGCCGTGACGCGTGCCCGGCGGCCACGCCGGTTTCTGCCGCGCGAGCACGCGCGCGACGTAGCCGAGGTCGCGCAGCTTGGCGATCGTCAGCTTCTCGTCGAGCAGGACCAGGCCCGCCTCGTGCCCGAGGAGCTGGCGCACCGTGACCGCGGCTTTGCCGTTCTGCGCGAACTCGGGCCAGTAGCGCGCGACCGGCGCATCGTAGTCCAGCCAGCCGCGCGCGTTCGCCACCGCGAGCGTCATCGCCGAGAGGCCTTTCGTGGTGGACATCACGACGACCATCGTGTCCTCGGTCCACGGCGCATCGCCGTCCGGCGTGCGGCGGCCGCCCCACAGATCGACGACCTTCTTGCCGCGCCAGTACGCGGCGACGGCGGCGCCCATCTCGCCGCGTTCGGTGAAGTTGCGCTCGAACTCGGCGCGCACTTCTTCGAAGCCTGGCGCGACGAACCCAGCGATCTGAGTCGTCGCGGTCGTGGGAGCGACGGTCACGCCGCGGTCCCGCGGACGGCGCAGCAGCGCGACGGCCAGCACCGCGACCCAGAGCAGGGATGCGTAGATGCTGATGCGCTCGACAATCCCGATTCCGGGCGTGGGCTGCCCCGCCGCCAGCCGGGCGCCGTACGGGGCTGTCGCCGCGCCCAACACGATCGTGGTCAGGAGTGTTCCGAGCGAATAGATGCGGAATCGCTTGCCGAGCGCGAACGCCCCGAACCCGATCGCGAGGAGCGTGAGCAGGACGAGCACACCGGTGAGAACGATGTGCGGGACGTCGCCGTCTGGACCGCCCGAGCCGCGCTGGTGCATCTCGAAGAGCGTAGGCCCCGTGAAGCCGATGGCCGCGTATCCGATCAGCAGGGCTCCCGCGATCCGCAAGGCGCGGTTCCGGCCGGCGCCTTCCCGAAAGACGCCCACGCCGAAGGCCAGCGCGAGCACGCCGAACGCGATGAACAGCGGGTCGACGAAGGCTTCCGACGGAGCGCCGGTCGCCATCAGCTCGCTGATGGCCTGGGAGGTGAAGCTGTACCCCTCGTAATGCAGGCCGCCGAGCACGTCGGTGGCGACGTACAGCAGTGACGAGAGGATACCACAGACGAGCAGGACCTTTCGCACCAGCCCTCCCCGAGCCGGCCGCACGATCGGCCGGACCCGGTCCTGTCGGATCTCGATTGTCGTCATCACGCCCTCCCAGGCGTCGCCCGCGTCTATCGCGCGTTCCCGCTTCTCACTCGATCACGCCGTCCGTCGGCACGGCGAGGAATCGGTACTCGGCCCTGACGATGCGGCCGCGCCAGTAGGGGAGCCAGCCGTCGGGCAGCACCCATCCGACTTCACCTTCCCGCGGCACCATCATCCCTTCCACTCGCGCGTAGTCCCGAAAGCGACCCTCCCACGGGGTGAGCATCGGCGTCCCGTTCACGTCGCGGTGCCGCATCGCCGAGATCCGCGCGATCTCGCCGAGCGCGCCGAAGTGCACGTCCATCGACACGGTGGTGCCGCCGTCGGTGAGCGTCGCGCGGGCGGTGCTGTCGTCGACCGCATCCCAGCGCATCTCGGCGCTCGGCAGCAGCGCGGTCGGAAGCCAGGGCGCCTCGGCGAGCCAGCGGAGCAGTGATGCCACCGCCATCTCGGCCGAGCCGCCCTGGTTCACCACCGGCACCAGCCCCGCGATCCTGCCGCGCATGGCGCCCTCGCCGTCGGCGTAGCTGTCGCGCACGCGAATGGTGACGAGCGGAGCCATGCGAATGCGCGCGTCCCACACGAAGCCCGGCGGCCAGACGGCGAAGTCTTCGACCGCCGTGAACGGCGCCCACCGGTCTGGCCGCAGCGCGAACGTCCCGGTCTGCAGGAGACGTGCGTGGCGTACGAGCGGCTGGCCCGGCGTGAGCGCGAAGTCGAAGTACCGTCTGACGGGCGCGGGCAGTTCGGCGAGCTGTTCGCGGGTGTAGCGTGCCTGCGTCGCCAGCTCCCGGTCGAGCCGGAAGACGGTCCACGCGGTCTCGCGGTTCCACAGCGCCCCGGCCACGCCGATCGTCGCCGCGGCGGCAGTGGCCGCCCCGCCCATCAGGAGTCCGGTCAATCGGATCCAGCTTCGCATGGCGATCATCCAGTACCCGCGAGGGGCAGCGCACCATCACGAGGCTCCGAGTGGTGGCGCGCGGCCGGTGACGGCCCGCCGCGTGCGAGCTCCTGCGCCGCCGCCATGGATGCGGCCGTCAACAGTGCGACGGCCAGACTGATTCCACGCATGGGTCCTCCCTGCGTGTGTGAGACGACAACCGTGCAGATCGTTCTCGCACCGCCTAACGTACGTCTCCCGCGACCGCCCGGGCGTCGGGCTGCTCACTGACGCCGCGTAGGGCATGTCGCCCTCGCCTACGGTGCCGGTCAACTTCACCATCGCGCCGGTAGGATCGACCACCGAGGCACAGAGACACCGAGGAGGGGCACACCGTCGAGGGAGCCCCCTACCGGGAGGCTTTGCAAAGCCGACCGGCAGGGGGCGTCTCTTCCGTGTGCCCCTCCTCTGTGCCCGCTGTGCCTCGGTGGTCGATTCCAGCTAGAATGCCACCACCCCGGCGACCATGAAGCCGTCGAACTTGCCGCCGCTGCGAATGTCGGTGCTCGGGAAGTCGTTGAACTTCTGGTTCACGTACTCGCCCTTGAGCAGCACGGT
>DATFPD010000309.1:0-1872 GCA_035265005.1 Gemmatimonadaceae bacterium | reverse complement strand
TCGGACGGGCGCGCGCCTAACGCGAGACGTACCCCGATCTCGCCCGTACGCTGCGCCACGCCGTAGGAGATCACGGCGTAGACGCCGACGAGCCCGAGCAGCAGCGCCACCGCGGCCGCCAGCATGAGCAGCACCATCGTGAAGGCGGCGCCGGCGCCGGCGCGGGCCACCACGTCCGCCAGCGGCTCCGGGCGCGCCATCGCCACGCCGGGATCGAGCTCGGCGAGCACCCGGCGGACCGCGGGCACGAGTGCGGTCGGGGCGCCGCTCGCGCGGAGTACGTAGGCCACCCGGCGCGTGGACGACGCCCGGGCGTTCACCGCGCTGCGGGGCGGCAGATATAGCTGCGGGGTCGGCGTCGCCTCTCGCAGGTCGTACGTCGCGGAGTTGCCGACGACGCCGACGACGGTCAGCCACCCGTCCGCCCCGCTGCTGCCCATCTTGCGGAGCTGCCGGCCGAGGGGATCCTCGCCGGGGAAGTAGAGCGCGGCGAGCGCTTCGTTGATCAGAACGGCGCCGGTTCGGCCGCGCTCGTCGTCGACGTCGAACGCTCGACCGCGATGCAGTGGAATGCCGATGGCGCCGAAGTAGCCCGCCGAGACGCGGCGGATCCGCACGACCGGATTCACCTTCCCGCTCTCCGGTGGGTGTCCGAGCACCTCGAGCGGATCGCCCTCGCCGTCGCCGTCGAGCGGCAGCGTCGTGGAGAACGCGGCGTCGCGCACGCCGGGCAGGGCGCGCAGCCGCTCGAGCAGGCGCTCGTGAAATGCCGCGGCCGCTTCTGCCGACGGGTAAGACGCATCCCCGAGCCCGACCCGAAACACGAGTCGGGAATCGGCGCGAAAGCCGGGGTCGACGCGCCGGAGGTGGTGGACGCTCTGCACCATGAGCCCGGCCGAGACGAGCAGCACGACCGCGAGGGCCACCTGCGTCGCCATCAGCGTCTGGCGCGAGCGCATTCGGCCGCCGGACGCGGTGAGGGCGCGACCGGCTTCCTGAAGCAGGGACGCGGTGGAAGACGGGCGGCGCGCGAGCGGGATCAGGCCGAAGCCGAGCCCCGCCGCCGCGGACGTGAGCAGCGCGAAGCCCGCCGCGACGCCGTCGATCCGTACCTCGTGCAGGCGCGGCAGCTCGACCGGCCCGAACCGCACCAGCGCCTCGATCGCGATGTGGCCGAGCAGCAGCCCCAGCGCGCCGCTTGTCATAGCGACGATCAACGCCTCGGCCAGGAAGTAGGCGGCCAGCTTCGTGGTGCCGGCGCCGAGCGCTGAGCGCACCGCCACCTCGCGCCACCGGGAGTCCGAACGGACGAGGAACAGGTTGGCGAGGTTGGCGCAGGCGATGAGCAGCACGACCGCGACCGACCCCAGCAACACCCACAGCATCCGCGCCGTGTCGCCGAGCAGGAAGTCCCGGAAGGGCTCGGCGAGCGATCCGAGCTTCGCGTCGAGAAGAGTCCGCGTCAGTGCCGGGTTGTCGGGGAATCGAGCGGGCAGGTCAGCGATGACCGCCACCTGCTGCCTCCGCAGCTGGTCGGCACTCACGCCGGGCCGCAGTCTGGCGATCCCGCGGAAATTGAACCCCCCGAGCCGCGGCTCGGCCGGGTCGAGCACCAGCGGGAGGACGAGCGCCGCGCGGTCGTCCGGGAACGCGAAGTCCGGCGGCATCACTCCGATCACCTCGTACGCCGCGCCGTCCAGGCGGACCGTGCCGCCGACCGCCGATGGCGAAGCGGCGAAACGGCGGAGCCAGAGCGAGTGGGTCAGCATCACGACGTTAGGCGCACCCGGCCGGCCATCGGCCTCCGCGAGCCAGCGCCCGCGCGCCGCGCGCGCGCCGAGCAGCTCACCGAGTGACGGCGTCACGCGCAGT
>DATFPD010000308.1:0-20112 GCA_035265005.1 Gemmatimonadaceae bacterium | reverse complement strand
GAGGGCGGCGGCGACGTGGGCGTCGGTGGCGGCGTCGCGGGGGGGCCCCCCCGCCGGGAGCCTAACGACGTCGGGCGCCGGGGGCGTCACCGGCTCCGGGCGCGGCGTACCGATTTCGTCCGGGGGGCCCCCCCCTGCGGGCAATGTCGCACCGCCCGCGCCCGCCGCCGCCATCACTGCCTTCCCCGCCGCATCGCCCGCCGCCGCGGCCGCCCCCTCCACCCCCGCGCGCAGCCGCTCCGCCGTCGCCTTCGCCGAGAAGCGGTCGCTGAGCAGGCTCAGGGCGTTCGCCTGCTCCACGGAGAAGCCGAGCGCGCGCGCCGCGTCGCGCACCGCGCTCTTCCCGCGGTAGGTGATGTGCTCGCACACCATCGCCGCGTGATCGCGCCCGTAGCGCTCGTAGACGTACTGCAGCACGCGCTCGCGCTCCCGGTGCGCGAAGTCCACGTCGATGTCGGGGGGCTCCTGGCGGTCGTCGCTGAGGAAGCGCTCGAAGAGGAGCCCCATGCGCACGGGGTCCACCGCCGTGATCCCCAGGCAGTAGCAGACGACGGAGTTCGCCGCCGAGCCGCGCCCCTGGCAGAGGATCCCCTCGCGCCGTGCGAAGCGCACGATGTCCCAGACGATCAGGAAGTAGCCGGCGAGCCCCAGGCGCGTGATGATCGAGAGCTCGTGCGCCAGCTGGCAGCTCTGCGATTCCGTCCGCGACTCGCCCCACCGCTCGCTCGCCCCCTCCTCCACCAGCCGCGCCAGGTACTCGTCGGCGGTGACGCCCGGGGGGAGTGGGAAGCGGGGGAGGGAGGGGCGCAGCTCCTCGAAGCGGAAGCGGCACCGCTCGGCGATCTCGAGCGTCGCGCGGAGGCCGGCGGGGTCGTGGTGCCAGCGGCGCGCCATCTGCGCGGCGCCCTTGAGGTGCCACTCCCCGCTCGGCCGCAGGCGCGTCCCCATCGCGTCGAGCGGGCGCGCGTGGCGCAGGCAGGAGAGGACGTCGTGCACGACGCGGCCCCCGGCGCGCGCGTAATGCACGTCGTTCGTCACCACCCACCGGAGCCCGGCCGCGCGCGCGACCCGCACCAGCGCCGCCGACGTCCGCCGCTCCTCGGCCAGCCCGTGGTCCCAGCACTCGACGGCGACGCGGCCGTCGAAGACGTCGGCCAGGGTGCCGGCCGCCTCGCGCGCACCGCGCAGGTCGCCGGCGGCGGCGAGCGACGGCACCCACCCCCGCGGACAGCCGGTGAGCGCGTGGAGGCCGCCGGCGTGCCGCGCGAGCGTCTCGAGCGACACCGCCGGCGCGCCGCGCGGGCTGTCCATGCGCGCGCGCGTGATCAGCGTCGAGAGGTTGCCGTACCCCTCGGCCGACTCGGCGAGGAGACTGAGGTGGGTGAAGAAGGGGGAGCGCCGCGCCGCCAGCTCGACCACGACCTCCGCGCCGATGATGGCGCCCACCCCCGCCTCCCGCGCGGCCTGGGAGAAGCGGACCGCGCCCCCCAGGTCGTTGTGGTCGGTGAGGGCGAGCGCCGGCATCCCCAGCTCGCGCGCGCGCGCGACCAGCTCCTCGGGGGAGGAGGCGCCGTCGAGCAGGGAGAAGAACGAGTGGCAGTGCAGCTCGACGTAGCCGCTCACGGCGTCGCGGGCGCCGTCCGGAAACATTTCCCCGGGGGCGCGAGTTGGCCGGTCACACGCATCCACCGCACCCCTGACCATTGCCTAACGGCTGTTGCGTGCTGCGTGCGGTTGCAGGTGACGGACCGTCGTCACCTGCAACCGCACGCAGCACGCAGCACGCAACAGTCAGTCGTACCACCCCTGCACGTACCACCCCCCGCCCCCGGCCCGGTCGACGAACAGCACCAGCTCCCCGTGCCCGCCGCCGCTGCCGCCGCCGCCCGACGCGGCGCAGCGCCAGTAGTCGCGGCGGAAGGCGTCGCGCCACCAGTCGCCGGAGAGCCGCTCGGGGCCGGCGGCGCGCTCGACCGGGATGCGCCGGCCGCGCCACCAGACGGCGACCGGCGCCTCCGTGTCGGCCGAGCGCTCCACCTCGACGGGCTCCGGGGTCTCGAGCAGGCGGAGCGCGGCGGGGTAGGGGGGGAGGGCGGCCCCCGCCGATGCTTCGGCGGACGATTCCGGCACGCGCCGCCCCCGACCGACGACGCCCGCCCCGCCCCGAACGTCGTCCTCCGCCCCCACCCACCGCTCCTCCCACGCGCCGGCCCGCTCGGGGCGGTGCTCGTCGCGGGTGACGGGGCGGACGACGACGTTCGGGCCCAGCTCGGCACGCAGCCGCTCGAGCGCGGCCTCCACCGCCGCCGGGTCGCGCCAGGCGGCGTCGAGCAGGCCCCCCTGCTCCCCGGAGAGCGGCGCCGTCGCCGGGATCGAGACCGTCACGCCGCACACCGGCGCCGGGAGCCGGGCGGCGATCGCGGCGCCGCCGGCCTCCGCCGCCGAGCCGTTAGGCGCGGCGCCGGCGCCCCGGCCGAAGCGCTCCAGCAGCGACCGGCACTGCTCGAACAGCGGACCCGCGCGCGCCAGCGGGCGCGCCAGGCGCGCCTCGCGCGTCACCGTCCGCGCGACGCCGCCCGACGGGAGCGCGCCGCGCCCGTCGTCGAGCGTCAGCGTGAGGGCGACCGCGGCCGCGGCCCGCCCCTCGGCCACCAGCGCGGCCACCAGCCGGTCGAGCGCGGCCCGGACCAGGAAGAGCACCGGCTCCGCGGTCGCCGCCGGCATCGCCAGCTCCACGCTCACCGCGTGCCGCGCGTCGGCCTTCGTCAGCACCGGGCGCCGCCGGTCCTCGCCGCGCGCGAGCCGCCACGCCACGAGCCCGACCCGCCCCCACCGCTGCTCCACGTCGCCGGCGTCGAGCGCCGCGAACGCGCCGGCCGTGCGCAGGCCGAGCGCGTGCAGCGCGATGCGCAGCTCGTCGTCCATCGGCAGGAGCCCCAGCGGCGCCGCCGCCAGAAACTCGGCGCACCGGTTGCGCGGGACGATCACCGCGGCCGGGGCGGGCGCCAGCGGCACCCCCTCGGAGTAGTCCGCGTCGTCCCCCGCCCCGGCCGCCCCGGCCCCGTCGCCCAGCACCCAGCAGCCGGCGCCGAGCGTGGGGCGCTGCATCCACGTCGCCGCGCGCGCGGCCACGCAGGAGCTTGCCACCGCCACCCGCGGCCGCGGATGCCACAGCCGCGCCACGCGCAGCAGCGTCCGCACCAGCGACCGCTCGCCGCCGATGCCGTCGAGTCCCCCGGCGCCTACCCACCACACGCCCGGCGCGCCGGCCACCGGCGTCACCTGCGGACTCGCCACCAGCAGCGCGGCGGTCGTCTCGGTCACCGCGCGCTCCACCAGCGCGTCATCCCACTCCCGCAGCTCCAGCGTCGCGCAGCGCGCGCGCGCTTCGGCCACCGTCATCCCGGCGCGGATGCGCATCTGCCCCGCCGCCGCGGTCACCGCGCGCAGCCGGCCCCCCTCCACCAGCGCCGCCGGCCGCTCGTCCCAGTGCGCGCCCGGCTGCGCACCCGGCTGCGCGCCGCGTGAGGCGGCCGCGGCCGACGCCCCCGCCGCTTCGCCCACCCGCGCGGCGCTCCACTGCTCCACCGCCGCCCATGGCAGATGCAGCTGCGACCCGACTCCCCTCATCACGATGTCGCCCCGCGCCGCGTCCTGCCGCAGCACGGCGCCCACCGCGAAGCGGGGGATTCGCACGCACGCCACCCGCCACTCCGATTGCACAGCCCACCTCCGTCGTAAGGTCAAGCTGCACGCGAGCACTGGGACCCGGCTGCCTCACGCGGCCCGTGCACGAAGTACGCCAATGCCCGAAGAGACACCGAAAGTATACGGCGTGCCGCGCTCGCGGAAGTGCGACGGCGAACGTCGGTGCGTTACCGCGTCAGCGCGCGGGCCTCAGCGATGTCGCGTGTTCGCGCGCCCGCCCGCGCGCCGGTCGCGCGGCTCCGGCGTGGTGCCCAGGCGGCGCGGCGTCACGATCGCGCAGGGCACCTCCACGCCGCCCGGCGCGCCGCCGCGCTCGATGGCCACCGCGAGCCGACGCCGGCGGCGCCACTGCCTTACGCGAAGCCGCAGCGCCCCGGGGAGCGGGACCGCGGGCGCGCCGGCGCTCCCGCCGCCGTGGCCGCCGCCGTGGTCGACCAGCAGCAGCGCGGCGCCCCCCTCGCGCGCCAGGCGGGCGAGTCGAACCGCCACCGCGCGCGGGAGCGCCGGCGCGCCGTCCAGCACGACGAGCGCGAACGCGCCGCTGCGCAGCAGCACGTCGGCGCACCAAGCGCCGCGCGCCGGGTCGCGTGGCCGCACCGCCCAGAACCCCTCGTGCGCGCCCAGGTGCGCCCAATCGCGCGGGGCCAGCGTGCGCGTCGCGTCCACGTAGGCGACCCACAGCCCGCGCCGCGCGACCGCGTCCTCGACGACGCCGCGCACGAACGTCGTCGTCCCGCCGCCGTGGCTGACCACTTCCGTGATCCGCCCGCGCGGCAGCCCCCCGCCCCCCGGGAGCAGCCGGTCGAGCGCCGCGATCCCGGTCGAGAGCGGCGGCGCCGCGGCCCGCTCGGCGTCGACGACCTCGGCGAGCTGCCGCCGGAGGAGCGCGGTCAGCGACCCGGACACCGGCGGCCGCTCACAGTCCGAGCCCCAGCTGTGGGGCGCCGCCGTCGCCGGCCGCCGGGCCCGCACTGCCTGACGATTCGCCCTCGCCCTCCTCCTCCCGCTCGTCCTCCGCCTCGTCGTACCACGCGTGGCGCAGCCCGTACTTCGCGCAGAGGCGCGCGAAGACGCGGTCGAGCCCGGCGCGGTACGCCTCGCCGGGCCGGTGGCTGGCGGCGTACGCGCCGCGGTAGCGGGCGGCGAGGTGCGGGAACTCGGCCTCGATGAACGGCAGGTAGCGCTGCCGCGCCGCCGAGCGCAGGCGGAGCGCGCAGGCGCCGGCGGCCGTCGCCCCCGCCTCGGCCACCGCCCTAACGAGAGCGTCGAGCGCCGCCGGGTCGTCGGTGATGCCGGGGAGCACGGGCATGACGTTGACGCGGACGTCCACCCCCGCCGCGCGCAGCCGCGCCACCGCGCGCAGCCGGGCCTCGGGCGTCGGCGCGCGCGGCTCGAGGCGGCGCGCCAGCTCGCGGTCGGCCGTGATCAGCGAGACGTGCACCGACACCGGGCACCCGCGCGCCGCGACGCGCCGCAGCAGGTCCGCGTCGCGCGTGACGAGCGGGCTCTTCGTGATGATGACGACGTGGAGCCGCCCCGGGGGCGCGGACTCGACGTGCTCCGCCAGCGCCTCGAGCACGGCGCGCGTGACGCGGTAGCGCCGCTCGGCCGGCTGGTAGGGGTCGGTCGCCGTCCCGATGACGACGGTGGCCCCCGCGGGCGGCCCCCCGGCGCCGCGC
The DNA here is from genome assembly GCA_035265005.1 of Gemmatimonadaceae bacterium. Lineage (GTDB taxonomy): Bacteria > Gemmatimonadota > Gemmatimonadetes > Gemmatimonadales > Gemmatimonadaceae > DATFPD01. Next base: position 14,725 of record DATFPD010000308.1, on the reverse strand, counting down.
AGCGCCCGCCGGACCGCGGCCGCCGCTCCCTGCTTGACGAAGATGCGGCGCTCGAACGCCAGCCACCGCGGCATCGCGTCGAAGTCCTCGGCGCCGCCGTCCAGCGCGCGCTCCACCACGTAGCGGTGCGCGTAGCGCGCGTAGCAGTACGCGCAGCCGAACGCGCACCCCACGTACGGGTTGATCGACCAGAATCCCATCCCGGTCGTCTCGGGCCCGTTGACGATACTGCGCACCGGCTTAGCGTAATACCGGATGTCGCTCTGCTCGCCGAGCACGGGCAACGCGCGGCGCGCTCCGGCCGCCGCCGCCGGCTCGGCGAACAGCGAGCTTTGCTGCTGCATCTGCATGCGCACGCTCCTCGTTGTCACTCTCGGGTATATACCGAAGAAAGACCGAAAGCTCAAGAGAACGAGGGGCAAATACGAGATGCGAAATACGACACGGGCCTCGGGAAGCGCCTGGCCTCCCGAGGCCCGTGTCGTATTTCGCATCTCGTATTTCGTATTTCGCCGCTACCCGGCACCTGATTTGCTCCCGCGTCCAGTGCTGCACCCACACACCCCCACAGGAGCCACAGTTATGCACGTGTCGCGACTGCTGGCCGTCGCGCTCATCGCGACGGGTTGTGCGAGCGCGGGCGGCTCGTATCCGTCGTCCGTCGGCGACGCCGACGCCGCCATCAGTAATGCGCAGCGGCTCATCGCCGACGCGCGCACGGCCGGCGCCGCCACGTCGGCGGCCGCGGCGCTCGCGTCCGCGGAGCGGAACCTGGCCGAGGCCCAGGCGCTGCGCGGCAACCGGAACCGGGACCGCGCCACCGTCAAGGCGCGCATGGCCGAGGCGGACGCGATGTACGCGCGCGCGCTGGCCGAGCGCGCGGACGCGGAGCGCGCGCGCACCGAGGCGCAGTCGGCCTACAGCGCCCTGCCGCCGGGAGGCACGCAATGAACGCCACCACGATGAAGGGCCGGGCCCTCGCCGCCGCCGCGGCGCTCGTCCTCGCCGCGATGGCGAGCGCCTGCGCCAGCGTGAAGCGGCCGGCGGCGCTGACCGAGGCGGAGCAGATCAACCAGCGGCTGGCGCAGACCGGCGCGAACGCGCGCGTCGAGGCGGACATGATCCGCCTCCAGAACGCGCTCGCGCAGGCCGACCTGGCCGTCCACAACAGCCGCAGCCAGGCGTACGCGGACGACATGGGGTACGTCGCGCTGCAGTACGCGCGGGCGGCCGAGGCGCGCGACGCGCGCACGCTCGCCCAGCGCGCGGCCGACAGCCTGCGCACGGCGCGCCTCAACCGCCTGCTCTCGCTCACCGAGGCGCAGCGCAGCTCGCTCGCCCAGCAGCAGCAGCTCTCCCAGGCGGAGATCGCCGCGCTGCGGGAGCGGAACATGTCGGTGACGCAGCAGGCCGAGTCGCTGAGCATGACCGCCGAGCAGCTCCGCCAGCGCAACGACTCGCTGCGCCGGGCCGCCGAGGCGGCGAACGCGCAGCTCAACGAGGCGCTCGGCCGCCTGCGCTCGCTCGTCGCCGAGATCACCAACCTGCGCGAGACGTCGCGCGGCATCGTGATCAGCCTGAGCGACATCCTGTTCGACGTGAACAAGGCGACGCTGAAGTCCGGCGCCTCGGCGAACGTGGGGCGCATCGCCACCATTCTCGCGCAGTACCCGGACAAGCAGATCTCGGTCGAGGGGCACACCGACGCGACCGGAAGCGACGCCTACAACCAGAAGCTCTCCGAGGACCGCGCGGCCTCGGTGCGCGAGGCGCTCGTGGCCGGCGGCGTCGACGCGTCGAAGATCAGCTCGCGCGGCTTCGGCAAGACCCAGCCGGTGGCCACGAACGCGACCGCCGAGGGACGCCAGCAGAACCGCCGGGTCGAGATCGTCGTCCTCGGCGCCGGCACCGTCGCCGATGCGGCGCGGAGCGACTCGACCGCGAAGACGCCGCCGAGATAACGCTGTTCGCGGGTCGCGATTCGCGAAGGGCCCCGGGATCCTCCTGCTAGCCTGTCCTGAGCGCAGCGAAGGATCCCGGGGCCCGTCGCGAATCGCGACCCGCGAATCGCCTTTACAGTCCCTCGAACAGATCCTCCACCACCGCCCTTGGCTGCGGGACGCCGGCGGCGAAGGCGTACGGCTCGAAGTCCCTCATCGACAGCGCCTCGAAGGTCTCGCGGTGCTGGTGCTGGGTGGCGTGGGCCTCGAACGCGGCGCGCTTCGTGTCGTTATGCGCCCGGGCGTCGAGGCGCGCGGTGGGGGGCAGGCCGGCGGCCCGCACACGGCCGCCCGCGGCGCCGGCGGTGAGCTCGGTCGTCAGGTAGTAGAGGCGATCGGGCCGATGCGGCGGCGGGCCGCCGTCGCCGCCGTCGCCGCCGTCGCCGGCGGCGATGCTGGCGTTGCCGGCGAGGAAGAACGCGGCGGTGGCCACCCGCGAGATCGCCCGGTGGTCGCGGTGCGCGTTCGGGCCGCCCTCGGGGCCGAAGGTGACGACGACGCGTGCGCGGTGCTCGCGCAGGAAGCGCACGATCTCGCCGACGAGCCGGTCCGGGTCGGCCCCGGCGAGCGCGCCGTCGCCGTACCCGGGCGCGACGACGGTCGAGATCCCGAGCACCAGCGCCGCGTCCTCGAGCTCGCGCCGCCGCGCCCGGCCGAGCCCCTCCGGCGACCCCACGTTCACGCCGGACGTCTTCCCCGCGTCGCCGTTCGTCGCGCAGAACAGCACGCACCGCACCCCGGCCGCCGCGTACCGCGCGATCGCCGCCCCCGCCCCGAACGTCTCGTCGTCGGGGTGCGCGAAGACGAGGGCGAGTGACATGCGCGTCAGGCTCCGGGAAAGGGGACGGAGAATATAGCCAGGTGCGAGGTGCGAGATGCGAGACGGGCCTCGGGATGCTCCCCGAGGCCCGTCTCGTCCCGCCCGCAAGCGGGCACCCGCGCCCTCGCAGCCGTCATTCTCTCTTCGCGAGCCTCACGCTTCCATTCACCGTCTTGATCGTCAGGTTCCGGCCACCCTCGCCAACGGTGGCGTCGAGGCGGCGCGGGTTGAGCTTGCCGTTGACCGTCAGCGGGTAGTCCGTCGTGAGGCGCCCGTTCACCGTCTCCAGGTGGACGTCGGCGTTCAGCGTCGGTGGCAGCTCGGCGGTCACGCTCCCGTTCACCGTCTTGAGGGTCAGGTCGCCGTCGCCGGTGAGCGAGTCCACCTTCACCGTGATTCCGCCGTTCACCGTCGTCGCGGTGAAGGACGTCGCGGCGCCGGCGTCCGCCCGGATCCCGCCGTTGACCGTCTTCGCCACGACCGTCCCCGAAGCGTCCTCGATCGTGATCCCGCCGTTGATCGAGCTGGCGTCGATGTTCGTCCCGGCCGGCACGAGCACGGTGAAGTCGGCTTGCGGGCTCCGCATCCCGCCCATGAAGCGGATGCGGTTCCAGAAGCTCCGCGACCCCATGCGGTAGCCCTCCTCGTCGCAGCGCGCGCCGCGGCTCAGCACGGCGCAGACGACGTAGTTCCCGTCCTCGGCCGAGTCGATGACCACGTGGAGGTCCGACTTCCGCGGCCGCGTTCGCGACTCCACCCGGACCGTCGCCACCGGCCCGTCGGCGCGCCGCACGCGCACCGAGCCGCTGGTGTTCCGCACGCGAATCCAGTGGCCGGAGGCGACCGGGGCGTTCCAGTCGATGACCTCGTAGCGCCGGCGCTCCCCGCTGTCGCAGGCAATGGTCGTGAGCGCCAGAACGGCCCCGCAGGCGGCGTAGGCGGCCCGCGATGGACGGGGCGAGAGTGGGGACCGCGACAGAGAGTTGGGCACCGGACGTCCTCCTGAGGGTGGAACCGGGTTCGCGACCCCCCTACGGGGTGAGGAAGCGGCGGGTGTCACGCATCGGGCATCGGGACTTGGGTCTCGGGGCTCGGCACTCGGTAGTGCGTCGCCGAGTGCCGAGCCCCGATGGCCGAGCCCCGAGACCCAAGTCCCGAGAATCTACCGTCCCTTCACCAGCCGCACGCTCCCGTTCACCGTCCTGAACTCCATCTGCCGTCCGCCCTGGCCGATCCGGGCGCGGATGTGCCGCGGGTTGATGCGGCCGACGAGGGTGATCGGGTAGTCGGCGCTCAGGCTGCCGTTGACCGTCGTCATCTCGATGTCGGCGTCGATCTGCTCCGGGAGGTAGACCGTGATCGAGCCGTTCACCGTGTTGTAGCTCAGGTCCTCGTCGCCGCCAATGCGGTCCATCCGGACGCGGATGTCGCCGTTCACCGTGTTGGCGCTCACCGGCCCGCTGGAGGTCTCGACGTCGACCCCGCCGTTGACCGTCCCCGCCCGGACCTCGCTCGTCACCCCGGCGACGTCGACGCCGCCGTTGACCGTCGCGAGCTGGACGCGGACGCCCTTCGGCACGCGGACGGTGAAGATCACCTCGGTGTCGTTGCTCCGGCGCCCGTTGCCGCCGTTGCTCGAGTGGTAGCTCTCGCGGCTGCAGCGCGACTCCTCGTTCCACAGCGCGCAGATCAGCACGTCCTTGTCGTCCGGGCCGATGCGCTTGCTCTCGATGCGGACGTCGTCCGGGTCGCCGCGGCGCCACGACTTGCTGGCCGTGACTTCCACCTTGTCCCCGGTCGCCGCCTCGACGCGGATCGCGCCGTTCATGTTCTTGACGATGACCCACGCCCCCTGATCCACCCGCCCTTCCCAGGTGAAGGCGTTCTCGTCACGCTGGCGCCCCTGCGCGGCCGCCGGGGCCGGCGCCAGCGCGCTGCCGACGATGGACGCGGCGATCGCCGCTGCGAACACGGTAGTCCTCATCGCTCGCTCTCCCCTCACTTGTCCGTCTTCGCCGAGCGCGTGCGGGCGCGCTCCAGGGTAATGTCGCCGCTGAAGGTCTCGAGCGACACCGAGGCGCCGCCCTTCTCGACGGTGAACTCGAACCGCCGCGGCGTGCCGTGGCGCTCGCCGGGCTCCAGGGTGATCGGGAACTCGCTCTCGATCGAGCCGCTGAAGGTGCCGAGGCTGAGCCGCGCCCCCGCGCCGGCGGGCATCGCCAGGCGCAGGCTGCCGGAGTGGGAGCGGAACGTGTAGCGCCCGTCCGGGGCGATCGTACCATTGTACGAGATCTCCCCGCTCACCGTCTCGGCGCGCAGGATCTTCGTCTGCGCTTCGGGGATGCTGATCGTCCCGCTCACCGTCTCGGCGTCGATGTCGCCGTTCACGCCGTCCAGGTCCAGGTCGCCGCTCACCGACTTCGCGCGCACCTCGCCGCCCAGCCGCGAGCCCTGGATGTCGCCGGAGACGGTCTCCAGCGTCACCCGCTCGGTCGCGTCGCTCACGACGATGTCGCCGCTCGTGCTCGACGCCTCGACCTCGCCCCGGACGCCGCGCGCCGACAGGTCGGCCGAGGTACCGCGCATCAGCACGCGGACGCCCGTCGGGACCGTGACCTCGTAGCGGGTGTCCCCCATCCGGCCGCGCGACGAGCGGGCGCTGAGCGCGACGCGCATCGTGCTCGCCTCAAGGTGCAGGACGCCGCGCTCGCTGTAGGCGCGCACGCGCACCTCGCTCCGGTCCCAGCCGGTGACGTTGATCTCGCCGGCGACGAGCGAGAGGTCGACGACGCCGCGGCGGTCGAGCGCGACGGTGGTGTCGACGCGCGACTCGGCGTCGCGATCGTCCGTGTCGTCGTCGCGGTCACGCTCGCGCTCCCGCCGAGCCCGCTCGCGCTCCCGTTCCCGCTCGCGGGCGCTGCCGCTCTGGCTCGACGCCGGCGCGGCGGCGAGGGCGAGCAGTGCCAGGGCGGGGAGGATCAGTGATCTGATGCGTGCCATCGTCATACTCCTATTGGCCATGTCGCCGAAGCGACGTCGTCGTCAGGTTCGTCCGGCCGGCAGTGCGGCCGCGGTGCGCAGCAGCTCGAGCTTCTTCTCGAGCGCGTTGGTCAGCTGCTGGTTCAGGAAGGCGCTCGCCGGGTCGCGGGCCAGCGCGGCCCGGCTCTGCGCGATCGCCCCGTCGATGACCGCCAGACTCTGCTCGAGCACTGTCACGGTGGCCGGGTCGAGCTGCGACTGCCGGTCCCGCAGCATCCGCCGCAGCGACGCGATCTCGCGGTCGTAGACGACGTCGCCGGCGGCGCGGCCGACGAGACGGGGCTCGGCACCCGGCACTCGGCTCTCGGCACCCGGCCTGGCGCGCCCGGCGCCCCGAGCACGGGATGCCGCCTTCGGCGCGGCCGGAGCCGCGGCAAGCTGCGTCGCGGCGGGTTGCACGACCACGACCGTATCGATTCGGACAGGCGCTGGGGCGACGGCGAGCTGCTTCATCAGCTCCGCCTGCATCGTCCGCCGCGTGACCACGTGCGACACGCCGGCGCTCACGACCACCATCGCCGCGGCCGCCGCGCCGAGCCACATCGGCCGCCGCCGAGCGCCACGCGCCCGGAGCGCACCCGCCGAGTGCCGAGCGCCGAGTGCCGAGTCCCGAACTCCGATCTCGATCACCGGCGCGTCGATCCGCGCGGCGATCCCGTCCCACAGGTCGCGCGACGGGCGCAGCGTCGGGAGCGCGGCCGCCTGCATCCTGATCTCGCTCAGATCCGCGACGAGCTCGCCGCAGCGCGCGCAGGCGGCCAGGTGCCGCTCCACCGTCGCGCGGGCGGCGGCGTCGAGCGTCCCCTCGAGGTAGCCCTCGAGGGTCGCGTCGAGCGCGTCGCAGGTCATGGTCTCGCTGGTCATCGCTGTAGTGCCTCCCTCAGCAGGAGCCGGGCGCGGTGCAGCTGCGCCTTGCTTCCTCCCGCGGTGATGCCGAGCATCGCCGCGATCTCCTCGTGCTTGTACCCCTCGACGTCGTGCAGCACGAACACCTTCCGCGCGCCCGGCGGGAGCGAGGCGATCGCCCCCTCCAGGTCCATCCGGTCGCCGGTGCTGTCCGGCGTGCGGCTCGGCAGTGCTTCGATCACGTCCGTGCCCGTCTCGCCGTCCGGCCCGCCGCCCCCCCCGCCGCCGAAGCGACCGCGGCGCACCCCGTCCGCCTTGCGGCGGTTGAGCACCACGTTCACCGCCAGCCGGTGCAGCCAGGTCGTGAACGCGCTCTCGCCGCGAAAGAGGTGCAGCTTCTCCCACGCCCGCACGAACACGTCCTGCGTCAGCTCCTCGGCCAGCGACCGGTCGCCCACCATGCGGGCGCAGACGGAGAACACGCGGTCCATGTTCTCCCGGTACAGCCGCTCGAACGCACGCCGGTCCCCCGCCGCGGCGCGTGCCGCGTCGGTCCCCGCGAACCCTGCAACGGAGCCCTCCGCCGAGAGCGGCGGGGGCGCGTCCTGCGAGTGGGCCAACAGTGCGCTCATGAGTCTCCGGAAGCTCGTGGGATGAGATACCGGGACTCGGTGGAAGGTTTGAAGGGACGGGAAGGGGGACGGGGTCGGGGTCAGGGTCAGGGCAGGCTGGCAGCGGTAGCAGTTCGTCCCCGATCCCCCCTCTCGGCCTCCAGCCGATCGATGAGGGGGACGAGGTCCGTGGGCCGCTCGATGTAGTACGCCGGCTCGGCCGGCTCCAGCATCGCGCGCGTGAAGAAGCCCCACAGTGCCGCCACGGTGATCACGCCGGCGCCGTTGCCGGCCAGGACATCGTGCGGGGAGTCGCCGAGGAATACCGCGTCGCGCGGCGCGTAGCCCAGCCGGTCGAGCGCCACCCGCACGGGCTCCGGGTCCGGCTTGTGGCGCGTCGACGCGTTGACGCCAACGAGCACGCGCATGTAGCGCATGAGGCCGACGTGCTCCAGGCTGCGGCGCGCGACGTCGTCGGCCTTGCTGGTGACGATGCCCAGGGGGTGCCCGCGCTCGTGGAGCCCCTGCACGGTGGCCACGACGTCGTCGTAGCATCTCGTCAGGCGGTCGTGGTGCTCCGACTGGTACGTGCGGTAGCCGTCCACCAGCAGGCCGAGGTCGCGGTCGTCGGCCGCGTAGGGGCGCAGCTGCGCGGCGAGGGGCGTCCCGATCCCGGCGCGCCACTCGTCGTCGGTCGGCGCGTGCGGGCGGCCGCGGAAGGCGTGGCGGACGGACTCGAGCAGCAGGTCGATCGTGTCGATGAGCGTGCCGTCGAGGTCGAACAGGACGGCGAGGGGGCGATGCCCGGACATGCCCGCAAGCTAGAGGCGGCGGGGAAGGGGGAACAGGTGCGGCCGGCTATTCCCACCGTCGCCCGCGTCGTCCACCAGCAGGAGCAGCACCGCGGCGGGCCGCTCCTCCTCGCTCTCGTCAGGCAGCACGCGCGGCGGGCGGAGTGTGCCGACGGCCTCGAGCCAGGCGAGGTCCGGCAGCTCGGCGCGCGCCAGCTCGGCGAACCGTGCCTCGGTGCCGGCGCCGTGCGTGGCCGCGGCGGCCTGGCGCGCGTCCAGCGCGAGCTCCGCGAGCGACGGACGCAGGTGGCTCGGCGCGCGGCGCGTGATGCGCGCGATGCGCTGGAGCACCAGCCGGCGGTCGCGCGTGCTCACTGCGCCGCGGGCCCCGGCGGCCGCGGCACCGGCCCGGCGGGCGCGCCAGCGGCGGACCGCCTCGACCGCGTCCTCCGCGGCCGCGAGGTCGACCTCCGCTTCGGGACCGCCGGCGAGCGAAATGGCCCGCGCGACCAGCGCCGGCTCGTCGGTCGGCTCTCCGTCCGCGAGCGCGGCGACCAGGGTGGAGCGGTCGCCGCCGAGCGCGATCCAGCCGCGCGTCGGCGCGCGGACCGCGGCCACGAGGGATGACGGCGTCGCGGGGAGCGCGACGACGGCGGCGGTGTGGCCCAGCCAGCGCTCGAGCTGCTGGCGGATCGACTGGTGCTGCTCCGGCGCCCCGGCGATCGCCCGGGCGCCGAGCCACGACGCGAGCCCCGGCATGATGGCGCCGCCCACCCCCACGGCCCGCCCCGCGCTGTGCAGCTTCTCCGCCAGCCGCCGCTCGACGTCGAGCAGCGCGGCCGCGCTCGCGGGTGGGCGGAGCGCGTAGACGTGCACGCGCGCGTGCGGCGACCCCATGCGCGCCACGCGGCCGACGCGCTGCTCGAGCCGCGCCGGAGTCCAGGGCATGTCGAGGTGCACGACGACCGACGCGTCCTGCAGGTTGACGCCCTCGCTCAGCAGGTCCGTGGCGAGCAGGAGGTCCACGCGGTCGCACTCGGCCGGCGCGGGGGCGCCGCCAGCCGAAGGGGCGAAGCGCGCCAGCGCCTCGGCCCGCCCGATCGCGCCCCCGGCGACTACCGCGCCCCGGGCGGTGAGTGCGGCGACGCGCGGGTCGCCGGCGAGGCGGCGGTAGAGTGCGCGCACGGTGTCGGCCGACGCGGCGAAGGCGACCACCTTCGCGCCCGCGTGTCGGCGCCGGACCTCGCGCAGGTGGGCGGCCCGCTGCGCGTCGCGGTCCGGGTGCCGCGCGAGGTCGGCGAGCAGCGCCCGCACCGCCTCCCGTTGCGCCCGCGCGGCGCCGAGCAGCGCGACGGAGGCGGCCGGCGTGGCGCAGAGCAGCTCGGCGAACGCGAGCTGCACGGCGCCGGACTCGCCGTCGTCGCCAGCGGCCCACGCCCGGAGCTCGGCGGCGCTGGGATGGAGCCCGCTCTCCAGCGCCGACAGGATCGCGGCGCCCCGCGCCATCCGACGGCGCAGCGCCGCGCGCAGCGCCCCGTCGCTGGACGCCCACTGGCGCACGAGCCCCGCCGTCAGCAGGGCGCCGCCGTCCCCGCCGTCGGCCGGCGGCACCGGGGGCGGGAGCGCCAGCAGCGCGTCGAGCAGCCCGCCGTCCCCGCCGGCCGCCGGCAGCCACTCGACGGGCTCCACCGCCGGCACGCCTAACGCCTCGGCGCGGCCGGCGGCGTGGGTCCGCCGGACGACGCACCGCGCCACCTCGTCCTCCCCCAGCGCCGCCGCGCGGGCGCCGAGGAAGAGCGCGAGCAGGGCGTCCAGGTCGCGGCGTCGGTTGTGCACCGGCGTCGCGGACAGGAGGAGCACGCGCGCGCCGGCCGCCAGCGTCGCCAGCGCCCGGTAGCGCACCGTGGCCGGGTTCCGCGCGTGGTGCGCTTCGTCCACGACCACCAGCGCCCGCCCGCCCGCCACCCGCGCCCCGCGACTCAGCCGCTCGAAGCTCGTGAGCTCGCACGCCACGCCGGCGCGCCGCGCGGCCTCGCGCCACATCCCGGCGAGCGCCGCCGGCGCGACGACCAGCGTCCCCCCGCCGCCCGTGCCCGCCCCCGCGGCGACCGCGAGCGCGACGTAGGTCTTGCCGAGCCCCACCGCGTCGGCGAGCAGCGCCCCGCCGAACTCCTCGAACGCCGTGCGTACGCGCGCCACGGCGTCCGCCTGGTGCGGGCGCAGCTCGACCTCGCCTAACGGCGCAGCCACCGCGGGCTCGCCGAGCCACGCCCGGGCGAGCGCGGCGCGGGCGAGAGGGAGGGGGGTGGGGAGGAGTGGCACGGAGTTGCGTGTTGCGTGCTGCGTGCTGCGTGCTGCGTGACGGCCGCTTCGCAGCGTCATTCCGACCCGGCTCCGAGCGAAGCGAGGAGCGAGGGAGGAACCCCCGTCCCGGCGGAGGAGTCGCAGCAGTTCCGTCGCTGTGTCGCCTCAGAGGAGGTGCTGCGGCGCCTTGCTACTCGCGCGGCCAGTCCGCCGCGAGGTCAACCCACTCGGGATTCGCCGACTCGATGAGCCGGAGCTTCTTCTCGCGCCTCCACTTCTTGATCTCGGTCTCGCGATCGATCGCCGCTCTCGGATCGGTCGTCGCCTCGTAGTAGACGAGCATCGTGATGTTGTACTTCTTCGTGAATCCCGGGACCTCCCCCGCTTTGTGCTGCGTGATGCGCCGGCGGAGATCACCGGTCACCCCGGTGTACAGCGTTCGCGACCGGTTCGTGGCGATGTAGACGAAGTACATTGCTGCGTGCTGCGCCTCCGCGCGTGCGTGATCACACTGTCCGGCGACTGACGGCGACACGGCTACGATTCCTCCGTCGGGACGGGGGTTCCTCCCCCTCGCTGTGCGAGGGGTCGGAATGACGCAGGCGGGCGGGCGGGCGCTGGCGCCTCCTTTCCTCTCTCCCTTCTACCTCCCATCCTTCCGCCCCCACTCCATCAGCGCCCCCACTTCCCCCTCGGCCACCCCGTACGCCTCGAGCGCCGCCGCCGTCAGGTCCTCCGCCGTCAGGCGCTCCCCTGCCACACCGCGCGCGCCGAGCGGTGCGAGGAGGGCGCGCGCGCGGGGCCAGTCGGCGGGGACGGGGAGCAGCGACAGCGTCCAGCCGAGGTAGCGCCGGTAGCCGCCACGCGCCGGCTCGGCGAGCGCGTCGAGCCAGGCCGCGGCGGGCGGGGCGTTGAGCAGGGCCGCGAGCGCGAGCGCGTCGCCGAGCGCGGGGCAGCGGACGACGTAGCAGCTGTTGAGCGGGACGGTCGGGTCGCCGGCGGGAAGCACCGCCGCGCGCGGCGCGCGTCCGATGTCGGCCCAGACCACCCGCGGCAGCCCGCTCCGCGCGGCGTCGACGCGGAACAGCGACCACCAGGCCCCGCCGCGTGCGTCGGTGCGCCGGCTCAGCCGGGCGCGCCAGGGCGCGAGCCAGCGCTGCGCGTACGGCGGGAGGCGGCGCAGCGGTCGGCTGTCGTCGCCGCCGCCGTGCGTCCAGAGCAGCGACTCCGCCGGCGGCGTGCAGCGCCACGGCGCGACCCCCTCGCCGCGGAGGAGCGGGCGCAGTAGCGCGCGCTCCACCTCGGCCACCCGGCCGGCGGCGTCCGCGACGCGGGCCAGCGGACCGTCGTCAGGCGTCCCCACGATGCGGACCACGAACGCCTCGTTGCACCCGCACTTGACACCGAGCGTCGGCCGGTCGAGCGGCCCCTCGGCCAGCGCGACGCCGGCCAGGCGCAGCCGGTCGAAGGCGCGGCGTGCTGGCGGCGGGAGCAGCAGCCACGGACTGGCGGGCGACGCGTCGAGGGCGAGTTGGGCACGCGGCGCGAGCCAGGCGCTGACGCCGGCGGCGCGGTGCACGGCCACGCTCACGCACTCGCCGCCGTGGTCGCCCTCCGGGGTCAGTGGGCCACGCCGCGCCACGACGAGCGACGGGTAGACCGCCGCGTCGAACGCGTGCCGGGACTCCGACAGGTCCTCGACCGCCAGCAGCTCCGCGTCCGCGGCCAGCAGCCGGCGCACCCCGCCGCCGGCGAGCGAGCGCCAGAGCTTCACCGGCACCAGCAGCGCCAGCGTCCCGCCCGGCCGCAGCAGCGCGAGCGCGCGCTCCACGAACAGCGCGGCGAGATCCACCTGCGCCGCGAAGCCGCGGCCGGCGCCGGTGCGGGCCGCGCCCTCCTCCCACGCCGCGTCGCGGAAGACCCGGAACTCCCGCCGGAGCGCCTGCCGCGCGGCCGGCGGAACGTGGTGCAGCCGCACCCAGGGCGGGTTGCCGAGCGCGACGTCGAAGCCGCCGTCCGCCGCCGCGTCGGCGAAGTGCGCGGCGAAGGCGAAGGGGAGCGCCCCGCCGCCCGCAAGCGCGCGGCGGCGGGCCCGGCACTCGCGCGACCGCTCGCGCAGCTCGCGCGCCGCCGCCAGCGCCGCGCGGTCGGCGTGCCGCTCGCCGAACAGGTCGCGCCCGCGCAGCGCGGAGAGCAGCTCGCGGCGCCGGGCGGCCGCGGCCGCGATGGTCGAATCGAGCGCCGCCAGCGCCCGGGCGCGCTCCTCCCGGTCGAGGGCGCGCGCCAGCTGCCGCTTCCGCGCCCCGGTCGCGCGCGCGTAGGCGGCGCGGAGCCGTGCGACCGCCCGCCCGCCGGCGGTGGAGGCGGCCGCGGGGCCGAAGTCGCCGCCGGCGAGCGAGTCGCCCACGCGCACGTTGCGGTCGAGGTTCGGCAGCGGCGTCACGCGCAGCGGGTCGCGCTCGTCGCTCTCGATCACCACCGACAGCCAGAGCCGCAGCTCGCACAGCCACACCGCGGTGGGGTTCACGTCCACGCCGAAGATCGACCGCGTCAGCACCTGGCGACGGATCTCGACCGTCGGGCGCCCGTCGCCCAGCGTGGCGAGGAGTGCGGCCACGCGCTCCAGCGCGTGTACGAGGAACGCGCCCGAGCCGCACGCCGGATCGAGCAGGCGAAGCCGGGCGGCGCGCGCGCGCAGCGACTCGGCCACGTCAGGCTCGGCCGGCGCCGAGCCGGCGAGGGCGCGCACCACCGCGGGCTCCCCCACGCCGGGCGCGAGCGCCCGCGTGAGCGCGGCGGTGGTCACCCGCTCGACCAGCGGCTGCGGCGTGTAGAAGGCGCCGCTCGCCCGCCGCTCGCGCGCCGCCATCAGCGATTCGAAGGCCTTGCCGAGCATCTCCGGGTCGACCGCCGCCTCCGACCAGGCGGCGCTGTCCTCGCGGGCCGTGAAGCGGTAGCGACCCAGCAGGTCACCGAACACGCGCCCCAGCGCCTCGTCGGGAAAGATCAGCCCGCGGGCGCGGCGCTCGAGCGGCGAGCGCCCGAACAGCCCGCCGTTGAGGAAGGGCACCCGCCCGAACGCGCGCGCCGCGGCGGCCCGCCGCGCGACGGGCGTGTTGAGCGTGCCGAAGAACAGCGGCAGCAGCACCCGGCGGTGGTACCCGCCGCCCGTCGTCAGGCACCGGTCGAAGGTGCGGGACAGGAACGCGCGGTCGCGGTCGAGCCACCCCTTGGCCTCCAGGAAGGCCAGGAAGAGCAGCCGCGACACGTAGAGCAGCGCCACGTCCTTACGCTCCTCGGGCGTCGCGCGCCCGCCCCCCGCGCCGGCGGCGCCCAGCTCCAGCACCACGCGCTCGAGCGCGCGGTAGAAGCGGCGCGTCAGCGACTCGCGCCCCAGCACGTCCAGCCACCGCTCGTGCACCATCACGTCCGGCCCGCCGCCCGCGGCCGCGGCCGCCAGGGCGCAGAGCGTCTCGGCGTCGCTGTCCACCACGCCCGCCCGGTCCACGACGAGTGATACCACGCGCGGCGGCGTGCGCTCGGCGGACCACGCGGCGACGACCAGCCCGCTCCCGCCGCGCTCCGCGGCCGCGACGAGCCAGAGGAGCTGCGGGGCGCGCGCGGCGAGCCGCCCCGCCGCGCGCGCGACGCACTCGCGCAGCGGGCGGCGGCCGCAGTCGACCTCGCACGCCAGCGCCCGGAGCGCGCCGGGCCCGCGGGCGACGCGGACCTCCCGCAGCTCGTCAGGCAGGCCCAGGGCGCGGCGGGCGTCCGCGTCCAGCGGCAGCGGCGGGGCGGGGAAGCCGACTTCGGCCAGCAGCGGCGCGAGCGCGTCGGCGGTGGCGGCGGCCTGCAGAAGTGCGGCGGCGGAGCGGAGGCGGAGCACGCGCGCACGGTAGAGCCGTGGCGCGCGCGGACCGCCATCGAACGAATGCGGAACGGCGCTAAGTGTTGCGGCCCGTGCCCATCTGCATCCCCTCGAGTCGCGCGGCTAGCTTTCGGCATGCCCGCGTCATCCGTACGACCACCGCGCGCTGCCCTGAGACGGTGAGGGCGTTGTGATCCAGTGCCCGCGCTGCGGCGAGCCCATCGCGCGGCGTACGGAGTACGGCTCGCACCTGGTGAGCTGTCCCGGCTGCCAGGCTTCGTTCCGCATGTTCACGGGCCGGTTGGCGAGCGTGAGCTCGCGGGCGCTCGCCGGCCGCGGTGCGGGCTTGGATCGGACCGTGGCCGGCGACGACGATGCTCTGCACCAGTTCAGCATCGCGCTCGCCAACGGCGGCCGCGTGACCGCGACTTTCCGCGCGCGCCGAG
>DATFPD010000307.1:0-2105 GCA_035265005.1 Gemmatimonadaceae bacterium | reverse complement strand
CGGCCACGCCGAGATGAGCGCGCCCAGGCAGACGATCCCGCCGCCCAGCCAGATCCACGGCACCAGCGGCTCGACGATCACCCGCAGCGTCGCCGAGCTGCCGTCGCGCGCGAACGCCATCAGGTTGATGTAGAGGTCGCCGGCGGCGCGGCTGCGCACCGCCGGCGTCGGCACCGGCTGCTCCGAGGCGAAGTAGTAGTTCGTCCGCGGGTAGAGCGTCCCCACCGCGCGCCCGCCGCGCAGCACCGTCACCGCGGCGGCCACGACCTGGCGCTGCGGCTCGCGCCACTCCCGCAGGCTGTCCAGCCGCACGTCGAAGCCGCGCACCGAGAGCGACTCCCCCGCCCGCAGCGTCCGCTCCCCCTCCGTCCGGAAGGTGGACGACGCGGCGATCGCGACCGCCACCGTGATCGCGCCGACGTGCGCCATGTAGCCGCCGAAGCGGCGGCGGTTCGCCCCCACCAGCCGCCCGAGCGCCACTGGGGCCGCCTCGCCGTGCGCGCGCATCCGCGCCCGCGCGCCGTCCCAGAACTCGCGCAGGTTGGCGGCGAGCGCGAACGCCGCGAAGCCGAACGCCAGCACCGCGTACGGCTCGCGCGTCAGCACCAGCGCCCCGGCCACCGCGGCGGCGAACGCGGCCGCCGGCGGCAGCAGCTGCCGCCTGACGACGTCCGGCGTCGCGCGCCGCCACGGCAGCGCCGGCCCCACCCCCATCAGGAAGAGCAGCCCGACGCAGAGCGGCAGCGTCATCCGGTTGTAGAACGGCGCCCCCACGCTCACCTTCACCCCCCGCATCGCCTCGGCCACCAGCGGGAAGAGCGTCCCCAGGACGACCGTGAAGGTGAACGCGGTGAGGAAGAGGTTGTTGAGCAGGAACACCGTCTCGCGCGACGCCGCCGCGTCCAGCCGCCCCTGCCCGCGCAGCTCGCCCCCCGCGCCCGCCACCAGCGCCAGCGCGAAGACGAACACGAGCGCGATGAACGTCAGGAAGTAGTAGCCGATCGTCCCCTGCGTGAACGCGTGCACCGACGAGATGATGCCGCTGCGCGTGAGGAACGTCCCGAGGAGCGTCAGCAGGAACGTCGCGACGATCAGGTTCAGGTTCCACAGCTTCAGCATCCCGCGCCGCTCCTGCACCATCACCGAGTGCAGGAACGCCGTCGCGGTGAGCCAGGGCATGAACGACGCGTTCTCCACCGGGTCCCAGGCCCAGTAGCCGCCCCACCCCAGCACCTCGTACGACCACCACATCCCGGCGATGATCGCCGCGGCGAGGAACGCCCACGCCGAGAGCGTCCAGCGGCGCGAGAGCTGGAGCCACGATACGCCGGAAGCGCCATCGCGCGCGCTCACGTCCCCCGCCGTGTCGCGCATCTCCCCCGAGAGCACCGCCGCCACCGCGAACGCGAACGGCACCGCCATCCCCACGTACCCCAGGTACAGGAGCGGCGGATGCACCGCCATCAGGATGTGGTTCTGGAGCAGCGGGTTCGGCCCCGGCCCGTCGGCCGGCGTCGGCGTGACGAGATGGAACGGGTTGGCCGGGCCGGCGAGCAGGATGTAGAAGAACACGCCGACGCCGAGCAGCGTCGCCGCGGTGTACGGGATCAGCGCGCCCTCGCGCCGGCGGTTGAAGTACACCACCGCGGCGGTGTACAGCGAGAGCACCCACCCCCAGAAGAGGATCGACCCCTCGAGCGCGCCCCACAGCGAGATGACCGTGTAGAAGAGCGGCGTCGCGCGGCTCCCCACCTGGGCGACGTACGAGATGCTGAAGTCGTGCGTGACCAGCGCGTACAGCATCGCCAGCACCGACACGGTCAGCAGCGCGAAGCAGCTGTAGGCCGCGCCGTAGCCGATCTGGACCAGCGACCGGCTCCCGCGCCGCGCGCCCAGCACCGCCGCCACCATGCCGGCCAGCGCGGTCGGGAGCGCCACCAGCACGGCGTCGTAGCCGAGCAGACGGGTCAACGGCATCACCGTCCCTGCTCCTTGATCAGCGACCGGGCCGCCGCGTCGCCCGGGTTCTCCCCGGCCTTCGGCGCGCGATACTCGTTGGAGTGCTTCACCATCAGGTTGCTCGACTCGAAGACGCCGCCCTGGCC
>DATFPD010000306.1:0-5599 GCA_035265005.1 Gemmatimonadaceae bacterium | reverse complement strand
TCGTCTACCGCGCCGCGTGGACGCGCGACCGCGCCGGGGTCGAGCGCGTCACGCGCGAGGCGGCGATGGCCAAGCTCCACGCCACCGAGGCCGCCCAGCGCGTGGTCGACTCGGCCGTGCAGCTCTTCGGCGCGCGCGGCGTCGAGTCCGGCGCGACGGTCGAGCGACTGTACCGTGAGATTCGTGCCTTACGCATCTACGAGGGCACGTCGGAGATCCAGAAGCTCGTCATCGCCGGACAAGTGCTGGGAAGGGGGACGGGGGAGGGGGGATGAACCCTTCCCCCTCCCCCTCCCCCTCCCCCTCGCTGCGCTCGGGGTCGGGGTCGGGGTCGGGGTCAGGGTCAGGGCAGGCTGTCAGCGGTAGCACTTCATCCCCCGTCCCCCATCCCCCTTCCCTTTGCAAGTGGAGAGGGACTCACCATGAGCATCGCCAACCTGACCTCGCACCGGACGTCGACAGGCGAGCCCACCGGCTACGTGGACACGTTCGCGCGCGACATGCTGCCGCCGCGGGAGCTGTGGCCGGAGATGCGCTACGACGCGCTCCCCGAGCTGGCGGCGTACCCGGCGCGGATGAACTGCGCCGCCGAGCTGCTGGACCGCGTGGTGGAGAGCGGGCGCGGCGAGCGCACCGTGTTCCACTTTCCCGGCGGGCGGTGGAGCTACCGGCACCTGCTGGAGACGGCCAACCGCATCGCGCACGTGCTGGTGGACGACCTGGGGCTGGTGACCGGCGGGCGGGTGCTGCTGCGCGGCCCCAACAACCCGATGATGGCCGCCTGCTGGTTCGCCGTGCTCAAGGCCGGCGGGGTGGTGGTCTGCACGATGCCGCTGCTGCGTACGCGCGAGCTGACGTTCATCGCCGACAAGGCGCGCGTGTCGCTCGCCCTCACCGACGTCCGGATCGCGGCCGACTGCGAGCAGGCGATGCGCGCGGCCTCGGACGGGAGCCCGCGCGAGGGGGCGAGAGTCGTCACGTTCGGGGACGGAAGCCCGCGGGGCGGGGCGCCCGACGGCACGCTCGAGGCGCTGATGCGCGGCAAGCCGGCCGCGTTCGGGAACCGCGACACGGCGGCCGACGACGTGGCGCTGATCGCCTTCACCTCGGGGACGACCGGGCAGGGGAAGGGGACGATCCACTTCCACCGCGACGTGCTGGCGATCTGCGACTGCTTCCCCCCGCACGTCCTGCGCGCGCACGAGGACGACGTCTTCTGCGGCTCGCCGCCGTTCGCCTTCACCTTCGGGCTCGGCGGGATCGTGCTCTTCCCCATGCGCGTCGGCGCCTCGGCGCTGCTGCTGGAGCAGGCGACGCCGCCGCACCTCGTCCGCGGGATCCAGGACTACCGGGCGACGGTCTGCTTCACCGCCCCCACCGCCTATCGAGCGATGCTCGGCCTGCTCGACCAGCACGACGTGTCGAGCCTCCGCCGCTGCGTCTCGGCCGGCGAGGCGCTCCCGCTGGCCACCTACCAGGCCTGGGAGCGCGCGACCGGGGTCCGGATCATCGACGGCATCGGCTCGACCGAGATGCTGCACATCTTCATCAGCGCCGCGGGTGACGACATCCGCCCCGGCTCCACCGGCCGCGCGGTGCCGGGCTACGAGGCGCGGGTGGTGGACGAGCGCGGCCAGGAGGTGCCGCGCGGCGAGATCGGCCGGCTGGCGGTGCGCGGCCCCACCGGCTGCCGCTACCTGGACAACCTGGAGCGGCAGCGCGCCTACGTGGAGCGCGGCTGGAACATCACCGGCGACTCCTACGTGCAGGACGCCGACGGCTACTTCTGGTACCAGGCGCGCACCGACGACATGATCATCTCGGCCGGCTACAACATCTCCGGCCCCGAGGTCGAGAGCGCGCTGCTGCTCCACCCGGCGGTGCGGGAGTGCGGCGTCGTCGGCGTGCCTGACGAGGACCGCGGGCAGATCGTGAAGGCGTTCGTCGTCCTCGACCCCGCCGCCGCCGCCGCCCCCGACTCGCGCACCGCCCGCGAGCTCCAGGACTTCGTCAAGCGCGAGATCGCGCCCTACAAGTACCCGCGCAGCATCGAGTTCGTGAGCGAGCTGCCGCGCACGGCGACGGGCAAGCTCCAGCGGTTCCGGCTGCGGGAGCGGGCGTGAGCGGCGTGACCCTCGACATCATCCACCCCGACGCCTGGCCCCCGCCCCGCGGCTACAGCAACGCGGTCGCCGCGCGGGGGCGCGCGGTCTACGTCGCCGGCCAGGTGGGCTGGGACCCGCTGACCGGGAAGTTCGAGAGCGACGAGATGGCGCCGCAGGTGCGCCGCGCCCTTCAGAACGTCGTCGAGGTGCTGCGCGCGGCCGGCGCCGAGCCGCGGCACCTCGTGCGGCTCACCTGGTTCATCACCGACAAGCCGGCGTACGTGGCCGCGCGCGTGGCGATCGGCGCC
The DNA here is from genome assembly GCA_035265005.1 of Gemmatimonadaceae bacterium. Taxonomy (GTDB): domain Bacteria; phylum Gemmatimonadota; class Gemmatimonadetes; order Gemmatimonadales; family Gemmatimonadaceae; genus DATFPD01. The sequence goes on along the minus strand of DATFPD010000306.1, from coordinate 3,186 downwards.
ATCTACCGCGAGATCATGGGCCGCCACTACCCGGCGATGTCGCTGCTCGTCGTCAGCGCGCTGCTGGAAGACCGCGCGAAGGTAGAGATCGAGGCGACGGCGGTCGTACCGTAGGTGCGATTCGTGATTCGTGATTCGCGAATCGCTCTTACTGCCGTTCCAGAATCTCGAACCTCCGCACCTGGTACAGGACGCCGCCGTCCATGGGATGCTGGGAGGGCTCGACGTCGACCGTCGTCGGGTAGCCGTAGACGGGGTGGTAGCGCACCAGGATCTCGACGTGGTTGTCGATGGCGTGCTGGATGGTGGCGAAGAGCCCGCCCACGGTCAGGAAGAACTCGGGGTACCGGACCGGACCTTCGGGGCCTTCGTCATCGTACGCCACCGACTGCACGGCCTCGTGATGCGGCGGCTCCGCGGCGCGCGCCACATCCAGCCGCACCGAGCGACTGTCGGCACAGAAGCAGCCGCGCCCCTCCGTGAAGCGATAGCGCGTGATCCCCGCCGCTTCCCACCGCTGCCGCGCCGCGGCCAGCTCCGCCGCGGAGCCAGCGACGAGCGGCGTGGCCGAGTCGTCGACCAGCCCGCCGGTGCGCGGCGCGCCCGGATCGGAGCACGCCGCGGCCGCCAGGCAGGACGCGAGCAGCGCGGCGGCGAGGAGCGGGCGGAGCGGGGGCATGAAATGTCTCACGGGACCACCTCCAGGTCGGACGCGTGCAGGACCACCTCGTCGTCGACCATCACCGCGTCGTAGTCGATCGAGATCGAGCGGGGGTAGCCGAGCTGCGGGTCGTACGAGACGACGAGGCCGGCGGCCCGGCGGTCCAGCGCGTCCTGCACCAGGTCGAACAGCCCGTCCACCGAGGGGAAGAGCGCCCGGTAGCGATTCTCGACGGCGCTCCCGCCCGACGCGTACGTCAGCGAGGTGATGACCTCGGGGTTGCCGACGCTGCGCTCGACCTCGATCCGCGCGGCCTGCGTGGCCTCGGTCAGGCACTCGCAGCTCCGGCTGAACACGTACCGGTAGCGGGCCGGGGCCTTCGCCGCCCAGCGCGAGCGCGCGGCGGCCAGCTCGACCCGGGCGCCCAGCCTCGCCGCCAGCTCCGGCCCGCCCGGGCCCGTCCCCGCGGACGAGGAGCAGGACGAGGCGGCCGCCGCGACCAGTGCAGAGAGTAGTGGAATCGCCAGACGGCGCACTGTGGGGCGCATCGAGGACCTCGTTGGAGGTTGCAGGGGAGTCGAAGAGGGAGACCCCGGCGCGGCGGGCCGCGTCACCGGCGCTGGCGGGCGGTCCGGGGCGGCGTATCTTCACCGCCCATGACGCGTGTCATCGCCGTCACCGGGGCGAAGGGCGGCACCGGAAAGACCACCACCGCGGTGAACCTCGCCGCGGCGCTCGCCGAGCGCGGCTACCGCGTGGAGCTGCGCGACCTCGACCCGCAGGCCTCGGCGACCCGCGCGCTCGGCCAGCGCCCGGTCGAGGACCCCGCCGCCGCGCCCTCGGTCCCGCTGCGCCACGCGCGGCTCCCCGACGGGCTGCTCCTCCTCCGCCCCTCGGGGCACGCCCTGATCGGGGTGGAGCAGCACGAGTCGGACGGCGGCCGCCCGGACGCCGGCGCGGCCGCGCTGCTGGCCCCGCACCCGCGCTGGCGGGCGGACGTGCTGGTGGTGGACTGCCCGCCGGCGCTCGGCAACCTAACGACGACGGCGCTGCGGGCGGCCGAGCTGGCGCTGGTCCCGCTCGAGCCGACGCCGCTCGCCTTCACCGCGCTCGAGGACCTGGCCGACGCGCTCACCACGCTGCGGCCGCGCCGCCCGCGCCTCCGCGCCGTGGTCACCCGCTTCCAGCAGCGGCGCCTCCTCTCGGCGGAGATGCTGGCGCACATCGACGGCTTCTTCCCCACCCTGCTCTTCGACACCCGCATCCCCGAGGACGTCCACGCCGCCGAGGCCCCGGGCGCGGCGCTCCCCGTGACCCTGTTCGCGCCGTCCGCCCCCTCCAGCGCCGCCTACCGCGCGCTCGCCGGCGAGGTGGTGGAGGACATGGACCTGGGCCGGCCGAGCGGCAGCCTGTATGCGGAGCGGTCCTGAGTGCCCAGGTCCATCCGCTTCTACCGCGTCAACGACCCCTACGGCGTCTTCTCGAACTTCGCGCCCTACCCGATCGAGATCGACGGGACGCGGTGGCCGACGAGCGAGCACTACTTTCAGGCGCAGAAGTTCGCGGACGAGTCGCACCGCGAGGCCGTGCGCGCCGCCGGCTCGCCGATGGACGCCGCCCGCATGGGGCGCGACCGCTCGCGGCCGCTGCGCGCCGACTGGGAGGCGGTGAAGGACGACGTGATGAACCGCGCGCTCGTGGCCAAGTTCACGCAGCACCCGGGGCCCCGCTCGACGCTGCTCGACACCGGCGACGCCGAGCTGATCGAGCACACCGCCAACGACGCCTACTGGGCCGACGGCGGCGACGGCTCCGGCCGCAACATGCTCGGCGTCCTGCTGATGCGCGTGCGCGACGAGCTCCGCCGGCGTTAGGGCCCCGCCGGTCTCGCGCCGCCCCGCCGCCGCCCGTATCTTCCCGCCCATGTTGACCGCCGACCAGCTCCAGCATCGCCGTCGGGCGGCCGCCATCGCCCGGGCGTTCTACGACCGCCGCATCGACTTCGGCACGCTGATGCGGGAGATCGGCGCGCCGCGCGACCCGGACGTCTTCGAGCTCGTGGACATGATCATGCACGAGCCGCCGGTCGAAGGGCTCGGCGGCGTCGGCGCCGACGCGCACGGGAAGTACATGGCGGGGATCCGTGAGCTGATCGAGCGGCTGTCGTCGTGACGCGCCGCGTCGCCGCGCGGGCGGCGCGCGCGGCAGCCGCGCGGCTCGGCAGCTCCGAGCGCGCGCGGGCGGAGTTCGTCGCGCGCGTCTTCGGCGCCTGGCGCGCGCAGGGGGGCGGCCGGATTCCGTTCCTCAACTGCTCGCTCGGGCTGCGCCAGGCGAACGGCACGCCGAAGGCCGCGTGGCGGACGTTCGCCGACAGTGGGAAGGCGCTGCGATAGGGCGTTATCTTCTCTCCATGCCGAAGACCCTCGCCGCACCGCGGTCGCTGCGAACGCTGCTCGCGGGCGCGATCGACTACGCCGGCCTCTTCCCGCCGGCGAAGCTCGAGATGCCCGAGGCGGTGGCGAATT